>NZ_DASPMG010000156.1:0-9934 GCF_035627195.1 Azospirillum sp.
GCCAATGCAGAACAGTCGGGGGCCTTCATGAAGAAACGACTCGCGCTCAGCGCCCTGGCCGCCATCGCCGCCGTCGCGGTGTCCGGCGCCGCGCACGCCCAGGCCAAGAAGCCGCTCAACATCTACATCTGGAACGACTACCTGGGTGAGACGACGCTCGCCGACTTCACCAAGGCGGCCGGCTACCCGACCAAGGTCGACCTGTACGACAGCCTGGAGCTGCTGGAGCAGAAGGTCCTGGTCGGCAAGTCCGGCTACGACATCATCGTGCCGACGGCCGAGCCGACGCTGTCGCGCCTGATCCAGGCCAAGGTGGTGGCGCCGCTCGACAAGGCGAAGATCCCCAACCTGAAGAACGTCGACCCGCAGGTGCTGAAGCTGCTGGAGACCTCCGACCCCGGCAACAAGCACGCCGTGCCGTACCTGGGCGGCACCGTCGGCATCGGCATCGTGCCGGAGAAGATCAAGGCCGTCGCCCCCGACGTGGCGCTGGACAGCTGGGACCTGATCTTCAAGCCGGAGGTGGCCGAGAAGGTCTCCAAGTGCGGCATCACCGTGATGGATTCGGCCACCGACGTGATCCCGTCGGTGCTGAACTACCTCGGCCTCGACCCGAACTCCGAGAAGAAGGAGGATCTGGCGAAAGCGGAGAAGGCGCTGCTGGCCGTGCGCCCGTACATCAAGCAGTTCGTGACGGGGCAGAACATCAACCTGCTGGCCGCCGGCGACGCCTGCGTCGTCATGGCCTACAACGGCGACGTCAACCAGGCCTCGGCGCGCGCCAAGGAAGCCAACAAGGGCGTCACCGTCCAGTACGTGGCGCCCAAGGAAGGCGTGCAGGTGTGGTGGGACACGCTGGCGATCCCGGCCGATTCGAAGAACAAGGACGCGGCCTACGCCTTCATCAACTTCGTCCTCGACCCGGCCAACACGGCGGGCATCACCAACACGGTGCAGTACGCCAACGCCGTGCCGGCCTCGCTGGCCGGCGTGGACGAGGCGGTGAAGACCAACCCGGCCGTCTACCTGCCGGAAGGCGGCAAGGTGAAGCTGTTCAGCCTGAAGGCCATCAAGCAGTCCACCGACCGCGACCGCACGCGGGTCTGGACGAAGGTCAAGACGGGCAAGTAAACCTTAGGCGCATGACGTGCCGCGGCGCCCCGGTCCGTCCGTCACGGACCGGGGCGTTTCTTCGTTCGGGGGACCCTGAAGCATCATGGCGCAGCCCATCCGCAAGCCGACCCGCCTGGAGCCGTGGCAGGACCCGGCCGCCGTGCCCTATGTGCGCATCGAGCGGGTGACCAAGCGGTTCGGCGACTTCGTCGCCGTCGACGACGTCACGCTGAACATCCACCGCGGCGAGTTCTTCGCGCTGCTGGGCGGCTCCGGTTCGGGCAAGACGACGCTGCTGCGCATGCTGGCCGGCTTCGAGCAGCCGAGCGAAGGGCGCATCTTCATCGATGGCGTCGACATGTCGGGGATTCCGCCGTACGAGCGGCCCGTGAACATGATGTTCCAGTCCTACGCCCTGTTCCCGCACATGAGCGTGGAGCAGAACGTCGCCTTCGGCCTGAAGCAGGACGGCCTGCCGAAGGCGGAGATCCGCGCGCGCGTGACGGAGATGCTGGAGATGGTCCAGCTCGGCGCCTTCGCCAAGCGGCGCCCGCACCAGCTGTCGGGCGGGCAGCGGCAGCGCGTGGCGCTGGCCCGCAGCCTCGTCAAGCGGCCCAAGCTGCTGCTGCTGGACGAGCCGCTGGGGGCGCTGGACAAGCGGCTGCGCGAGCGCACGCAGTTCGAACTGGTCAACATCCAGGAAAGCACCGGCATCACCTTCGTGGTCGTCACCCACGACCAGGAGGAGGCGATGACCATGGCCAGCCGCATCGCCGTGATGAACCAGGGCACCATCGCCCAGGTCGGCACGCCGACGGAGATCTACGAGTACCCGAACTCCGCCTTCGTGGCGCAGTTCATCGGATCGGTGAACATGTTCGAGGGCATCGTGGCGGAGGACGAGCCGGACCACGTGCTCATCCGCTCCGAACAGGCCGGCTGCGACCTGTACATCAACCACGGCGCCGCGGTGCCGCTGGGCAGCGCCGTGCGCGTCGCCGTGCGGCCGGAGAAGGTGGCGCTGTCCAAGGAGCCGCCGCAGGACGCCACCGGGCGCAACCTGACGCGCGGCGTGGTGCGCGAGATCGCGTACCTGGGCGACGTGTCGATCTATCTGGTGGAGCTGGCGACCGGCACCGTGGTGCGCGCCACCATCCCCAACGTCACCCGCCGCACCGACCTGCCGATCACCTGGGACGACGAGGTGTACGTCACCTGGCGCCCGTTCGCCGGCGTGGTGCTGACGCAATGAACGCGATCCGCCGCTTCCTGTCGCTGGGCCGCGGGCTGGTGGTGGGCGTCCCCTACCTGTGGCTGGCGCTGTTCTTCCTGGTGCCGTTCCTGATCGTCTTCAAGATCAGCTTCTCCGAGGCGGTGCTGGCGCAGCCGCCCTACACGCCGCTGGTCGACTGGGTGATGGGCGAGGAGGGGGGCGACCTGAAGCTCCAGCTGGTCCTCAACCTCACCAACTACCTGCGGCTGCTGGCCGACGACCTGTACATCGCGGCGTACCTGTCGTCCCTGAAGATGGCGGCGGTCTCCACGTTCCTGTGCCTGCTGCTGGGCTATCCCATGGCGTACGCCATCGCGCGGGCCCCGGCGGAGCGGCGGGCGGCGCTGATGATGCTGGTCATCCTGCCGTTCTGGACCTCGTTCCTGATCCGCGTGTACGCCTGGATCGGCATCCTGAAGTCCAACGGGCTGATCAGCAACCTGCTGGAGACGCTGGGCCTCACCGACGGGCCGGTGGAGCTGCTGTACGGCGACGCGGCGGTGTACATCGGCATCACCTATTCGTACCTGCCGTTCATGATCCTGCCGCTGTACGCGAGCCTGGAAAAGCTGGACCTGACGCTGCTGGAGGCGGCGGCCGACCTGGGCTGCCGGCCGTGGCGGGCGTTCCTCACCGTCACGCTGCCGCTGTCGCTGCCGGGGATCGTCGCCGGCTCGCTCCTGGTGTTCATCCCGGCGGTGGGCGAGTTCGTCATCCCGGAGCTGCTGGGCGGGCCGGACACGCTGATGATCGGGCGCGTGCTGTGGAACGAGTTCTTCTCCAACCGCGACTGGCCGGTGGCGGCGTCGGTGGCGACCGCGCTGCTGCTGTTCCTGGTGGTGCCGATCATGGTGTTCCAGCACGTCCAGGGCCGCACCGGGGACGGGGAGGCGCGGCGATGAGGCGGACGGGGATGCTCGCCTGGGCGCTGTGGTTCGGCTACGCCTTCCTGTACGCGCCGATCGTCCTGCTGATCGTCTATTCCTTCAACGAGAACCGGCTCGTCACGGTGTGGAGCGGCTTTTCGACCAAATGGTACGGCGAGCTGCTGCACAACGAGGCGCTGATCGACGCCGCCCTGGTGTCGCTGCAGGTGGCCGCGGCCTCGGCCACGCTGGCGACCGTGCTGGGCACCATCGCCGGGCTGGCGCTGTCGCGCTTCGGCCGGTTCCGCGGGCGCACGCTGTTCGGCGGCATGATCAGTGCGCCGCTGGTGATGCCGGAGGTGATCACCGGCCTGTCGCTGCTGCTGCTGTTCGTGGCGATGGAGCAGGCGATCGGCTGGCCCGACGGGCGCGGCATGACCACCATCACCATCGCCCACACCACCTTCACCATGGCCTACGTCGCCGTCATCGTGCAGTCGCGCCTGTCGGGCATGGACGGCAGCCTGGAGGAGGCGGCGATGGATCTCGGCGCGCGGCCGGGCAAGGTGTTCTTCGTCATCACCCTGCCGCTGATCGCCCCGGCCATCGTGGCGGGCTGGCTGCTGGCCTTCACCCTGTCGCTGGACGACGTGGTGATCGCCAGCTTCGTGTCCGGACCGGGGTCGACCACGCTGCCCATGGCGGTGTTCTCCAGCGTGCGGCTGGGCGTCAGCCCGCAGATCAACGCGCTGGCGACCATCATCGTGCTGGTGGTGGCGACCGGCATCTTCATCGCCAGCCTGCTGGTGGCCCGGCGCGAGCGCCAGCGCAAGCGCGACGAGCAGATGGCGCTGCAGGCTGGTTGAGCTTCATTTGTGATGTTTTCTTTCGTGGTGCCGGGCACGACGTTGCGGCCCGGCCGTTGCCAAACGCGCGGCGCCGTGTTTAGGCTGTCCGCAACGCGAGGCCGGACCCAAGAATGTCACACCCAAGAATGTCACAGGGGGAGGGACGGACCATGACGACGCCAGCCGCCGACGGGCTGCGCATGCCCGGCGAATGGGAGCCGCACAGCCGCTGCTGGATGGCGTGGCCCTGCCGTGCCGAAACCTGGGCGGGCGAGCAGGGCGCCGCCGACGAGGAGGCGTTCGAGGCCGCCCGCACGGCCTATGCCGACGTGGCGCGCGCCATCGCCCGGTTCGAGCCGGTGACCATGGTCTGCGACCCCGACGACGTGGCGGAGGCCTCGCTGACGCTGGGTGCCGGCATCCAGGTGGTGCCGCTGCCCATCTCCGATTCCTGGATCCGCGACACGGGGCCGAGCTTCGTCAGCGACGGCCAGGGGCGGGTGGCCGGCGTGCACTGGCGCTTCAACGCCTGGGGCGGCAACTACCCCGGCTGCGCCAAGGATCAGGAGGTCGGGCGCCTGGTGCTGGAGCACCTGAAACTGCCGTGCTACGAGGCGCCGCTGGTGATGGAGGGCGGCTCCTTCCACGTGGACGGCGAAGGCACGCTGATCACCACCGAGCAGTGCCTGCTGAACCCCAACCGTAACCCGCACCTGAGCCGGGCGGAGATCGAGGCGTTCCTGAAGGACCACGTGTCGGTCTCCACGGTGATCTGGCTGGGCGAGGGCTACCAGGACGACGAGACGGACGGACACATCGACGAGATCGCCTGCTTCGTGCGGCCCGGCGTGGTGATGGCGCTGACCACCGACGACCCGACCGACGCCAACTTCAAGGCGTTCCAGGACAATCTGGACCGGCTGAAGCGCGCGCGGGACGCGCGCGGGCGCGAGCTGGAGGTGATCGAGATCCGCCAGCCCGCGCGGCGCGACCGCAACGGCGTGCGCCTGACGCTGTCCTACACCAACCTGTACATCGCCAACGGCGGCGTGGTGATGCCGGCCTTCGAGGATTTCGCCGACGACGAGGCCTATCGCACCGTGCGCCGCGCCTTCCCCGACCGCGAGGTGATCCAGATCCCGGCGCTGGACATCGTGCGCGGCGGCGGCGGCATCCACTGCATCACCCAGCAGCAGCCGGTGGGGTAGGGGGCGGCTGGATGAGCGCCGGCGCCGTTGAACGGCGATAACGATCGGATAGGCGTCATTTCTGGCGAATCCGAAACGATTTCCGCGCCTGAGACGTTTCGCGCCTTGTAAAGGTTCGCGTACGGGCGCATCTTGTTAACATGCAGTTAAATCCGCTCATAACGCCCCAGGCGATGAAGCTCGTCCAGCCGCAGGTGATCCCTGCGGCGCAGGTCGCGCTGTCGCCGGCGGTGATGGCGGCCCAGCAGACGACCACCGTCCAGCGCACCCAGACGATCCAGGCGCCGCAGGCCGCCGGCAAGGCCGACGGCACGCGCGATGCCAAGTCCGGCACCGACACCGGGCAGGCGCTGGACACCACCGCGCGCGCCGTGCAGGCCCGCACCAACGGCCGGCCGCTGCCCGGCTCCAAGCCACGCGGCTCTCTGCTCGACGTCAGCGTCTGAGCATTCCCCACTCAGCGTTCCGAAGCCGATCCTCCTTTGGGCATCGGACCCTTGCCTTATACCGAAGAGCCGTATGGCAAGGACGGAGCAGCCGTTTAGGATTTCCGCCAGTGGTGCCCCTTTTCAGGCAGTGCCTTGGCGTGACGACATCCGGCAGCCCGGCGGCCGAGCCGCGATACGCTGTGTTCTCCGTGGCCGACCGGCGCTTGGCGCTGCCGAGCGGCGCGGTGCGCCGCGTGCTGCCTATGCCGCGTCTGGAACGGCTGCCGGGCCAGCCGCCGGTCCTGGCCGGGGTGGCGGTGCTGGGCGGCGAGGCGGTGCCGGTGCTGAGCCTCGGCACGCTGTTCGGCCTGGCCGTCCGTGAGCCGGGCGTCTACACGCCGCTGCTGCTGATCACGCACGAAGGCGGATCGCTGGCGCTTCTGGTCGATGCGGTGCTGGCGGTCCGGCCGGCGGACGGGCCGATGCTGGAGGATGTGGAGGAGGGTGGTTCGTTCAACGGCTGCATCGCCGGAGCTTGGCGCCGGGGCGCGGAGACGGTGTTCCTGCTCGACCCCGCACGCCTGCTGACCAAGGCCGAGGAGGAGCGGCTGGCCGGCTTCCGCGCGGTGGCGGAGGAGCGGCTTCGCGCCTGGCGGGGTGAGCCGGCATACGATGAGCCGGCACAGGGTGGGGCGGCATGACGGGCGCCCTGGCGGTTCTGGGCGACCCGGCCTTCGCCCCGCTGAAAGATCTCGTGATCCGGCGCACCGGGTTGGCCTATTACGCCGACAAGGATTCCGCGCTGGCCGAGCGCGTGCGGCGGCGCATCGAGGCGCTGGGCCTGCAGGGTTGCCGCGCCTATCTGACGGTGCTGGAGCGCGAGCGTGCCGGGGGGGCGGAGTTCCAGGCGCTGGTCAACGAGATCGCCATCGGCGAGACCTTCTTCTTCCGCTACCTGGAACAGTTCGAGGCCTTGCGCGCCCTGGTCATCCCCGAATGCCTGCGCCGCAATGCCGGTGTGCGGGCACTGCGCGTCTGGAGTGCGGGCTGCTCCATCGGCGCCGAGGCCTATTCGGTGGAAATCCTGCTGAAACGCGCCTTCGCGCGCGCGCTGGACGGGTGGAGCGTGTCGATCATAGGCACGGACATCAACCACGCCTTCCTCGCCCAGGCCAAGGCGGCGACCTATGGCGACTGGGCGATGCGCGGCGTGCCCGACGACGTGCGCGCCGACTGCTTCGAACCGCAGGACGGCGGCTGGCGGCTGAAGCCCGCGTACCGGGAATGGACCCGCTTTTCCCACTTCAATCTCGCGGAATCGGCGCTGCCGGCCTATGCCGAGGGGCTGGCGGGCTTCGACGTGGTGCTGTGCCGCAACGTCATGATCTATTTCGACGAGCCCAGCCGCGCGCGGCTGGTGCGCGGGTTGCACGACGCGCTGGTCGACGGCGGCTGGCTGCTGGTCGGTCACGCCGAAGCGGGTATGGAACTGAGCACGCTGTTCACCCCGGTGTCCGTTCCGGGCGCGACGCTGTACCGCAAGCCGCACCCGCTGTGCACGCCGGCCATGGCGCCGGTGGTGACGGTGCCGGAACCGCTGCCGCCGCCGCCGCCCGCGCCGTCGCGCCGGGTGCACCCGGTGCCCGCTCCGGCACCGGCCGCGCGGCCCGAACCGGAGCCAGCCGCCGGCGGGCCGACGCTTGACGATCTCGTCGCCCTGGCCGACCGGGGGCAGTGGCCGGAGGCGCTGGAGGCCTGCGAGGCGCTGGTGCGGCGGGAGCCGATGAACGCCGCCGTCCACTACTACCGCGGGCTGATCGAGGAGCAGCTTGGCGTCGGCGATCCGGTCGCGGCGTTCCGGCGGGCCCTCTACCTCGACCACGATCTGGCGCTGGCGCAGTACCATCTGGCGCTGGTGCACTGGCGGCGCGGGCAGGCGGAGGCGGCGCGGCGGGCCTTCCGTGGCGCCCGGCTGTCGCTGGCCGGCCGCGACCCCGATGCGCCGGTGGCGCACGGCCGGGGCCTGAGCGTGCGCGAGTTGTCCGCCATGATCGACCTGTGGCTGCCGGCGGGAGGTGCCCGGTGAAACCTTCCGGGGACATAGACTGGGCGACTCTGAGGCGCCGGCTGGCCGCCAGCCGCGCCGCGGTGGAGCAGGCGGCGGCCGGCCGCGGGCCGTGGGCCGAGGAGCTGCTGCGCCGCCGCACCGAGGAACTGGCGCGCCCACCCGTGGCGGAGGACGGTGCGGGCCAGGTCCGCCTGCTGCTGGCGCGGGGGGCGGTGGAGCGCTACGCGCTGCCCATCGCCGAGGTCGGGCGCACGCAGCCGGTGGCGCGCTGGACCCCGGTGCCGGGCGCGCCGGCCCACCTGCTGGGCCTGATCAACGTCGGCGGGCGGGTGCTGCGGCTGTTCGACGTGGACCGGCTGTGCGGCGCCCCGGCCGGCATCGACGACGGCGCGGGGGGATTTGCCGTGGTGCTGCGCCGCGTGGCGCGGGCGCCCCTTGCGTTGCGCTTCCGTGCCGTCGACGCGGTGGAGGAGCGGCCGGCGGCCACGCTGACCGAGACCGCGCCGGCCCGCTATGTGAACGCCTTGACGGGGGACCGCGTTGCCGTCCTCGACGTCCCGGCCATCGTCAACGACCTGGACGGAAACCCCCACCGATGAGACTGACCGTCGCCCAGAAGCTGGCCTCCGCCTTCGGCCTGATCGTGCTGCTGGCGTTGGTGCCGATCGCCTACCAGTTCCATCAGTTCGACATCGCCTTCGGCACCGCGCGGGCGGTGGCGACCTACGACGTGGCGGTGGCCGACGCGCTGAAGAACGTCGGCCTCGTCCAGGCGCTGGTCCGCAACCGGCGGGAATCGGCGCTGGCCGAGGCCGCCGTGGGCAGCGCCCAGCAGCGCGCCTACGACGTCTCCGAACTGCACCGCCAGTACGACGAGCTGAACGCGCGCATCTACGCCGAACTGGCGGAACTGCAGAAGCTGACCGCCACGCGGGCGACGAACGCCAGCTCGCCCGAGCGCGCCCGCCACTGGAGCGAGCTGAACGCCTTTGCCCGCACCATCGAGGGTGACTACCGCCGCGCCCAGGCGGAGGGCGACGTGCTGTTCCGCCTGCTGGCGCAAGGCGAGGTGACCGGCGCCATCGAGCGGCGCGCCCGCATCGAGGCGATGCGCGCCAGCCTGGACAAGCGCATCGACGACGCCAACGAGACGCTGCGCCGCCTGACCCAGGCCGGCGAGCGGCGCATCCAGGAGGCGTACGACGAGATGCTGCGCTCGGCCGTGATCGCCGCCGTGCTGCTGCTGGGGGCGGGGCTGGCCATCGCCTACCTGTTCGGCCGCTCCTTCACTGGGCGGCTGGTGCGGGCGATCGACGCGGTGCGGGTGATCGGCGGCGGCGACCTGACCCGGCGCGTGGAGATCCCCGGCACCGACGAGCTGGGGGCGCTGGGCACCGACCTGAACGAGATGGCCGAACGGCTGCGCGGCGTGGCCCAGGGCACGCGCGCGGCGGCCGAGAACGTGCACGCCGCCACCGCGCAGATCCGCGCCTCCACCCAGCAGCAGGCGGCCAGCGTGGCCGAGCAGCTGGCGGCGGTGGAGGAGACCATGGCGACCCTGTCGGAGATCACGGCGTCGGGCGCCCAGATCTCGCGCCGCGCGCAGGAGGTGGCGTCGGGTGCCCAGAACACGGCGGCGTCCAGCGCCACCGGGCTCAAGGCGGTGGACGACACCATGCAGGCCATGGACGGCATCCGCGAGCAGGCCGAGACGGTGGCCGAGACCATCGTGATGCTGAGCGAGCGCACCCAGGCGATCAGCGACATCATCGCCACCGTCAACGACATCGCCGAGCGCAGCCACCTGCTGGCGCTGAACGCCGCCATCGAGGCGGCGGCGGCGGGCGAGCACGGCCGCACCTTCTCGGTCGTCGCCACGGAGATCAAGAGCCTCGCCGATCAGGCCAAGGACGCCACCGCCCAGGTGCGTTCCAACCTGTCGGACATCCAGCAGGGGATCAACGCGTCGGTCATGCTGACGGAGGAGGCGGTGAAGCGTGTGGCCGCCGGGCGGCGGCAGGCGGATTCGACGCAGGCCACCATCCGCACCATGGCCGACAACATCCACGAGAGCGTGCTGGCCTTCCAGCAGATCGTCGCCGGCACCAACCAGCAGCAGATCGGCCTGGA
>NZ_DASPMG010000157.1:0-15364 GCF_035627195.1 Azospirillum sp.
TCCTTCCCGGCGTGGCGCTGCCGCTACGACGACACGCGCGGCCCCACCAAGGGCGGCATCCGCTACCACCCGAATTCCAGCGTCGAGGAGGTCACCACGCTGGCGTTCTGGATGACCTTCAAGTGCGCCGTGATGAACCTGCCCTACGGCGGCGGCAAGGGGGCCGTGAAGGTCGACCCGCACAGCCTGTCCAAGTCGGAGCTGGAGCGCCTGTCGCGCGCCTACGTGCAGGCCTTCGCCGGCATGATCGGCCCCGACCGCGACATCCCGGCGCCGGACGTCTACACGAACTCCATGATCATGGGCTGGATGGCCGACGAGTACAGCTCCATCGTCCGCCAGCCGAGCCCGGCCGTCATCACCGGCAAGCCGCTGCCGCTGGGCGGCTCGCTGGGGCGCGACGACGCCACGGCGCGCGGCGGCTACTACCTGCTCAAGCACCTGGAAGGCGACCTGCGGCTGGCCGGTTCGGGCAAGCGCGTGGTGGTGCAGGGCTACGGCAACGCCGGCTTCCACATCGCCCGCCTGCTGCACGCCGACGGCTATCGGATCGTCGGCGTGTCGGATTCGCGCGGCGCCATCGTGTGCGAGGACGGCCTGGACCCGCACGCGGTGCTGGCGGCCAAGGAGCGCGGCGGCTCCGTCACCGCCTATGCCGGCGCCGGGGTGCGCGCCGTCGGCGACGACGCGATGCTGGCCGTGCCGTGCGAGGTGCTGGTCCCGGCCGCGCTGGAGGACCAGATCCACAAGGGCAACGCCGGCCTCGTCAAGGCCGGGGTCGTGCTGGAACTGGCCAACGGCCCGGTGACGCCGGAGGCCGACCGGATCCTGGAGCGGAACGGCGCCATCGTCCTGCCCGACATCCTGGCGAACGCGGGCGGCGTGACGGTGTCCTACTTCGAATGGGTGCAGAACCGCCAGGGCTACTACTGGAACCTGGAGGAGATCCACGAGCGCCTGCGCGCCATCATGGAAACGGAGGGGCGCCGCGTGTGGGACCGCCGCGCCGCCCAGGGCATCTCCATGCGCACCGCCGCCTACGCCCACGCGCTGGAACGGCTGTCCAGCGCCATCGCCGCGCACGGGACGCAGCCGTTCTTCATCGGCTGACGCATATCTGATCCGGGGCACCCCGGACGGCGGCCTGCCCTATATTGATGGGCTGCCGTCCGCCTGCCCCGCGAAGGATCGTTCCGCCATGCACCCAACCGCCGACGACCGCGCCGCCGCGCCGCCGTTCCCCGCCGGGACCGGGCGGGAGGCGCTCGTGCTGGCCGTCGCCTTCGCGGCGGCCTACCTGCCGGTCGACTGGCTGACCTTCATCCACGCACGGCCCAGCCTGAACATCACGCCGTGGAACCCGCCGGCCGGCCTGTACATGGCGCTGCTGCTGTGGACCGGCCGGCGCGGCCTGCCGATGGTCTACGCCACGCTGGTGGTGGCCGACCTGGTGGTGCGCGGGCACCCGGCCTCGGTCGCGTCGCTGCTGCTGTCCAACCTCGCCATCGTCGCCGGCTACGGCATGGCGGCGCACGTGCTGCGCCGGCGGGCGGCCATCGACCTGTCGCTGCCGCGGGTGCGCGACATGGCCTGGCTGGTCGGGGTGACGTTCCTCAGCGCCGCCGCGGTCGCCCCGGCCTTCATCGGCGTCTTCGTCCTGG
The DNA here is from genome assembly GCF_035627195.1 of Azospirillum sp. GTDB lineage: Bacteria > Pseudomonadota > Alphaproteobacteria > Azospirillales > Azospirillaceae > Azospirillum. The sequence goes on from NZ_DASPMG010000157.1 coordinate 1,662, forward strand.
ACGGCGCCATCGCCGCGCGCGACCTGCCGGTCCTGGCCTTCCAGTACTGGCTGGGCGACGCCATCGGCATCGCCGTGGTGACGCCGTTCCTGCTGCTGCTCCGCCGGCCGGGCGCCAGCCCGGCCTGGAGCCTGCCGCAGGCCCCCTCGGCGGCGCAGACGGCGGCCATCGGCGCCGCCCTGGTCGCCGTGTTCCTGCCGGTCGGAAGCGGCCAGTTCAATCTGTTCTATCTGCTGTTCCTGCCGCTGGTGTGGGTGGCCGTCAGCCACGGCCTGCCCGGCGCGGTGCTGGCGGCGCTGGCGATCCAGAGCGGCCTGATCGCCGGGCTGCAGATCATCGGCTTCCCGCTGCACGCCATCGTCTACCACCAGACGCTGATGCTGGCGCTGGCCATCACCGCGCTGTTCCTGGGCGCGCTGGTCAGCGAACGCCGGCAGGTCGAGGCCCGCCTGCGCGAGCACCAGGCCGAGCTGGCCCACATCGCCCGCCTGGCGGTGACCGGGGAGATGGCGTCGGCGCTGGCGCACGAGTTGAACCAGCCGCTGCTGGCAGCCATCGGCTACACCCGCGCCGCCCAACGCCTGCTGGAGAGCAGCGACACCCCGCCGCGCGCGCAGGAACTGATCGACAAGGCCGTCGCCCAGGCGGAGCGGGCCGGCGAGGTGATCCGCGGCCTGCGCACCTTCCTCGGCAAGGGCTCGCCGCAGCTCACCCCTGTGCCGCCGGCCGACATCGTGCGCGAAGCCCTGGCGCTGGCCGGGGCCGACGCCGCCTACAACCGGGTGCAGCTGCGCGTGGAGGTGGCGGAGCCCCTGCCGGACGTGCTGGCCGACCGCATCCAGATCGAGCAGGTCCTCCTCAACCTCGTGCACAACAGCGTCGAGGCCATCGCGGGGGCCGGCAGCCGGGTGCGCGAGGTCGTCGTGCGGGTCGGCCCCCTGCCCCCCGACGGCGTCGTCTTCGAGGTCGCGGACACCGGACCCGGCGTTCCCGCCGAGATGACCGACCGGCTCTATTCCCCCTTCGCCACCACCAAGCCCGCCGGCATGGGGCTGGGCCTGCCGATCTGCCGCTCCATCGTCGAGAGCCATGGCGGCCGCCTGTGGCTGGCCGGCACGTCCGACAAGGGCGCCGTCTTCCGGCTCTTCCTGCCGGCCGCCCGCCCCAAGGATGAGCGGAAGCCATGAACGAATCCAAGGACGCGGCGGTTCCGGAGCCCGTCGTCTTCATCGTCGACGACGACGAGGCGGTGCGCGACGCGCTGGCCGCCCTGGTCGAGGTGGCCGGGCTGGCCGCCTGCACCTTCGACAACCCCCTGGCCTTCCTGCACCGCTACTCTGTGGACCAGCCGGGCTGCGTGGTGGCCGACCTGCGCATGCCCTTCATGGACGGGCTGGAGCTGCAGGAGGAACTGGCGCGGCGCGGCGGCACGCTGCCGGTCATCGTCATCACCGCGCACGGCCAAGTCGGCGCCGCGGTGGCCGCGCTGCGGGCCGGGGCGGTGGATTTCCTGGAAAAGCCGTTCGACGACGACATCTTCCTGCGCCGGGTGCACGAGGCGCTGCAGCGCGACGCCCGCCAGCGCCGCGACCGCTCGGCCGCCGCGGACGCGCTGGCGCGGCTGGCGCAGCTGAGCGCACGGGAGCGGGAGGTCGCGGCGCTGATGGTCGAGGGCTGCGCCAATAAGGTGATCGCCGCCCGCCTGGGCATCGGTGTGCGCACGGTGGAGACGCACCGCGCCAACGTCCTGAACAAGCTCGGCATCCGCACCGTGGCCGAGCTCATGCGCCTGTGGCTGCACACCGAGTGATGCCGGCGGGCGACAATCGTCAATCCGCCACGGCGGCGGCGGGAAGCGCGTCCTCTTCCGCCATCTCCTCCTCGCCCACCTCCTCTTCCGCGCCGATGGCGTTTTCCCACTTGCCGACCACGGCGGTGGCGATGGCGTTGCCCAGCACGTTGGTGGCGGTGCGCCCCATGTCGAGGAAGTGGTCGATCCCCATGATGAGCAGCACACCGGCCTCCGGCAGGTTGAACATGGGCAGCACGGCGGCCACCACCACCAGCGACGATCGCGGCACGCCGGCGATGCCCTTGCTGGACACCATCAGCACCAGCAGCATCAGCAGCTGCTGCTCCAGGCCGAGCGGCAGGTTGTAGGCCTGCGCGATGAACAGCGACGCGAACGTCGTGTAGATCATCGAGCCGTCGAGGTTGAACGAATAGCCGAGCGGCAGCACGAAGCCGATCACCCGCTCCTTGATGCCGAAGCCCTTCAGCTGCTCCATGACGCGGGGATAGGCGGACTCGCTGGACGCGGTGGAGAACCCCAGCAGCATGGGCTCGCGCACCGTCCTGACCAGGCGAAACACGTCCGTGCGCAGCACCAGGAAGCCGGCGCCGATCAGGAACGCCCACAGCACCACCAGCGCCACGTAGAAGCTGCCCATGAACTTGCCGTAGACCAGCAGCACGCCCAGCCCCTGCGTGGCGACGACGTTCGCGACGGCGGCGAAGACGCCGATGGGGGCGAAGCGCATGACGTAGTCGGTGACGGTCAGCATCACCGGCACCACCTCCTCGATGGACTGAACCAGCGTGCGCGCCTTGGTCTCGCGCAGCTTGCCGAGCGCCAGACCGACGAACACCGAGAACACCAGGATCTGCAGGATCTCGTTGTTGGCCATCGCCTCGAAGAAGTTGCGCGGGAAGACGTGGGTGACGAACTCCCTGAGGTTCAGCGCCGAGGTCTTCAGGCTGACCGCGGCGCCGGCCTCGGGCAGGGGCACGCCGACGTCGGCGCCGGGCTGGAACAGGTTGGCAAAGATCAGGCCGATGGTCAGCGAGGCGACCGAGGCCATCAGGAACCAGCCCACCGCCTTGCCGCCGATGCGGCCGACGGCGCGGGCGTCGCCCATGCCGGCCATCCCCGCGACGAGGGTCGAGAAGATCAGCGGTGCGATGATCATCTTGATCAGGCGCAGGAAGATGTCGGTCACCATGGCGAAATACCCGGCGATCTCCTTCGCCGCCGCCGGGCCGCCGCTCAGGACGTTGCAGGCGTAACCGACCAGGATGCCCAGCACCATGGCGACGACGATCAGCGCCGTCTGCTTGTTCATCTTCATGGGAACTCTCCTCCGCCGCCGGCGCAAGCGCCGGCGGCGGTCCGGGTCAAAGACGGGGGACGATCAGCGGCCCACCCGCGGCGACGGGTGGGGCGGGCAGGACGCGCGGGCGGCAAAACGGTCGCGCTGGGCGCGGGTGGTGGCTGCGGTCATTGTCGTCCGTCGCTCTCCATGCGCCACGCGGTCCACGTCGGCTGCCGCTGTCCGGCGGCAAAGGCGCATATGACTTACGCCTTAAGCGAATGATATATCAATATATCAGTTGAGTTCATGCTGTGACATTCCGCGCGGCGACGGCGCCGGGCAGCCGGTCACGGAAATCCCGGGCGCACCGCACCGCGTGGTGTCTGAGGCAAGGCCGACGGCCTCGCGCGCCCACGCCACGCCCTGCCGTCCGGATCATGCGGCCGTGGCGCGCAGCTCCTCGTACAGGGCCAGGTGCTCGTCGGCGCAAGCCGCGACGGACCGCGCCGGTGCCATGCCGGCGCGCAGCCGGTCCCACAGCCCGTCCTCCTCGATGGCGCGGCGCATGCAGCCGGCCAGGGCGGCGGCGTCGCCCATCCGGAAGTGCAGCCCGTCCACGCCGTCCGTCACCGCCTCGGCCATGCCGCCGATGTCGGAGCACAGCACCGGCCGGCCGTGGTGGAACGCCTCCTGGATCACCAGCGGCGCGTTCTCCCACCACACCGACGGCACGACCACCCAGTCGGCGCCGGCGACCAGCGCCGGGACGTCGTCGGCCCGGTAGCGGCCGGTGACCATGGCCCGGCCGCCGCAGCCGTCGACGGCGGCGGCGATTTCCTTCCGGAACGCGTCGGTCTGGAATTCCGGGCTGCCGTGGATCGCCAGCGAGAACGCCGGCCCGCCCGCGGCGGCGAGCCGTTGCGCGGCCTGCAGCGCCACCAGCGTCCCCTTCATCGGGCTGAGGTTGCCGAAGACGGCGAAGGCATCGCGCCGGCCTCCCGGCGGCACGGCGCGGGGCGGGGCCGGCGGCGGCAGGGCCCGGCCGTTGCGCAGCACGCGGATGCGCTCCGGCGCGATGCCCCAGGCCACGTAGCGGTCGCGCAGGAAGCGGCTGGGCGCCAGGAACGCGTCGACGAGGCGGAAGTGCGTGCGGATGTTGACGTCGCGCAGCTTGAAGTGGCCGCGCGGGATCTCCGGGAAGCAGCCGGTGCAGGCGTCCGGCGTCGCCTCCCGGCAGAGCGTGCCGCCGTCCCGGCGCACCATGACGCCCTCGCGATGGCAGATGGCGGTGTAGTCGTGCAGCGAGACGACGATCCGCGCCTCGGGCAGGGCGCGGCGGACGGCGAAGATCGCCTCCACGCCGACCAGCAGCAGATGGTGGAAGTGCACGACCTGCGGCCGGTAGTCCCGCAGCAGCTCGACGAACTCGGTGAACACGCCGCCGACGTCCGCCTGCACCAGGTTGAACTGGTCGAAGCCGCCGGACCACATCAGCATGTCCCGGCCGCCGCGCCCGACGGTCTGGAAGGCCGTGCCCGGCCGCCGCGCGCGGTGCAGCTCGTTGGTGCCGGCCAGGAACACGCCGTCGACGCCGTCCCGGCGTGCCAGCTCCTCGTAAAGCTCGCGCGCGACGATCTCCGTCCCGCCGGCGTGGAGCCGCGGGTCGTTGTGGCAGACGTGGAGGATGCGCAGCATGCCCGGCCTCCCCTCAGGCGCCGGGGCAGGCGGCCATGACGGCCTCCATCCGCGTCGCCCAGCGGGTGGTGTGGAGCCAGCGGTTGTATTCCGAGGCGGCGGTCCGCGTGTAGCCGTCGTGCTTCATGATCGACTGGCGCTCGAAGTGGTAGAGGACGGCGGAGGGCTCGTACCAGCACGACAGCCCCGCCTCGTGCAGGCGCAGGCAGAGGTCGGAGTCCTCGTAGTCGCCGACGATGTAGGATTCGGACAGGCCGCCCACCGCGGCGAAGCGTTCCCGCGCGATGAGGACGCACGCCCCGGTCACCCCCGGAACCGCGCGGGCCACGTCGGCCGCCGGCCAGCGGCACGGGTAGCCCTTGTGGAAGTGCCGGTTGAACCAGCGCCCCCGGGGATCGCGCCAGAAATACAGCCCGGCGTGCTGGAGCGAGTCGTCGTCGAACAGCAGCTTCGGCCCGACGGCGCCGACGCCGTCGCGCGCGGCCGCCGCGCGCATCCGGCCGAGCCAGCCCGGCTCCGCCGGCACCACGTCGGAGTTGAGCAGCACCAGCCAGCGGCCGCGCGCCAGCCCAGCACCGGTGTTGACGGCCGGCGCGTAGCCGAGGTTGCGGGTGTGGACGGCCAGGGTGCCGGCGAAGCCGTAGACCGTCTCCAGCCCGCGCAGCATCCCCTCGACCGCCGCCCGCTGTTCGGGCGAGTCGAGGACGAGGATCAGCTCGGCGCCCGCCGTTTCGGGATCGGCCGACAGCGCGGCGATCTGCTGGCGCAGGAACGTCAGGTTGCGGTAGAGCGGCACGATGATGGAAACGTCGGGCGCTGGCGCCTCGGCGCCGATCGTCACCATGCCGGCGACCCGCTCCGCTTCCAGGCGCGCCGTCTGAAGGGCCGCCGCGGCCGGCGCCAGACAGGCGGCGATCAGTTCCTCGTCCAGCGCCTCGTGCGCCACGCTGCCCAGCACCGCCCGCAGCCGCTCCGCCGGACCGGCGGGCGGCGGCGGTGCCGTGAGCGGCAGGACGGCGCCGCCGCGCAGGCGCAGCTCGACACCGTGGGGGACGCTCCACTCCGGCTCCGACAGGCCGTCGACATAGGCGACGAAGCCGGGCGCCGGGCCGGGGCCGAGCGTGTCGAGGCCGGGAAGCCCGGCGAGATCCGGGCGCGGCTGGCGATGGGGCGGAAGGCCGAACGGCCGGCGCTCGCCGCTGGCGGTGACCAGCGTCATCCCCTCGACCAGCCCGTGCGGATCGGCCAGCCAGCCGCGCAGGAACACGCCGCCGCCGGGCACCGGCACGGCGTCCTCGACGCGGGCGGCCAGCGGCGCCTTGCCGGGGGCGATCCAGCGCTCCTTCGCCGGCAGCAGCGCCGCCGCGACGCGCAGCGCGTCCTCCAGCTCCGGCGAGGCGGCGAAATACGGCTTGAGACCGGCCGTCAGGTAGCCGCGCACGGCCGCGGCGTCCGCCTTGCGCTGCTCCAGCATCGCCGGTAGAGCGCCGAGAGGCTGCGCCCGGCCGGGGTCGAGGTGCAGCCGCGCGATCCCCCCGTCACCCGCCAGAACGACGCAGAGCGGCCCGTCGCCCAGCGCGTCGGCGCGTTCGATCAGCAGGTCGACGCAGCCCGCCCGGTCCGGTCTCGCCGTCCGCGGCAGGAAGGGGTTGCGGCGCAGGGCCGCACGTCCCGCCACATGAAGGGACGCGACCGCGCCGACGTGGGCGGGAAGCGGGACGCGGGCCAGGAACAGGCGCCCGGTCAGCGCCACCAGGGCGGCGGGCCGCAGGCTCTCCGGCGCCGCCGCCGCGGCCAGCGCACGGCAGCATGCGGCGAAGCGCCCGTCGTCGCCCAGCCGCAGGTGCAGTCCGACGACGTCCAGCATCCGCCGCAGGACGCCGGCCCGGTGCGCCGGGGCCATGCCACCGAGCAGCATCGCCGGCGCCAGGGCCGGCGCGGCGTCCGGCGGCGTGTCGGCCGTCACCTCGGCCCCGGCGTCGGAGCGGGCAGCGTCCGAGCGGGCGGTGACCAACCCCGGCTGCGCCGCGCGCAGCGCGGCGGGAACGCGGAACGCCAGCAGCAGGCGCCGCCCGCCGCCTTCCAGGGCTCCATGCACCAGCACCAGCGGGCGCGGGACCGGCGTGTCGCCGATCCGGACGCTCCAGTCCCGCGGCTCCTCGTTTCCGCGCACCGTCAGCAGGAGGGCGAACGCCTCCTCGCCGATGCGGACCAGGGTTCCCTTCATCGTGACGGCGACTGGACTCACGTGATGGTGATGTAGTTGGAGATCTTCGCCTTCAGCTCGCTCTCGTTCAGGCCGACCAGGGTGACGGAGTTGCCGTTGCCCAGGTTGATCAGCGTGTTGCCGTCGTGCGTGGAGATCAGGTTCTGCGTGATCAGGTCGTCCGGCGCGGCGATGTTCAGGCCGTTGACGTTGCGCGCGATCATCAGCACGTCGCCGGTGCTCCACTGCACGACGTCGACGCCGCCGTTGCTCTGGATCACGTAGACGTCGGCGCCGTCGCCACCGTCGTAGCGATCGTCGCCCGCCCCGCCGTACAGGACGTCGGCGCCCACGCCGCCGTGCAGCGCGTCGCTGCCGTCGCCGCCCACCAGCGTGTCGGCGTCCTGCCCGCCGAGCAGCGTGTCGCCGCCCTGACCGCCGTGCAGCAGGTCGCGGCCCTGGTTGCCGTAGAGCAGGTCGCCGCCGAGGTTGCCGTAGACGACATCGTCGCCGAGGTTGCCGTGCAGCGTGTCGTCGCCGTCCAGGCCGAAGACCCGGTCGCCGCCCTGGCCGCCGTAGATGACGTCGTTGCCGGCCACGGTGTTGGCCGCGGCGCGCGCGCCCCCGGACGGAACGGCGCCGGAGAGCGCGTCGCCGTAGATGACGTCGTCGCCCTGGTTGCCGAACAGCACGTCGTCGCCGCTGCCGCCGTCCACCTGGTCGTCGCCGACGCCGCCGAATCCGACGTCGTTCCCGGCGCCGCCGATGACGCTGTCCGCGCCGCTGCCGCCGAGCAGCGTGTCGCTGCCGGCGCCGCCGTCGATGGAATCGGCACCCTGGCTGCCGCCCACGACGTTGTCGGCGACGTTGCCGACCACCGTCGCCCCGTCGTTCCCGGCCACCGAGATGTAGCGCTGGTTGGTCATGACGATCGGCCCGCCCGGCGGCGGCGTCACCAGTTGGACGAACGCCGTGTCGTCCGTGATCTGGAGCTGATCGAGTACAGAGGACAGATATCCCTTCTCCAACCCGGTCAAAGCACCGGAATCAGAGTAAACGCCACCCGGCACGGTCCCCATACTATGCTCCACATCTAATATAGTGAGCAGAAATCGTCCAATTTTTCGTACACTGTCGTCGATGTGATTGTCGAGCGACAAATTGTAACGGATCAACGCGCAATTCTATACATGGTGTAGCGCACGACAGCTTCCTGTCGAGACGAGGGGAGGCGCCCAACACTTACCGGTCGGCGGGGCTGACCCTCTCTTTTTCCACTTCTGATGCCGGCGCGCTACGACGGGGAGCCGCCGCAGGCGATCCCGATGCCCTCCAGCGCGTCGCGCAGGGCGGCCTGCGCCGCCGGCCAGCCGTGATGCGCGCGCAGCACCCGCTCCTGCTCGGCGGTGGCGGCGTCCCACAGTTCGGGATCCAGCATGACGCGCGCCGCGATGTCGGCGAAGTCGTCGTGGCCGCCGGCCACCAGGGTGCGCAGCAGCGGCGACAGGACCATCCCTTCGGCGGCGATCGGCGACAGCACGGCGACCACCCGGTGCGCCCAGGCGTCGAACACCTTGCCCTTCACCCCGGCGCCGAAACGCAGGGGCGCCAGCAAGACGCGCGTGCGCCGGAAGAAGTCGGCGAGGTCCACGTCCTCCTCGATGCGCACGCCGGCCGCACCGGCGGCGAACGCCTCCGCCTGCCGCGCGCGGTGGCCGGCGATGATCAGGGTGGCGTCCGGAACGCGGGCGTGGATCCGCGGCCACAGGTCGGCGCACAGGTGCCGCGCCGCGTCGCGGTTCGGCGGGTGCCGGAAGTTGCCGAGGAATCCGAACACCCGCCCGTCGCTGCCGCGGGCGGCGGCGGCGGGCTCGGTGACCCAGGGCATCCTACGGACCAGCGCCTGCGGCGCCAGCTTGGCCAGCACCCGGGCCTCGACGTCGCTGTAGGTGAACACGGCGTCGGCCATGGCCGCGGCGCGCAGCTCCGCCCGCTGCTCGGCCTGCGCCGCCTCCTGCGCCTGGGGGGAACCGAGCACCTCCGCCTCCCGCAGGGCGCGCAGGAAATGCAGGTCGGCGAGGTTCAGCAACATCTTCACCGGGCCGTGCCGCTCCCGGACGCGGTCGTGGACGTGCGTGAACACCCCGTGGCGCGTGGTCATCACGACGTCAACGTCGGCATAGGCGTCAACCACCTCCCGCCAGGACGGGAAATGCGGCTGCGTCGGGCATTCGATGCCGCGCCGCTCCAGGTGATTGCGCATCTCCAGCGGGATGGATGGGTTGAGCGCGGTGAGGATCACGTGGAAACCCAGCCGCCGGAACAGCTCTATCTCGTTGAGCGCGGCGTTGGAACCGGCGTCGCTGCCCAGGCGCGGGTATTCGGCGTCGATGAACAGCACCCGCCGGTCGCGCGTCGGGTCGCGGTGGAGGTGGGGAAGGGCCTGGTAGGGCGCGCGGTTGCGGAACTTGTGGCCATGCCGGGCGACGAACAGCGCCTGGTTGGCCTTCATCAGCGCGTCGCGGCCGGCGTGCGACACGGCCGCGGCGTAGGACACCGATTTCCAGTGGCCGGTGACGGAGTGCCCGCAGTACGCCACGCGCCGCCCGGCGTCCCACACGCGCTGGCAGAAGTCGGTGTCCTCGAAGTAGCCGCGCCCATAGGCCGTGTCCAGGCCGCCGAGCTGGGCGAAGAGCGCCCGGCGGACCAGCATCGACGCCGCCGAGACGTAGTCGGCGCTGCGCTGGACGCGCACCTGGGGGTCGGTGTCGTCGCCGCTGCCGACGTACTGCGACGGGACGGCGTTGCGCCACAGGATCGCCCCGGCCTCCTCCAAGTGCCCGTCGGGGTTGACGAGCATCGACCCGGCGACGCCGATCGAAAGGTCGGTCTGCAGGGCATGACGGAGCAGGTCGATGCTTTCCGAGAACACCACGGCGTCGGAGTTCATCAGGTACACGTCCGTGCCGGCCGCCCGCGCCACCCCGGCGTTGACGGCGCCGGCAAAGCCCTGGTTCTCCGCCAGCCGGACGATTCGCAGCGGGCCGCCCCCTGCGTTCAGGCCCCCCATGTCCAGGCCGGCCGTGTCCGGCGACGCGTCGTCGACCACGATCACCTCGGTGCCGCGCGGCAGGCGCGCGCCGAGGAGGGAGGCCAGGGCGACGTTCAGGAAGAACCAGCCGCCGTGGACGGGAACGACGATGGACAGCGCGCACGCCCCGCCGCCGGCGTTGAGCCGCTCCAGCCGGTCGCGCAGGCGGGCGAGGATCAGCGGATCGGGCGCGGTGCGGCTGGCCGTGAAGACGGCGTGGCGCATCAGGTCCAGGTCGAGGACGCCGGCTTCCGTGCCGTCCGCAACACCGGCCGCGGGGCGGCGGTACCGGTGCTGCCACACGCTCTTCCCGGCATACCAGACCAGGAAGTCCTCCGCCCGCTCCGTCGGCACGGTGAGGTCGAACGGCTCCGCGGTCAGCGGCATCCCGGTCGCGCGGGCGGTGACGGTGACGCGGTGCGGCCGGCCGTCGGCCAGCCAGACCGGCGGCGTCACACGGAAGCCCAGCCGGGTATCCTGTGCCTGGACCAGCGCGGCGGCGTCCGGCCGGTCGAGCGTCGGCGACACGGTGGCCCAGAAGACCCCGTCGACGGCGATGTCGACCGCTCCCCCGCGCCCGCCCGCTCCGTGCCCGCCGGCGTCATGATCGACGCACCAGCCGGTGATCCCCTCGCCGGTGACGCCGTCCACATGCCCGTCGGCGCCCGCCCGCGGCCACGCGATCCCGACCGCGTGCGCGGGCGACGGCGCGCCCGCCGCGTCCACCTTCACGGTGACGTGCGACGGCGCCGCCCCCGTTGGCGGTCCCGGCGGCACGAACAGCGAGAAGCCGAAGGCCGGCGCGGCGCCGGCCGGCGTTCCGACGTCGCCGCGCTGCGCCGCCGCGACGGTGGCGGCCAGTTCGCGCCCGCCGCTCCACACCGAAACCCGCCCCGGCGCCGCGGCCCCTGCCGGCCAGCGGCACCAGCCGCCGAGGAAGTTGCCCCGCCAGCCGTCGATGCACAGCTCCACCCCGTCATCGCTGGTCAAAACCCGGCCGAAAACCGGATCGGCACCATGTTTCAGCACGGAAAGCTCGTTCATCGGTCGGCTTTTCAAGCAATGTCGGATACACCGGTAATAGACGAGCGACCATTACCCCCGCAACCCCGAATAAATCCGGGCCACCGAATGCAACAAGACCACTTTCCCGGTTGAAAATACTGCCCCGTTTTTTCGCCTTTTCGCATCACCCGGAAAACGGGCGCATCACCCACCAGTCCCCGACGTCGATGCCGGACAGCGCCGCGAACCGCCGCGTGTCCTCGGCATAGACGGCGCGCAGGTGGGCGTGGTCGTCCCGGCTGACCGGCGGCAGGTGCGGCGACGGCGGCGCCTGGTTCTCCAGCCGCGCGGCGACGGGCGGGAACGGAGCGATGCCCAGGAACCCGGCGACGCGGTCGAGCGCCGCGGCGTGGCGCTGCCGCAGGTCCTCGGACGCCAGCACGAGCACCTGCGCCTTGGGGAACAGCGACAGCGCGCGCGCCAACTGCGCCCCGTAGAAGCCGCGTTCGACGTAGCTGCGGTCGCGCCAGTTGCCGTGGATCAGGTCGCCCCCCGGCAGGCGCGCCCGGCCGTTGCGGATCGCCTCGGAAAAGGGCAGGTCCTCGGCCCCGCGCAGCCGTTCCATCCGCCAGTGCGAATAGGCCCGCTCGATGGGATCGCGGAAGAGGAGGATGAGCCTGGCCCGCGGGTTGTACGCCTTGATCCGCTCCAGCGCCGACGGCCAGAACAGGTAGATCGGCGTCGCGTCGAACCGCAGCCGCCCCTCTCCTCCGCCCTCGAAGCACGCGTGCAGCGCGCCGAAGTCGCGATGGCGCCAGTCAACCGTCTCGTCGTCGAAGAAATGGATCTCCTTCCGCCGGGGTGCCTGCAGCTGCGGATGCCCGGCCAGGTAATGGAACAGGCTGGTCGTCCCGCACTTCTGCGCCCCTGCCAGGAACAGCCCGACGGTCATCGGCGCTCCGCGTCCGCGCGCCACTGCAGCCGGTGCAGGCGCCCCAGCGCCTCCGCAAGGGTCTGCCGTTCCCGCAGGGGATCGGCGGGCATCACCGTGTCATAGGGCGAGGTCAGCCGCTGGAAGCAGAACTCGGCCGCCAGCAGGTCCGCGAACCGGGCGGAGGCGGCGGACAGCCGCTCCGCCAGCCGGTCGAACCGCCCTTCCCCACCATTGGCCCCACCATCGGCCCCACCATCGGCGCCCCCGGCCGGCAAGCGCTCCAGCGCGGCATGCAGATCGCCCAGCAGCTCCGCGAGCGGCCCGCTGAACGGGGTGTAAGCGCCGAAGCGGTGGTGCCGCAGGTCGGCGCGGACGGGCGATGGCACGTGATCGAGGTCGGCGGGCGGAAGCTCGGGCGCCAGGAAGCCGGTGATCCGCTGCGCCGTGGCGCGCCAGTCGTCCACCAGCGCCCCATAGGGCACGACGATCCGCGGCAGGTCGCGCGTGTGCCGCTCCGCCTCCAGAAGGTGGCGCGCCCACAGGAAGCCGGCGTAGTCCGGCGAGATCTGGTTGCGGGCGAAGAGCGACGCCGCGACGTCCGCCGGTTCGCGCAGCGCCACCACCACCTTGACGGCGATCCCCATGCCGGCCAGCACGTCGCGATGGAAGGGCACCATCCGGCAAATGCGCGGGTCCTTCAGGACGAAGCACGGGGCGTCGCCGAAGCTGTCCGCCAGCGCCGCGCGCAGCTGCCCGGCGAAGCCGCGCAGCCGCTCCTCCCCCAGCTCGCCAAGGTCGAGCGGGCGCGTGTCCAGCCACGCGCTGTCGGCGGCGGAGAGCATCCGGTCGTGCAGGTGGACGACGCCGGCCGGCTCCCAGTAGCCTTCCGGATTGTCGGGGGCCGGCGGGTTCGGGTCGCGCGGCGGCGCGGCGCCCAGCCGCGCCAGCAACTGGGCCAGGACGGACGTCCCGCTGCGGTGCATGCCCAGCACCAGCACGGCCGTCCGTGCCCCGCTTCCCTCGACGATCGCCGTCACCCCTGGCCCTCCCGCATGATGCCCGTCCGTTCGCCTTGTGTATGGACAGCCGGTCGCCAACGACGATACACAGCACGGGCGATCCGGCAATGGTTTGATTCCCCGTTACTTGGCTCGCCCGGCTGGAACTTGGCCTTGGCCGGCGTGATATTCGCGTGCAGCTTGGCCGGCATTACCGACACTTGGACGGTTACGGAGCGATATGGCGCAACCAGCAGTCGATACCGCGCAGCTGCGCCAGGATCTCGACGTGATCGCCCCGCACTTCGACGAGGCGTTCTACCGCGCCCAGGGACCGGACCTGACGCCAGCGGACGGCGATGCGGCGCTGCACTTCCTGCTCTGGGGCTGGCGCCAGGGGCTGGACCCCAGCCCGGCGTTCGACACCGCCTTCTACCTGGACACCTACCCCGACGTCGCTGCGGCCGGCATCAATCCGCTCGTGCACTACCTGCGCTGGGGTGCCTGGGCCGGGCGCCTGCCGCGCCCACGCCCGCCGGGGCAGGAGACGGTGCCGCCCGGCCCCGGCACGCCGGGCTGGGTGCCGGTCCTGCCCACCGACGAGCAGCTGGCCGAGGCGCGCCGGCTGACCGACGGCCACTTCGACGAGGCGTTCTACCGCGCCCAGGGGCCGGACCTGACG
>NZ_DASPMG010000158.1:0-17074 GCF_035627195.1 Azospirillum sp.
CACGAGGTGACCAGCCCGCAGGCGTTCGAGGGGCTGCGTACGGCCGGCCGCAAGGTGCGCCGCCCTGAGCAGACGCTGGCCGTGCCCGACCACAACGTCCCGACCACCGACCGCTCCAAGGGCATCGTCGAGGAGGAAAGCCGCATCCAGGTCGAGACGCTCGACACCAACGCGCGCGACTTCGGCATCCGCTACTTCCCGATGGACGACATCCGCCAGGGCATCGTCCACATCGTGGGACCCGAGCAGGGCTTCACGCTGCCCGGCGCCACCATCGTCTGCGGCGACAGCCACACCGCCACGCACGGCGCCTTCGGCGCGCTGGCCTTCGGCATCGGCACGTCCGAGGTCGAGCACGTGCTGGCCACCCAGACGCTGCTGCAGAAGCCGGCCAAGAACATGCTGGTCCGCGTCGACGGCGCCCTGCCGGCCGGCGTGACCGCCAAGGACATCGTGCTGGCCATCATCGGCAAGATCGGCACCGCCGGCGGCACCGGCCACGTCATCGAGTTCGCCGGCGAGGCGATCCGCGGCCTGTCCATGGAAGGCCGCATGACGGTGTGCAACATGGCCATCGAGGGCGGTGCCCGCGCCGGCCTGATCGCGCCGGACGAGAAGACCTTCGAATACATCATGGGCCGCCCGCTGGCGCCGAAGGCCGGCGCGTGGGAGCAGGCGCTGGCCTACTGGAAGACGCTGCCTTCGGACGAGGGTGCGGTCTACGACACCACCATCGTGCTGAACGCCGCCGACATCGTGCCGCAGGTCACCTGGGGCACCTCGCCGGAAGACGTGCTGCCGATCACCGCGGCCGTGCCGAACCCGGCCGACGTCGTCGACGCCGGCAAGCGCGCCGCCGTCGAGCGCTCGCTGGAGTACATGGGCCTGACGCCGGGCCAGCCGCTGACCGACGTGGCGATCGACACCGTCTTCATCGGCTCCTGCACCAACGGCCGCATCGAGGACCTGCGGGCCGCCGCCGAGATCGCCAAGGGCCGCAAGGTGGCCGCCGGCGTGCGCGCGCTGGTCGTCCCCGGCTCCGGCCTCGTCAAGGAGCAGGCGGAGGAGGAGGGCCTGGACAAGGTCTTCACCGAGGCCGGCTTCGAGTGGCGCGAGCCCGGCTGTTCCATGTGCCTGGCGATGAACGCCGACCGTCTGGCGCCGGGCGAGCGCTGCGCCTCCACCTCGAACCGCAACTTCGAGGGCCGTCAGGGCCGCGGCGGCCGCACCCACCTCGTCAGCCCGGCGATGGCCGCCGCCGCCGCCATCAAGGGCAAGCTCGCCGACGTCCGCGAGCTTCAGTGAGCGTTGCGCCGGGAGGGCTTCGGCCCTCCCGGTACCCGTCCGGCGCGGGCGTGGCAATCGGCCCGGCGGCGTGCCATATTGAATGGACCGCCGCCAAGGAATGCCGCCAAGGAACCGCCATGCCGATCCGACCGCAGCCCCGCCCGGCCCCCTATGAGGCCGATGGCTTCTTCCCCGGCGAAGAGCTGTCCGAGGCCGACCTGACCCCGGAAGAGCTGGAGTCCATCCGCGCCTCGGAAGAGGACATCGCAGCGGGGCGGACCTATTCCAATGAGGATTTCGCAGCCATCTTCGGGCCGCTGGCCGAGAAGATCACGGCCGGGACGGTGACCCCGGCTGACTTCGAAGCCGTTGAAGCGATGTTACGGCGGCGTTGATGGATGTCCGTTGGTCGCCGCGAGCCATGCGGGACGCCAATCGGATCTTCATCTACATTGCGAACGAGAATCACTACGCGGCCCAGGCGGTTTTCCGGGCGATGCATGACACGGCCCTCTCCCTGGCCCAGCACCCCTGGCGGCACCGCAACCGTGGCGGCGGGTACCGCCGCATCCCCGTGGCGCACTACGACTACTGCATCCTCTACCGCATCCGCCACGCCGACGACGGCCCGTACGTCTCCATCGAATCGGTCCGCCACGTCGCCCGCCGGTAGCCGCCGCTCCCCGTCCGCTGGCCACCCGCTGGATTACCAAACATTTTATCTTTGTTGCACCCACCCCCCTCCTGAAGCGAGTATGCCTCGCTCGGAGCCGGCCTTCTGCAGCGGCCGGACTCGATGGGGAAAGCATGATTCTGCGTCTTCGTTCCTTGGTCGTTGCCTTTGCGGTCGTCGTCTCGCTGCTGGGCGGCGCGCTGTGGGTGTCCATGACCTGGGCGGACTACCGGAACTCCATCCAGGACAACGAGCGCATCGCGCAGGACCTCGCCGCGCTCCTGGAGGAGCACGCCCGGCGCACCTTCGAGGCAACCAATCTCATCCTCATGCACGTCGGCGGGCAGATCGACGAGCACGGGTTCGACGAGGTGGTCCGCTCGGAACGGACCTGGGGCGGCATCAAGGCGATGGCCGACCATCTGCCGGCCGTCGGCACCATCTTCATCGCCGACCGCGAGGGGCGGTTCGTGCTGACCTCGCTGACGCCGGGCGGGCAGCCGGGCTCCGTCACCGACCGCGACTACTTCATCGCCCACCGCGACGAGGGGGTGGCCACCTACATCACCCCGGCCGTCCTGGGGCGGGTCACCAAGAAGGTGGTCTTCATCCTCTCCCGCCGCATCACGGCGCCGGACGGCTCCTTCGGCGGCGTCGTGCTGGCGTCGATCAGCACCGACTATTTCCGCAGCTTCTACGAACGGCTCAACCTCGGCCGGATGGAGGCGAAGGGCGAGATCGCCATCTACCGCGACGACGGCGCCATCCTGGTGCGCAACCGCATGACGGCGGCCGACATCGGCCGCACCATGGCCGGCACGCCGCTGTTCCGCGAGCACCTGCCGGCCGCCCCGGCGGGCATCTTTGCCGAGCGTTCGGCCGCCGACGGGGTGGAGCGTCTCGTCGCCTACCGCCGGGTCGAGGGGCTGCCGCTGGTGGTCACCGCCGCCGTCGACCGTACGGACGCGCTCGCCGAATGGCGCGAGCGCGTGTCGTGGACGGCGGCGCTTGCGCTGGCCATGCTGTCGTCGATCGGCGGCTTCGCCTGGCTGACGCTGGCCAGCGTGCGGCGCGAGGACGAGGCCATGGGCGCGCTGGCCGACGCCAACGAGCGGCTGGAGCAGCGCGTCGAGGCCCGCACCGCCGAGCTGAGCGCCGCCAAGGACGAGGCGGAGCGGCAGAGCCGCGCCAAGTCGCACTTCCTGGCCAACGTCAGCCACGAGCTGCGCACGCCGCTCAACGCCATCATCGGCTTTTCCGAACTGCTGGTCAGCGGCTACCCCGGCCCGCTCACCGACAAGCAGCGCCAGTACCTGGAGACCATCAGCCAGTCGGGCGCCCACCTGCTGCGCATCATCAACGACATCCTCGACCTCTCCAAGATCAGCGCCGAGAAGCTGGACCTGGCCGAGCAGGAGGTGCACGTGGAGACGCTGGTGGAGGCCTGCCTGGACATCGCCCGCGGCCGCGCCATGGGCCGCACCATGGTGCTGGAGGCCGACCTGCCGCCGGACCTGCCGGTGCTGTGGGGCGACGAGCTGCGCCTGAAGCAGATGCTGATCAACCTGCTGTCCAACGCCATCAAGTTCACCCCCGATCCCGCCGAGGTGCGGGTGATCGCGGAACGCACGGCCGACGGCGGGCTGGTGCTGGCGGTGCGCGACAACGGCATCGGCATGGCGCCGGACGAGATCCCGCGGGCGCTGACCATGTTCGGCCAGCTCGACAACGGCTTGGCCCGCACGCACGAGGGCACCGGCATCGGCCTGCCGCTGGTCAAGGCGCTGGCCGATCTGCACGGCGCCTGCATGGACATCGCCAGCGCGCCGCAGAAAGGCACCACCGTGTCGCTGCGCTTCCCGCCCGAACGCGTCCTGGCGCCGCAGGCGGTCGCGGCGGATTGAGGGAGGCGCTCAATCCCCGCGTGACCGCTCCCGCCCCATCAGGCCGTTGGGGCGGAAGATCAGGAAGGCGGCCAGCAGGCCGAAGGCCACCACGTCCTTGTAGGCGATGGCGAAATAGCCGGACCAGAAGGTCTCGAACAGGCCCAGCAGGGCGCCGCCCAGCATGGCGCCGGGGACCGAGCCGATGCCGCCCACCACCGCCGCCGCCAACGCCTTGAAGCCGACCAGATAGCCGGTGAAGAAATTGACGCCCCCGTAGTACAGCGCGATCACATAGCCGGCCGCCGCCGCATACGCCCCGCCGATGGCGAAGGTCAGCGCCACCGTGCGGTTGACGTCCACCCCCAGCAGCGCCGCCGCCCCCACGTCGTCGGCGCAGGCGCGGTGCGCGCGGCCCAGCGCCGTGCGGTGCATGATCCACCACAACAGCGCGTACAGCGCCCCCGTCAGCCCCACGATCAGCGCTTGAGAGGTCAGCGCCGTCACCGTGAAGCCGCCGGCCGACACCAGCTCGTGCCGGGTGGAGAAGACCGGGGCCGGCCACCAGTCGCGCGCCCCGTGCAGCAGGCGCGTGCCCTCCTGGTACAGCACCGTCAGGCCGACGGCGGCGATCAGCGGCGTGTGCGTGCGCAAGGCGCGGAAGCGGCGGAACACCAGCCGGTCCATGGCCCAGCCCTGCACGGCGGTGAACAGCATGACGGTGGCCAGCACGGCCAGCAGCGCCGGTGCCGTTCCCTGCATGCCGCCCATCGCCAGCCCGGCCGAGGCCATCGCCGTCATCATGGCGCCCAGCATGGTCAGCTCGCCCATCGCCAGATTGATCTGGCCGAGGATGCCGTAGA
The DNA here is from genome assembly GCF_035627195.1 of Azospirillum sp. Taxonomy (GTDB): domain Bacteria; phylum Pseudomonadota; class Alphaproteobacteria; order Azospirillales; family Azospirillaceae; genus Azospirillum. The sequence goes on from NZ_DASPMG010000158.1 coordinate 4,707, forward strand.
CCAGCGTGTAGCCGATGGCCAGCAGCCCGTAGACGCAGCCCACCGTGATCGCGTTGACCGCCTGCTGCAGCGCGAACAGCAGCGGCGTCCAGGGCGATGGCTCGACAGGCCGGGAGGAAGGGGACGGGGCGGCGTCGCGCGGCGGCGGCAGCCCGGCCCAGACGCGCAGCATCGTCAGCTGCATGGGCGTCAGCGCGCCCATGGTATCGGTGGCGACCTCCTCCACCGCGTGGCGGTCGGCATCGAAGCCGCGCCCGGCGAAGCGGCAGCGGATCCAGTGCTCCGCCTCCCCGGCGTGGTAGCGGATGGTGACGGCGCGCGGCTCCTGCGGGTCCGTGGCCTCGGCCAGCACGCGCACGCGTTCGGCGTGCGGTTCGAAGGCGGGGATCAGCTTGCGGCACAGCGCCGCCTGCTCCGCGTCGACGCCGCACGCCGACAGCCCCGGCAGCGCCAGGGCGAGCAGGACTAGGATGCGCAGGGATGAGAGGACCGGCACGGAGGGCGGACTGCGGAATTGGACTGCCGGAAGCCTAGCAGCGCCGCCCCGGGTCCGCCACCCGGTCGAAGGGCAGGCGCGTCAGTGAACGGTCGTCGACGGCTCGGAGGGTTCCGTGGGGTCGGTGCGTGTGGTCACGGCCCAGATCACCGGGAACAGAACCCGGATGGCCGCGAGGACTCCCAGGTTGGTCAGGTGGTGGATCATGGCCCGTTTCTCCGAACTGCCCCGAACTGCGATGCTGGAGACAGGTATGGGCACGCCGCCCCGGCGCAGCAATTGCCCGGACGGCGCACGTGCCAAAGGAAGAGAGCGGAGCAGAGCCGGCTATGCGGTTCAGTAACGTGCGGCTATGAAATACAGCCCGTCCGGCGGTGCCGTCGGCCCGCCCTTGGACCGGTCGCGGGCCTCCAGCGCGCGGCGCACGTCGTCGGCCGTCCATTTGCCGGTGCCCACCAGCTCCAGCGTGCCCACCATGTTGCGCACCTGGTGGTGCAGGAAGGAGCGCGCGGCGGCGTGCACGCGCACCTCGTCGCCCACCCGTTCGACGTCCAGCCGGTCCAGGCTCTTCAGCGGCGACTTCGCTTGGCAGAGCGAGGCGCGGAAGGTGGTGAAGTCGTGCCGGCCGACCAGAACCTGGGCCGCCGCATGCATCGCCTCGGCGTCCAGGGCGCGCTGCACGTGCCACACCCGCCCGGCGTCCAGCGCCGGCGGGGCGCGGCGGTTGAGGATGCGGTACAGGTACGACCGGCCGATGGAGGTGAGCCGCGCGTGGAACTCCGCGTCCGCCGCCTCCACCTCCAGCACCGCCACCGGCCAGGGGCGCAGGTGGTAGTTCAGCGCGTCGCGGATCTTCAGCGCGGCAAAGGGCTTCTCCAGGTCGAAGTGCGCGACCTGACCCAGCGCGTGGACGCCGGCATCCGTGCGGCCGGAGCCGTGCACGCGCACGCTCTCGCCGCTCATCTTCTGGATGGCTTCCTCCAGCGCCTGCTGCACCGACGGGCCGTTGTCCTGCCGCTGCCAGCCGACGAAGGGGCGGCCGTCGTACTCGACCGTCAGCTTCCAGCGTTGCATGCCGTGCTGTCCAGCAGGGTACCCGGCGGCAGGTGGAAGCCGCGCAGGAAGGCCGCGCCATCGACCGGCGCCTTGCCCGGCCGCTGCACCAGCGCCAGCCGCACGGCCCCGTCGGCACAGGCGATGGTGAGATGGTCGTCCAGCACCGTGCCGGGGGCCGCGTTCGGACCGCTGGGCACCGGCGGTTCCGCCTTCAGCACCTTGATGCGCTCGGTTCCCGTCGCCGTCGGCGCGTCGAACCAGCAGCCGGGCCAGGGGGTGAGGGACCGCACCTGCCGCTCCACGTAGGCGGCGTCGCACGTCCAGTCCAGCCGGCCGTCCTCGCGCGTCAGCTTGGCGGCGTAGGTGACGCCGTCTTCCGGTTGCGGCTCGGCGGTCAGGCGGCCTTCGCTCAACCCGGCCAGCGCCTCGACGATCAGCCCCGCACCCAGGGCGGCGAGGGCGTCGTGCAGGGTCGACGCGGTGGTCTCCGGCCCGATGGGCACGGCCCCCTTCAGCAGCATGCCGCCGGTGTCCAGCCCGGCGTCCATTTGCATGATGGTGATGCCGGTCTCGGCGTCTCCCGCCAGCAGGGCCCGCTGGATCGGCGCCGCCCCGCGCCAGCGCGGCAGCAGCGAGCCGTGCACGTTCAGGCAGCCCAGGCGCGGCGCGTCCAGCACCGGCTGCGGCAGGATCAGGCCGTAGGCGGCCACCACCGCGGCGTCGGCGTTCAGCGCCGCGAACTCCGCCTGCGCCTCGGCGGTGCGCAGCGACTTGGGCGTGCGCACGAGGATGCCGTGCTCCTCGGCGAAGCGGTGGACGGGCGACTTCTGCACCTGCTGCCCGCGCCCGGAGGGGCGGGGCGGCTGGCTGTAGGCGCACACCACCTCGTGCCCGGCGTCGAGCAGCGCTTTCAGGCTGGGCGCCGCGAAGTCCGGCGTGCCCATGAACACGAGGCGGAGCGGGGTCATCGTATCCTTACTTGGAAGGGGACCTGGATGGGGACCGGGAAGGGGTCAGGCCGAGGCCTTGCTGCGCTGCTGCTTCTGCAGCTTGCGCAGCAGCATGTTGCGCTTCAGCATCGACAGGTGGTCGACGAACAGCACGCCGTTCAGGTGGTCGATCTCGTGCTGTATGCAGACGGCCAGCATGCCGTCGGCCTCCAGCTCGCGGATCTCGTTCTGCTGGTCGATGTAGCGCACGCGCACGGCCTTGGGCCGGGTCACGTCGGCGTACTGGTCGGGCACCGACAGGCAACCCTCCTCGCACGGCACCAGCTCGTCCGACGCCCAGACGATCTCCGGGTTGGCGAGCTTCATGGGGCGGCGCTCCTCGCCCTTCTCGTGCACGTCGACGACGATGACGCGCTCCAGCACGCCGATCTGCGGGGCGGCGAGGCCGATGCCCTGGGCGTCGTACATGGTCTCCAGCATGTCGTCCATCAGCTGGGCGACGCGCGCGTCGACCTTCTCGACCGGCTTGGCCTTCTGCTTCAGGACGGGGTGGGGGGCGACGAGGATCGGCAGGATGGCCATGGGCTCTGACTTTGGTACGGGGACGCGTTACAAAATTCCAAAATATGGAGGCCGGGCCGGGAGGTCAAGGAAGGCAGGCAGCCTTCAAACCAGATCGTCCACATCCACGTTCAATGCCTCGGCCAGAGCCTTCGCCGTGTCGATGGACGGGTTCCGCGCGCCGGTTTCCAGCTGCGACAGGTAGGGCTTGGTGATGCCCGCCTTGCCGGCAAGCTGCTCCTGCGTCAGGCCGCGGTATTCCCGATAGACGCGGATGGGGCTTTCTCCGTCGATGATGCGGTTTGCATAAGCGGCGGGAATGAACTCCTGGGGCTTGGCCTTCGCGCGGTCATAGGCGCGGATGTCGTCCAGATCCTCCAGCGCCTCCTGGAGTCTGGCGAACTCGTTCTCAGGCACAAGCACATAGCGTTCGCCGCCGCGCTCGATCCGTTCCAGCTTCATTCGTAGACGCCTCCTCTCGGCGCGATCCGTTCGACGGCGAGGATGCGCAACCCATCGTCCAGGTCGTAGATCACCCGCCAGTCGCCGACCCGAAGCCGGTAGCCCGGCCGTCCTACCAGTGCCTTTACATTGTTGTTGGGCGCCTGGGGATCGAGGGCAAGGGCTTCGACCTTGGTGCGGATCAGCGCGGCCGTGTTGCGTGGCATGCGCCGAAGCGTTCGGGCCGATTCCCGGCTGTAGTGGATCGTGTACACCCGGCAATGTTAGCTATGAGCTAACAAGCCGTCAAGGCACGCTACACCACCCCCCTGACCTTCATCTCCACCGCCTGCAGCTGCCGGGGTGCCTGATCCAGCGGTTCCAGCAGCGGCAGGTCCGTGTCCTCCGGTGCCACCTGCAGGTCGCGGAAGCGGCGCGCGCTGACCAGGACGCGGCTTTCCAGGCTGCCCACCGCCTTGTTGTAGCAGCCCACCGCCTTGCCCAGCTGGCCGCCCAGCGCTTCCATGTGGCCGGCGAGGTCGCCCAGGCGCTTGTACAGTTCGGCCCCCAGCACGCTGATCTCGCGCGCGTTGTCGGCCAGCCGCTCCTGCCGCCAGCCGTAGGCGACGGCGCGCAGGAGGGCGATCAGCGTGGTCGGCGTGGACAGGATCACGCGGTGGTCGATGCCCGCCTCGATCAGCGCCGGGTCGTGCTCCAGCGCCGCCGAGAAGAAGTTCTCGCCGGGTAGGAACAGCACCACGAACTCCGGCGTGTCGTCGAACTGGTCCCAGTAGGCTTTGGCGCCCAGCTGCTTCATGTGCTCGCGCACGTGGCGGGCGTGGCGGGTCAGGTGGTCGCGCCGTGCCCCGTCGTCCGCCCCCTGGATGCCGTCCAGATAGGCCTCCAGCGGCGTCTTGGCGTCGACCACGATGGTCTTGCCGCCGGGCAGGCGGACGATCAGGTCGGGGCGCAGCTTGCCCCCCTCGGCGTCCACGCTCGCCTGTTCGTAGAAATCGCAGTGGTCGAGCATGCCGGCCATCTCCACCACGCGCCGCAGCTGGATCTCACCCCAGCGGCCGCGCGCGTTGGGCGTGCGCAGGGCGCGCACGAGGTTGCCGGTCTCCGCGCGCAGCTGGTTCTGCGTGTCCAGCAGCGACAGCACCTGCTGCTTCAGCCCCTCGTAGGCGCCGGCGCGGGCCTGCTCCATGGCCTGGATCTGCGCGTCCATCCGCTCCAGCGAGGCGCGCACGGGGGCGACCACCTCGCCGATGGCGGCCTGCCGGCGCTCCAGGTCGCCCTTGGCCTGCTCCTGGAAGGAGGACAGCGTCTCCTTCGCCAGATCGAGGAAGCTCTGGTTGTTGTGGCGCAGCGCCTCGGCCGACAGCGCCTTGAACGCGTCGGACAGCTGCGCCTGCGCCTTTTCCAGCAGGTCCAGCTTCTCGCGGCTGGCCATGCGCTCCTTGCTCAGCGTGGTGGTCAGCTCGGCCTGCCGCTCGCGCACGGCGGCCAGCTCGACCTGCAGCTTGGCGATCTGGCGGTCGCGCTGGGCGATGCCGTCGCGCAGTTCCTCCTCGATGCGCTCGCCCAGGTCCAGGCGGGTCGCCAGCTCCGCGTGCTCGGCGGCGTCGCGCGCGGCCGAGGCGCGCAGCAGCGCCCACATCGCCGCCATGCCGGCCAGCGCGCCGATGAGCAGCGACACGGCGTCGAAGGCGAACTGCATGCCCATGAAGAATCCTCACCACACGTCAGCGGGGAAGCCTAGACGATCGGCCGAGGAATGAGAACAGGCAATGAACAAAGACGCTGCCGAAGGGCCGGCTTGCCCGTTTCGCCGGGATGCGCCATATGGGAGGGCATGTCCGACGACTCCTCCCCCGCCGGGCCGCAGGGCGGCCCCCGCGTCCGCGCCATTCCCCCCGGCGACGACCGCGAGCGGCTGACCTGCCCGGACTGCGGCTACGTCGCCTACCAGAACCCGCTGATCGTCGTCGGCTCGGTCACCACGTGGGAGGACCGCATCCTGCTGTGCCGGCGCGCCATCCCGCCGCGCAAGGGCTACTGGACGCTGCCCGCCGGCTTCATGGAGGAGCACGAGACGGTGGCGCAGGGTGCCGCCCGCGAGGCGTGGGAGGAGGCGCGCGCCCGCATTGAGATCGGCGCGCTGCTGGCCGTCTACGACATCCCGCGCATCAGCCAGGTGCAGATGATCTTCCGCGCCCGCCTGCTGTCGCCGGACGTGGAGCCGGGGCCGGAGAGCCTGGAGGTGGGCCTCTTCCGCTGGGAGGAGATCCCGTGGGACGACCTCGCCTTCCCGACCGTTCATTGGGCCCTGCGCGAGCACCGGGAGCGCCTGGGCCGCGACGACTTCGCCCCCGCCGTCAACCCTGCGCCGGACGTCGCCGCGCGCTGGGGGACGATGCTTTAGGGCGGTGGGGCTTGTAGGGCAGTGGGGCGGTAAAGCCTAGCGGTCCGCGCCCAGCGCCGCGCCGATGACGTTCTTGTTCACGATCGACGCCGCGCGGGCGTAGGCGCGGCCGACGTGGCAGTCGGTCACCCGCTTGTCGGTTTTGAACAGGGTGATCGCCGAATCCATGTAGATCCAGCCGCTCAGATGCCGGTTGGCGATCTCGTCGGGGTTCAGCACGCCCAGGGTGGCGCTGACGATGGTGGCCAGCAGCGCCGTGAACGACTTCACCTTGAACTTCGCCCCGTCGGTGACGAGGCTGGACGCGGCGATGGCGCCCAGCACGACCGACGCGATGGTGAACACCAGCCCGAAGTAGTGCCAGATCAGGTAGGTGGTGATCCAGCGGTCCTGGTCGGCCTGGAAGGGGTTCGCCATGGTCCGCCGCTCGGCCAGGTTGATGGTGGCGAGTTCCTCCTTGCCCGGCACCGGGCAGTCGTCGATGTCCGACGCGAAGTCGAGCAGCGGCGAAACCGGCTTGGCGCCCGGCGCGGCGATCTGGCCGTTGGCCGGCCGTTCCTGGGCCACGGCCATCATCGGCGCCGCCGACGCCAGCAGGAACGTGGCCGCGACGACGGCGGCCAGCAGAAGACGCAGCGCAAGCCTCATGGGTGGCTCCGGGCAGGACAGGACCTGCATCGGACAGTATGGAGGCACGCATACACGCGTAAAGCGAATTCGCGGCAAATCCGCCGGTTCGCGCTGATCCGCCGCCCGGAACCGCTTTACCGGGCCGGGAACTTGGCCACCAGTTCACGCTCCTTGCCGCCGCGCTTCACCGTGACCGGCAGCCACGTGCCGGGCGCCTGGCGCTGCACGATGCCGGTCAGGTCGCCCGGCGTGTGCACGGGGGTGCCGGCGGCGGCGACCACGACGTCGCCGGTGGCGAAGCCCGCCTTGGCGGCGACGCTGCCGTCCTGCACCTTGCCGATGCGCACGCCGTCGCCGGTGGGCTCCAGCAACACGCCCAGGCGCGGCTTGGGCGCCGCCGGCGCCTCGCGGCCGTCCAGGCCGAAGACCGCGTCGGCCACGGTGCCGTTCAGCGTGGCGCAGTCGCGCCCGCCGTCCCAGGGCAGCAGCACCATGGCGTCCCGGATGCCCAGGTCGGCCAGCTGGTTGGGCACGCCGAATCGTTCCTGGACGTGGCCGGCGCCCATCAGCGCCACGACGGTGCGGCCGGTGGCGCGGTGGGTGGCGGCGATGCGCTCGGCCATGGCGCGGTCCCACACCGACTGCGCCTCGACGAATCGGCGGAACTCCGGCGCGTCGCGGTCGGGCTTGGCGCTGCTGCCGTTGCGCCCGTGCGCCGCCAGCACGTCCGCGAGGTGGTCGAGGTAGGCGCCGGACGGCGCGGCGGGGCTGCCCACGCCCTCGCGTTCGGCCTCCGGGATGGCGGCCCAGCCTTCCTTGCCGGTGCGGGCGACCAGCGACTGGTTGACGTTCAACGCCACCAGCGGCAGCCGGTTCATGCGCGCGAAGTGCATCACCGGCAAGTAGAACGCCGCGTCGTAGCCCCACACGGCGGACCAGTCGGACTGGCGCAGGAACTCGGCCTCCGTCAGCTCGCCCGCCACCCAGCGGTCGAGCACCGGCTGCTTGGCGCGCGGGAACATCTCCATCCCGACGGCGAGGTTGGGGTTCAGCGCGTGGATGGCGGCCAGCGTCTGGTACTGCCAGCGGTGCTGCTCGGCGTCGTCGTGCCGTTCGCCCAGCAGCACGGCGGGGGCGGCGGCCGCGCGCTTCAGCACGTCGCCGCCGGCCAGCGGCCGGCCGCCGCCGTCGGCCCAGGATCCCGGCTTCACGCAGGAGGCACCGGTCGCGGCGGCACCGGCGGCGGCCGGGGCGGCATCCGGGTTGCGGGCGGCGCCGGGGGTGGCTTCGGCGGCCATGCAGCCGGTCAGCAGCAGGGCGAGGAGCAGTCGGTGCGGCGCCAAGGGGATTCTCCGGAGGGTCGAAACGCGTTCCCAGAAGGTTGGTCAGCGCCGCCGCCGGATCAACTGCCGTGCTGCAGCCGGCGTGACGTTTCCGGTGCCCGCTTCCTTCCGGGCGGCGTCCGCGCTAGCATGGCGGAATGCCGCACCGCAAGACCGTCATCCTCACCGGCGCCAGCCGGGGCATCGGCCACACCACCGTCGGGCGCTTCAGCGCCGAGGGGTGGCGCGTCATCTCCTGCTCGCGCGAGGAGGTGCCGGCGCACTGCCGCCGCGACCCCAACTGGACGCACCACATCACCGCCGACCTGTCGGACCCGGCCAGCCGCGCCCGCTTCGTCGAGGAGGCGAAGGCCGTGCTGGGCAACGACCCGCTGCACGCGCTGGTCAACAACGCCGGCGTGTCGCCCAAGACGCCTATCAAGGAACGGCTGGGCTGCCTGAACGGCGACATCGCCGGCTGGTACCGGGTGTTCGAGCTGAACTTCTTCGCACCCCTGGTGCTCGCCCGCGGCTTCGCCGCGCATCTGTCGCGCGGCAAGGGGGCGATCGTCAACGTCACCTCCATCGCCGGCCATCAGGTGCACGCCTTCGCCGGCTCCGCCTATTCCACGTCGAAGGCGGCGCTGTCCGGCCTGACGCGTGAGATGGCGGTGGAGTTCGCCGAGATCGGCGTGCGCGTCAACGCCGTGGCGCCGGGCGAGATCGAGACCGCCATGACCGGCCCCGAGTACGAGGTGCTGCTGCCGCGCATCCCGATGAACCGCATGGGCACGCCGGAGGAGGTCGCCTCGGTGATCTACCAGCTGTGCAGCCCGGACTTCGGCTACGTCACCGGCACGGAGATCTTCATCACCGGCGGGCAGCACCTGTTTTAGTTGCGTGGGTTGGGCCGCGCTGCGCTTGGCCCAACCTACGGCGCCCGGCCCCTCACCCCAGATTGAACTTCGTCACCGTCGCGGCGAAGTCGTTGCCGAAGTGCTCGCCGACGCGGATCACCGCCACGCCCGGCGGGATCTCCTTCAGCGCCGGGTTGTCCAGGCTCATGGAGGTCAGGAGCGCCATCGGCACGTGCTTGGTGATGCTCATGGCGCGCAGGCCGCGGATCAGGTCCAGGCCGGACAGGCCGTCCATCACAAGCGACGCGATCAGCATGTCGGGCGGCACGCGCACGGCGTGGCTGATCGATTCGATGGGGTCGTTCACCGTCACCGTGCGGAAGCCGCAGGCGGCCAACTCGGCACCCACCTTCTTCGCCACCACCTTGGAGGGCGTCACCAGCATGATCTCGACGTTGCGGATCTCCACGTCGGTGACGTCGAACTTGTAGCGCACGGGCAGTGCGCGGATGATCTGGTTGGTCTCGGCCAGGGCCGGTTGCTCGGCGCGGTCGACCAGTTCGGCGATGCGGTCCAGGAAGACCTGCAGGTCGGCGATCTCGCGCTCGGCCAGCCGGGTGACGCCGCTCAGGTAGTCCTCCAGGCGGTGCGCGATCAGGCTGACCGCCGGGAAGCCGAAGGACGTCCCCATGCCCTTGAAATTGTGCCCCTCCAGCCGCAGCAGCCCGATCACCTCGGCGTCGGTGCGCGCCCCCTTAGCGAAGCCGTCCAGGGCGTCGTCCATCACCTGCAGGCGGTCGCGGGCATCGTCGACGAATTCGACGCGCAGACGGTCTTCGAGGTCATCGTTGAGCGCTTTGGCCATAGGTGCGTTTCCGAACTGGTGTGGCTTCGATTGTTGTGCGGCGGAGAATACACCGGAAATTGTGAACGAAACAGCCGCACACGCATGTCACCGGCGCGATCGGGCCGCGCCGGTTCGCCGCAGGGTGGCGGCAATCGTCAGGAGGAAGGGCAGGGGGTGGGGATCAGACCTTGGCCAGCAGGTCGTTGAACCACGCCAGCCGCGCCTCGGCCTGCGCCACGTCGTGGTCGAGCCACGCGGCGAAGTGGCCGGTGTCGCCGGCGTGGTGGCGCTTCAGGTCGCTCAGCCGCGCCAGCTCCGTCTCGTGCAGCATGACGAGGTGGTCGATCTGGTCGCGCTGCGACTCGATGTCCAGCAGGTGCAGGAAGCGCAGCTTCAGCGCGACGACCAGCTTGTTGAAGCCGTCGGTGGACGGCAGGCGCACGTTGGCCTGGACCAGCGTCGCGAACTCCGCCCGGCCGGCCTCGGTGGGGCCGAGCAGCGCATTGTCCTCCATGCCCGTACCGTCCAGCGCCTCGATCAGCCCTTCGTAGCGCAGCATCTCCAGCGAGGTGCCCATCAGGTCGAGCGACGGGCCCATGATGCGGTCCAGGAAGTGCCGCACCGACGACGCGAGGTCGGCGTAGCGCATGGAGCCGCCCTGGATCAGCGTGCCCAGCACGGCGAGCCGCACGGCCTCTTTCGGCATCAGCGAGTTGTCGCGGTACATGGCATTCCCCAAGGGCACAGATGATCCACCGCTTCGTAAGGTAAGCGCGAACGGCTCGCAAGTCCAGCGGTCAAGCGGCATACGCGGCATGCGCCCCGACCGCGAGAACGGTCACGTCTCTGCCGAAAGGCTTAGTGAAATGCTCAACTTCCCTGTGGCGGGGGCGAAAGTGCCTCGCTAGCGTCCTTTTGCAGAGGCGAAAAGCCCCATCAGGTTCAGGGAGAGTTGGACCATGAAGACGTGGATGACCGGCGCCGCGCTGGCGGCGACGCTGCTTTCGGCCGCGCCCGCGGCGAACGCCGAAACCCCTTTGGAGCGCGGCCGATACTTGATGAACAGTGTCGTCGCCTGCGGCAACTGCCACACGCCGCAGACGCCGGCCGGCCCGGTGCCCGGCCAGGAACTGGCCGGCGGCACACCGTTCAAGGACGCCGCGTTCACCGCCTACGCCTCCAACATCACGCCGGACCCGGAAACCGGCATCGGCCGCTGGACGGACGAGCAGATCATCACGGCGATCCGCGAAGGCCGGCGCCCCGACGGCTCGCTGATCGGCCCGCCGATGCCCACCGAGTTCTACCGACACATCTCCGACAACGACGTGAAGGCGCTGGTCGCCTACATGCGCACGGTGCCGCCGGTGAGGAACGCCGTGCCGAAGTCGGAATACCGCATGCCGCTGCCGGCCTCCTGGGGGCCGCCGATCGGCACGGTGCCGGACGTGCCGCGCACGGACAAGCTGGCCTACGGCGCCTACCTCACCGGGGCGCTCGGCCATTGCCAGGACTGCCACACGCCGCGCCTGCCAGACGGAAGGCTGGAGACGGCGCGGCCGGGGGCGGGCGGGCAGCCGTTCCCCGGCCCCTGGGGCGTCTCGGTGTCGCGCAACATCACCTCCAGCGACAAGGCCGGCCTGGGCCAGTGGACGGACGCGCAGATCAAGCGCGCCATCACCGAAGGCATCCGCGCCGACGGCACACGGCTGGCGCCGCCCATGGCGTTCCACTGGTACCGCAACATCGCCGCCGACGACCTGGACGCCATCGTCGCCCACCTGCGCACCCTGCCGCCGCAGGAGTGAGCATCGGAAAAAGCAGTACCACCAAGGGGACGCGCGCGGCATAGTCCGCGCGCGTCCTTCCTTGCTGCACTGCGAATTTCCGATGCTGACCGTGCTTCTGCTGGTTGTTTCCGCCTTCCTGGCCGGCGCCCTGAACGCCGTGGCCGGCGGCGGCAGCTTCCTGACCTTCCCGGCCCTGGTGATGGCCGGTGTGCCGCCGGTGAACGCCAACGCCACCAGCACGGTCGCCGTGGCGCCCGGCGCGCTGGCCAGCGCCTATGGCTACCGCAAGGAACTGCGCGCGCTGTCCAACTTCAACCTGCCGGCCGTGGTGGGGATCAGCCTTGTGGGCGGGTTGATCGGGGCGCTGCTGCTGCTGTGGACGCCGCAGCCGGTGTTCGCCGCGCTGGTGCCGTGGCTGCTGCTGTTCGCCACGGTGCTGTTCGCCTTCGGTCCGCCGATCTCCGCCTGGGTGCGCAAGCGCTTCCGCATGGGGCTGCCGACGCTGCTCAGCGTGCAGTTCGTCATCGCCATCTACGGGGGCTATTTCGGCGGCGGCATCGGCATCCTGATGCTGGCGACTCTGGGCGTGTTCGGGTTGACCAACCTGCACGCCATGAACGGCATCAAGGTGCTGCTGTCCGGCTGCCTGAACGCGGTGGCGGTGGTCGCCTTCGTGGCCGGCGGGGCGGTCTACTGGACCGAGGCCATCATCATGACCGGCGCCTGCGTCGCCGGCGGCTACGCCGGCGCCGCGCTGGCCCGCCGCATCCCGCCGCCGGTCCTGCGCAAGTTCGTCATCGCCGTGGGCCTGGCGATGACCGCGTACTTCTTCTGGAAGGCGGCGTAAAGCCCCGTTCATGGGATCCAAGGGCCACCGGCCCTTGGCGGAGAGCGCGAGAGGCGGCGCCTCTCGCATCAACACTCAACGCTCAATCCGCCGCCAGCCGTTCGCCTTCATCCTCGGCGATGGCGCACAGGGTGTCCCAGTCGATC
>NZ_DASPMG010000159.1:0-4544 GCF_035627195.1 Azospirillum sp.
TGCTGGGCTCCTACACGGCGTTGCGCGGCGACGCGGCGCAGGCGGCGCAGCGCTGGACCGGGCCGGTGGAGGCGCCGGACCCGGCGCTGCTGGACGGCGACCCGCTGGTGGTCGACGCGCTTTTCGGCGCCGGACTGGCCCGGCCGCTGGAAGGCATGGCGCGCAGGCTGGTGGACGCCATGGAGGGGCGAACCGTCGTCGCGGTGGACGTGCCCAGCGGCGTGCACGGCGACAGCGGCGCCATCCTGGGCGCCGCGCCGCAGGCGGCGCTGACCGTCACCTTCTTCCGGGCCAAGCCGGGCCACCGCCTGCTGCCCGGCCGCCTGCACTGCGGCGGGACGGTGGTGGCCGACATCGGCATTCCGCCTGCGGTGCTGGACGACATCCGGCCGCGGCAGTGGGAGAACGGGCCGGCGCTGTGGCTGGGCCAATACCCCTGGCCGCACGCCGACGCGCACAAGTACGCGCGCGGCCACGGCGTGGTGGCGGGGGGAGGGCGCATGACCGGCGCCGGCCGGCTGGCGGCGCGCGCGGCGCTGCGCGCGGGCGCCGGTCTGGTCACCGTCGCCTGCCCGCCGGAGGCCTTCGCCGTGTACGCGGCGTCCTCGCCCAGCGTGATCGTGGAGCCGGTGGAGGACGACGCGGGCTTCGCCGCGCTGCTGGGCGACGCGCGCAAGAACGCGGTGCTGCTGGGTCCCGGCGCCGGGGTGGGGGTGCACACGCGGGCGCGCGTCCTGGCGGCGCTGGCGGCGGGCAAGACGGGCGTGCTGGACGCCGACGCGCTGACCTCCTTCGCCGGCGCGCCGGGCGACCTGCTGGACCGGCTGGACGGGCGCTGGGTGTTGACGCCGCACGACGGGGAGTTCTCCCGCGTCTTCGACGTGCAGGGCGACAAGATCGGCCGCGTGCGCGCGGCGGCGGCGCGCTGCGGGGCGGTCGTGCTGCTGAAGGGGGCGGACACGGTGGTCGCGGCGCCGGACGGGCGCGCCGCCGTCAACACGAACGCGCCGCCCGACCTTGCCACGGCCGGGGCGGGGGACGTGCTGGCAGGGCTGGTGCTGGGCCTGCTGGCGCAGGGGATGCCGGCGTTCGAGGCCGCCTGCGCCGCGGTGTGGCTGCACGGCGCGGCGGCCATGGAGGTCGGGCCGGGGCTGATCGCCGAGGACCTGCCGGACGCCCTGCCGGCCGTCCTGCGCAGGTTGAAGCAACTGGGCTAGGGCTCCATAGCCCCTTCCCCTGCGGGGCCGCTACGGCATGCACACATCTCGCGGTCAGGTTGGAAAGCCCCTCTCCCGCGAGGGGAGAGGGGCTTTCCAAACTGACCTGCCTCCGGCGGGTATGTCCAGGGCCGGCGCTACCGCCACTCGACCTTGTACGAGAGCGCCGTTCCGGTGACGACGGCGTTGTAGATCCCCTGCCAGTTCGGTTGGCCCACCGGGTACGGGGTCTCGGAGCCGGGGATCGGGCGGATCCAAACCTTGTCGGCCGTTTCAGTCGGGTACAGGTCGACGCAGTAGTGCTGGTTCACGGGAACGTAGATCCCCGTCGACCGCGAGATGTTCGGCCGGCGGGTGATGACGTTCGCCTCCAGGACGAAGTTCGACTTGTTGGTCACGCAGATCTTCGGCGTGGAGGATTGCGCGGAAGCCGGGATGGCGTTCGCGGCGAGGGTCGCGGAGAGCGCTGCGGCTCCGAAAATCAGGCGGGAACGCATTCGATGTTTCCTCTGTAACCCGGCCGTCGGCCGGCGTCGGTCATGCCGCTTTCGTGGCATGCGTCGGCAAGAGGTTCCATCGAATGCGATTTTTCGAACGCGATTTTTTTCCGCGCGGGCCGCGCCTACGACGCGGCCCGCGCCGGACGCTGCTCCATGGCGGCGAGCCACGCGGCGGTTTCCGAGCGTACGATGGCGATCTTGGCGGCCTCGGCCGGGTCTGGCTCGCGGCTCAGCTCGCGCTCGAACATGCTCAGCAGGCGCCGGCGCCCGCCGTGGCCGTCCATGATCTGGCGGAGCATCAGCGCGGCGGCGCCGGGCGACACCCCCTCGTGGCGGGCGATCAGCGTCACCTGGTCGGCGAGCAGGGCGGTGATCGAAAAGGCGGCCGGGTCGGATTGCAGGGGCACGGGTGGTCTCCTCGCTCCGGCGGGGTCAGGCGGCGCGGTCGAACGCGGGCTCAAGCGCCGGGTCAAGCGCGTGGCCAAGCGCGAGCCCGGCCACGCGGGCGCGGCGCGCGGTTTCCATGACGCGCAGGACGTCGGCCCGCGTGATGCCGTCGCGGGCGAGGATCAGGTCGACGATCGGGTCGTCCAGCAGATGATCCACCATGGCGCGCCCGTCCCGCTTCAGCATGTCGCGTCCTCCCGGCAAGAGTGGCCCCGCACCGCCATGGCTGCGCCATGGGATGGGTTTGTTACAAAGTTGACGCAATTGTTATTGCGCAGTCACGCAGTATTGGAGATGGCGTTGCACCGCCGTCGCCAAGATGATTGCCCATAGCTTATTTATGGTCAAGCCGCCGGGCATCCGCCGGAAGTATGAGCGACTGCCCGCATCATCATACCGCGTCTATGCGAAAGGCCGTTCCGGTACCGCTTTGTAGAGATGATCGTACCGTCGGCCTTGTCCGTCCAATGTCGCGCGAATTGTCTGTTCGGACAATCCTCACAAGGGAAATAGGACCGCATCCGGTCGGCTGAGCCCGGCCGGCGAAGCGCCGCCTTCCGCCTTCCGGCCGAAGCGGTTGCGCCGGGCATCGGCCGGCCGGATGGGGTAGCCGTCCGGAGCGCCGCCTGTCTGGAGGGCCTAGGCCCGCCTTCCCGCTTGCCCGCGCGCGGCGCGGACGGCAGACTTCCGCGCATGAGCGAGAGCCAGAGCACCATCGCCGCCGCTCCGGAGACGGAGCCGCCGGGCGCCCCGCCGCCGGGCCTGTTCGACCGCGCGCTGGAGAACCTGCGGGCGCGCTGGCGCGACATCGCCGCCTCCGCCCGCACCGCCGTGGGCGCGGCACCCCGCCCGCACCTGCCGCGCGAGGACGCCGAGCGCCTGCGCACGCAGATGCAGGCCTGCCTGGAGGCGCGCGGCGGCGAGGTGTCGGCGCGCGCGCGCGCCGCCCAGCTCGGCCGCGCCTACCTGGCGCTGGACGCGCAGGGGCGGCGCAACTTCCTGATGATCCTGGCGCGCGATTTCGACGTCGACCGGGAGGCGGTCGACGAGGCGGTCGACACCTTCCGCGCCGCCACCGACCCGGTGGAGCGTGGCCGCGCCGAACGCGCGCTGCGCCGCGCGCTGGAGCCGCCGCGCCTGCGATTGCTGACGCAATTCAACGCCTTGCCGGAAGGTGTTAAGTTTCTGGTCGACCTGCGCGCCGAGCTGATCGAGATGGCCGACGGCGAGCCGCTGCTGCGCGCGCTGGAAGACGACCTGAAGAGCCTGCTGCGCGCGTGGTTCGACGTGGGGTTCCTGGAGATGCACCGCATCACCTGGGACAGCCCGGCGTCGCTTCTGGAGAAGCTGATCAAGTACGAGGCGGTGCACGAGATCCGCGGCTGGCAGGACCTGAAGGACCGGCTGGATTCCGACCGCCGCTGCTTCGCCTTCTTCCACCCGCGCATGCCGAACGAGCCGCTGATCTTCGTCGAGGTGGCGCTGGTCCAGGGCATGTCGGACAACGTGCAGACGCTGCTCGACCCCGAGGCGCCGGTCGTGGACCCGAAGGCGGCGGACACCGCCATCTTCTATTCCATCTCAAACGCGCAGAAGGGGCTGGCCGGCATCAGCTTCGGCAACTTCCTCATCAAGCGCGTGGTCGACGGGCTGGCGGGCGAGTTCCCCAACCTGAAGACCTTCGCCACCTTGTCGCCGATTCCCGGCTTCCGCCGCTGGCTGGAGCGCCGGATGGCGGAGCAGGGCGACCGGCTGCTGGCCCCGGCCGAGCGCGACCGCATCGCCGAGTGGCTGGACCTTGCCGAATCCGTGATCCCCGGGCGCGGCATCCTGGAATCCGCGCTGGGGCGCGAGGCGTGGTGGCGGCACGAGAGCCTGTCCAAGGCGCTGCGCGGGCCGCTGGCGCGGCTGTGCGCCATCTACCTGACCGACGTGCGGCCGGGCGACGGCGCCGGGGTGCGGGCGCGCGACCCGGTGGCGCACTTCCACCTGTCCAACGGGGCGCGGATGGAGCGGCTGAACTGGTTGGCCGACACCTCGTCCAAGGGCATCGCGCAGTCGTGCGGCATGATGATCAACTACCGCTACAAGCTGGGCGAGATCGAGGCGAACCACGAATCCTACACGGGCGAGGGGAAGGTGAACGCCTCCTCGGCGCTGCGCTCGCTGCTGAAGGGGCCGTAGGGGGCGCCTGCCCCGTGTATGACCGTCGCGCGTAAGACCATTTTGTGTGTTTGCTGGGATTCCGTTGTGCTATAGAGGCCCCCACGCTGGCGGACGGGCGGGGGCGACCCCTCCGGCCGGATCCGCCATTGCCGTAGCGGGCGTGGCGGAACTGGTAGACGCGCCGGATTTAGGTTCCGGTGACTTCGGTCGTGGG
>NZ_DASPMG010000160.1:0-6500 GCF_035627195.1 Azospirillum sp.
AGGTGGCGGCGCGCGGCTCGACGCACCTGAAGGTGCAGAAGGCGGTCAAGGGCCAGACGGTGACCACCGGCGTCGCCGAGTTGGACGGCGACGAGCGCCGCGAGGAGATCGCCCGCATGCTGTCCGGCGCCACCGTCACCGAGGAGGCCCGCCGGGCGGCCGACAGCCTGATCGCCGGACGCGGCTGACCGGCAGCAGGCGGGGGCGGCGCCTCACCAGACCTTGCAGTCCAGATCGAAGACGGTGCCCGTCATGCGGACCTCGATGCTTTCGCCCGGGCGCCGGTTTTCGTCGCACACCTTTTTCCATTCGGTGGTCAACCCCTGGACCGTCACGTTCAAGGCGCGGACGTTCTCCTGCCGTTGGCAGTAGCGCTCGCCGGCAAGGAGCGTCTTCCAGCCGGAGTCCCGGCGGTGCTCGGCGTCGGTGAGATAGAAGGTGATGTTGGCCCTGCCCTTCACAGCGGCGTTGTTGTAGGCGCAGACCTGAATATCGGCAGAGGCCGGGGTGGCGGTGGCGATGGCCGTGGCGGCCAGAGCGAACAATCCGAAGGCTGCGGACTTCATGGCGGGTGCTCCACGTTCGATGGTCTTGCCGGGTTGGTCACGCCGCCGGCCGGAAAGTTCCACCGCGACCGGAAATCTGCCCCGCGCGCTCGGCATTTGTCCGAGGCGTGCCAAGCGTGCTCTCCTCGCCCTCCCCCGAACCGGAGGCGCGCATGGGTTGGCACACGCTGGGTCTGTTCCTGGTCACCTCGTTCGTCCTGTCGATGACGCCGGGGCCGAACATGCTGCTGGCCATGAGCCTGGGGCTGCGCTTCGGCGTGCGCCGCGCCGCCTGGGGCGGCCTGGGCATGTGCGCGGCGCTGGCCGGCATGGCGACGCTGTCGGTAATGGGGCTGGGCGCGCTGCTGGCGGCGTCGGAGCCGGCCTTCCTGGCGGTGAAGTGGGCCGGCGTCGCCTACCTGACGTGGCTGGGCATCGCCACGTGGCGGGCGCCGGTGAACGGCGATGCGGCGGCGCCGGACGCCGCCCCGGCGGTGGAGGCCGGCGGCACGCCGGCGCGGCTGTTCCTGCGCGGCGTGCTGGTCGCCACCAGCAATCCGAAGGCGCTGGTGTTCATGGCCGCGCTGTTCCCGCAGTTCATCGAACCGGCGGCCCCGCTGCTGCCGCAGCTGACCATCCTGGTCGCGGTGATGGTGGTGGTGGAGTTCGGCTGGATCCTCGCCTACGCCGTCGGCGGGCAGACCATCGCCGCCCGCCTGTCCGGCGCCTCGGCCACGCGCACCGTCAACCGCGTCAGCGGCGGGCTGATGGTGGGCGCGGGCGGCCTGCTGGCGCTGGTCCGCCACGCGTAACCCAACACGCGCAAGGGCGAATCAGCGCCAGGCGTAGTTGAAGCTGATGGTGATGCGCTCCGTCTCGGCGCGGTTCAGCGACACTTCGTGCCGCAGCCAGCTTTCCCACAGCAGCAGCGTGCCGGGCTTCGGCACCATGGGAACGAAGGGCTGCACCTCGCGTGCCGCCTTGGCCTTCTTGGGAGGGGAGCCCATCATGAAGCCCAGGCGCGGATCCTCGAAGCGCAGCGTGCTCGCCCCCTCCGGCACGTCGACGTAGTAGGTGCCGCTGATCACGCTGTTCGGGTGGATGTGCGAGCCATGGAAGCCGCCCGGATCGAGCACGTTGATCCACAGCGAGTCGAGTTCCAGCTTGCGGCCGCCGAGGTCCCATTCGAGGATCTTGGCGAAGCCCTTCACGTGGCGGTCGATGTGCTTGGTCAGATCCTTCACCGCCGGGAAGCGCCAGGACAGGTCGTCCAGCGAGGCGTAGGAGGTGTAGCCGGTGTAGCCGTGCTCGTCCGACCAGTCCTGCCCCGCCTCGTCGTCTTCGGCGGCGGAGCGGCAGGAGGCGGCGAGTTCCCCGTTCAGGGGAACGACTTCGGCCAGTTCGGCACGGTAGATGCGCGTGACGAACAGCGACTCCACGGAGGAGGGGGATGCGGTCTTGCTCATGCCGCCTGCTCTAGCCGAAAGAGCGTAGGCCGTCAAAGGGACGCCTTGCCGCGCCCTGCGGGCGCGGGAGCCGCATTGTCAAGCGTCGTGGGAGAGGCTATCTTTGAAGGAAGCCGGGGGTGTCTCCGCACCCCCGGCCACCTCCTAGCGACGCTTCAGGGTGATGCGGATCTCGATCCGCCAGCCCCGAAAGCGAAGCCGGAGAGAAAAGATGGGCTCTTCCATCTTGTTCTCCCTTGGTTGGCCGGCCGGGCCCGTCCCGGCCGGCAACTCATTTCAGCACAGGACAGGGGCCTTGCACACCATCGCGTGTGTGCGGCAAAAGGTATTCGCGCGTCCGGACGCCGTATCGGACGTCACCCCGGCCGCTTCCACTCCTGCCAGCCGCCCAGGCGGATGACGAAGTGCAGCGCCGTGAAGGGGATGCGCAGGCCGATGTCGCGGGGCTGGAAGAACAGCAGGCGCTTGGGAGCCCCCAGCGCGTCGATGTCCAGCCAAGCGCCCTTCGGCGTCTCGTCGAACTCGTCACTCATCACCTGCCAGATCTCCAGGCCGTTGCCGCGGTTGGAGATCTTGTACTGGCCGCAGCGCCATTCCGGCCCTTCGCCGATGCCGCCTTTCACGACCTTCTCCTCGCCCTGCATGTCGACCTGGCCGACGCCGGCCGCCTGGCCGCTCATGCCCGGCCCCTGGCTGTGCGCCCGGAAGCCCAGGCTGAGCCACGGCGTGCGGGCACGCGGGATCAGCGCGCGCACGGCGCGGGCGTCGTCGGCCGCGAAGTGTTCGGGGTCGTCGTAGAGGATGCGGTCGAGCGCCGCCGCGACCACGAGCCGGTCGTCGATCGCCATCGGCGGCGGTGCGGACATGGCGGCGCGTCTCCTGGGGTTCGGGCCGGCGATCAGGCGGCGGGGGCCGCCGTGTCGTCCACCACCTCGAAGCCGTGCGTGATGGCGGCGGTGGCGCCCAGCATGACGGAGGCGGAGCAGTATTTCTCCGCCGACAGGGCGACGGCGCGCTCCACCTTCTTCGGGTCGAGGCCGCGGCCGGTGACGATGAAGTGCGCGTGGATCTTCGTGAACACCTTGGGATCGGTGGCGGCGCGCTCCGCCTCCAGCTCCACCACACAGTCGGTGATCGGCTGGCGGCCCTTCTTCAGGATCATCACCACGTCGATGGACGAGCAGCCGCCCATGCCCAGCAGCAGCATCTCCATCGGCCGCACACCCAGGTTGCGCCCGCCCACGTCGGGAGCGGCGTCCATCACCACGGCATGGCCGCTGCCGGACTCGCCGACGAACATCATGCCGTCCACCCACTTCACGCGCGCCTTCATGATCTTTCCTCGTGCATACCCCGACCGCGAGGCTCAGCCATTTCACCGGCCGTAGGCAAGCGCTATTCTCCGTCCCTCGCCACAGCCTGGGTCACGCCATGTCCGATCTCTTCTCCGTCCCCGCCAACCCGCGCGCCGTCCCCGTCGAGGAATTGACGATCGAGCAGGCGCAGGCGGAACTGGCCGCGCTGGCGCAGGAGATCGCGCACCACGACACGCTCTACCACCAGAAGGACCGGCCGGAGATCTCCGACGCCGCGTACGACGCGCTGGTCCGCCGCAACAACGCCATCGAGGCGCGCTATCCCGAGCTGCGCCGTGCCGATTCGCCGAGCCTGCGCGTCGGCGCCGCCCCGGCGGCGGGGTTCCGGAAGGTGCGGCACGCCATGCCCATGCTGTCGCTGGGCAACGCCTTCGCGCCGGAGGACGCGCACGACTTCGTGAACCGCATCCGCAAGGATCTGCGGCTGGCCGCCGACGCCCCGGTCACCTTCGTGGCCGAGCCGAAGATCGACGGGCTGTCCTGCTCGCTGCGCTATGAGAACGGGCGGCTGGTGCTGGCGGCCACGCGCGGCGACGGCACGGAGGGCGAGGACGTGACGGCCAACGTCATGACCATCAAGGACGTGCCCAAGCAGCTCCCCGCGCCCTGCCCCGCCGTGCTGGAGGTGCGCGGCGAGATCTACATGAACCGCGACGACTTCCTGGAGATGAACCGCGGGTATGCGGAGAAGGGCGAGCCGGTGTTCGCCAACCCGCGCAACGCCGCCGCCGGCTCGCTGCGCCAGAAGGACCCGTCGGTCACCGCGTCGCGCCCGCTGTGCTTCTTCGGCTACGCGCTGGGTGAGGTGTCGGAGCCGATCGCCGACACCCAGTGGGGCATCCGCCAGCGCCTGGAGGCGTGGGGCTTCCGGCTGAACCGCCCGGCCGAGCACGTGGACGGGGTGGAGAAGCTGCTGCTGTACTACGAGCAGGTCGGCCGCCGCCGCTCCACCCTGCCCTTCGACATCGACGGCGTGGTTTACAAGGTGGACCGGCTGGATTTGCAGGAGCGCCTGGGCTTCGTCAGCCGCGCGCCGCGCTGGGCCATCGCCCACAAGTTCCCGGCGGAGCAGGCGCAGACGCGCCTGAAGGGCATCACCATCCAGGTCGGCCGCACCGGCGCGCTGACCCCGGTGGCGGAGCTGGAGGACATCACGGTGGGCGGCGTCGTGGTCAGCCGCGCGACCCTGCACAACGAGGACGAGATCGCCCGCAAGGACGTGCGGATCGGCGATCTGGTCATCGTCCAGCGCGCGGGCGACGTCATCCCGCAGGTGGTCGGCGTGGTCGAATCGCAGCGGCCGGAGGGGGCGGCACCCTTCGTCTTCCCCGACCATTGCCCGGAGTGCGGCAGCCTCGCCGTGCGCGAGGAGGGCGAGGTGGTGCGCCGCTGCACCGGCGGCCTGATCTGCCCGGCCCAGGCCAAGGAGCGGCTGCGCCACTTCGTCAGCCGCGACGCCTTCGACATCGAAGGGCTGGGCGAGAAGATCATCGAGGAGTTCTGGAACGACGGGATGCTGCGCTCCCCCGTCGACATCTTCACGCTGGAGGAGCGCGAGAAGGCCGGCGCCATCCAGATCCTCGGCCGCTTCGGCTGGAAGGAGAAGTCGGTCGAGAACCTGTACGCCGCCATCAACCAGCGCCGCGCCGGCACCGACCTGCACCGCTTCATCTTCGCGCTGGGCATCCGCCACGTGGGCGAGGTGACGGCCAAGTCGATGGCCCGGCACTTCGGCTCGCTGGACGCGTGGCTGGCGGGGATGGAGGCGGCGGTGCAGGCCATGCCCGGCGCGGCGTGGCGCGAGTTGACGGCGCTCAAGGGCGTCGGCCCAACCGCCGTCAACGCGCTCGTGGCTTGGTTCTCGGTGCCGGAGAACGTCGGAAAGGTCGACTTCTATGCCGGGCAACCGGGGCTCGCTCTGGAGACGGTGATCGGCACCCTGATCGGCAAGAGGGAGGCCAACAAACGGGTCACCGACGCGCTGGCGGCGCACTACGGCGACCTGGAGCGCTGGAAGGCGGCCATGGCGCAGGCCGCCGCCGAGGCGCCGGGGCCGGCGTGGGACGCGCTGGTGCGCGTGCCCGACGTGGGCGAGGTGGCCGCCGAGGAGATCGCCGGCTTCTTCATGGAGGAGCGCAACCGCGCGATCATCCAGGGCCTGCGCGATGCCGGCGTGCGCGTGCTGGACGCCGAGAAGCCGAAGGTGACGGGCTCCCCCGTCGCCGGCAAGACGGTGGTGTTCACCGGCACGCTGGAGACCATGACCCGGGACGCGGCGCAGGACCGCGCGGCGGCGCTGGGCGCCAAGGTCACGAACTCGGTATCGAAGAAGACCGACTACGTGGTCGTCGGCGCCGACGCCGGCAGCAAGGCCACCAAGGCGCGCGAACTGGGCGTGACCGTGCTCAGCGAGCGGGAGTGGCTGGACCTGATCGGCGGGTGATGTCCGGCCCGCGCCGAAACGGCACCCGTAGGTTGGGTTGAGCGCCAGCGAAATCCCAACGCCTTCCGCGCCGCGGGCGGTGTTGGGTCCAGACCCAACCTACGGGCCGCTGATCCTTGCGGACAGCGTGCCCCGCCCTGCCTCTTGAGATTTACGCGAACAGCGCGTCGATGTCGGCCTGGGAGATGTTGCCGGCGTCTTCCGAGGGTGCCGGGCCGTGCAGCTCCAGGTCGCCGTCCAGCTTGGTGACGGTGGGCGGCAGCGGCATCGCCTCGAACTCGCGCCGGTTCCAGAGGCCCATCATCGCCTCGATGCGCTCCTCGATGAAGGAGAGCGCACGGACGACCTTGGTGATGCGCTGGCCGGTCAGGTCCTGGAAGTTGCACGCCTCGTAGATGCGGACGATGACCTCCTGGAGGTCGTTGACGCGGTCGTGCTGGTAGCCTTCGGGGATCGAGGAGCGGAGTTCGTGGACGATCTCCTCCATCTCTTCCGCACAGGCCATGATGGTGTTGGTCGCCGCCTCGGTCGCCGAGACGACGGCGCTCAACTCCTGCGACGCCTGGATGAACTTGTCCTCGCCGGCCAGCGGGTGGCGCAGGGCCGCCATCTCCACCTTGGTCGCCTTGATGCGGCCGGAGATGTCGGCCACCTCCGTCTGGATCTGGTC
>NZ_DASPMG010000161.1:0-5671 GCF_035627195.1 Azospirillum sp.
GAGCAGGTCGTGTCGATCTTCTCGGGCGTGAAGGGCTACCTCGACAAGATCAAGGTCGAGGACGTCACCCGCTTCGAGCAGAAGTTCCTCAGCGAGATCCGCGCCAAGGGGGCCGACATCCTGGCCGCCATCCGCAACGACAAGCAGATCACCAAGGAGACCGAGGAGAAGCTGAAGGCTTTCCTCGACAGCTTCGCCAAGGTGTTCGTCTGATCGTGAACCAGGGATCCGGGGCCGCAAGGCCCCGGGTCTTTAGGGCGCAGAACTCTTGCGGGATGAAGGGCCGGTATGCCTAGCCTCAAGGACCTAAAAAACCGGATCGCCAGCGTCCAGTCGACGCGGAAGATCACTTCGGCCATGAAGATGGTGGCCGCCTCCAAGCTGCGCCGCGCGCAGGAGCAGGCCGAGGCGTCGCGGCCCTATGCCGAGCGCATGGGCCGCATGCTGTCCTCCCTCGCCGCCAACGTGCAGAACGGTGCCGGCGGGCCCAAGCTGATGACGGGCACGGGCTCCGACCAGGTGCACCTGCTGGTCGTCATCTCCTCGGACCGCGGCCTGTGCGGCGCCTTCAACGGCTCCATCGTCCGCGAGGCGCGGCGCACCATCATGCGCCTGCAGGGCGAGGGCAAGACGGTGAAGGTGCTGACCGTGGGCCGCAAGGGCCGCGACCAGCTGCGCCGCGAGTTCGCCTCGCTGATCGTGCAGAGCTACGAGGACGTCGGCCGCCGCAAGCTGTCGTTCGCCGACGCCGACGCGATCGCCAAGAAGGTCAACGAGATGTACGAGGCGGACGAGTTCGACGTCTGCACCGTCATCTACAACAAGTTCAAGTCGGCGATCTCGCAGGTCGTCACCCCGCAGCAGCTCATCCCCTTCGCCGTGCCGGAAGCGGCCGAGGGTGCCGCCGACGAGGTGAAGGCGATCTACGAGTTCGAGCCCGACGAGGAGCAGATCCTTGCCGAGCTGCTGCCGCGCAACCTGTCGATCCAGGTCTACCGCGCGCTGCTGGAAAGCGCCGCTTCCGAGCAGGGTGCGCGCATGACCGCGATGGACAACGCGACGCGCAACGCCGGCGACATGATCAACAAGCTGACGATCACCTACAACCGGACGCGCCAGGCGTACATCACCAAGGAGCTGATCGAGATCATCTCCGGTGCCGAGGCGATCTGATCACGGTCGATACGACGGCTTTATCACCAATTTCGAGTTCCGAAGGAGCTTTAGTCCATGGCTAACAACACCGAGGCCCAGGCCACCAACGCCGGCGGCCGCATCACCCAGGTGACGGGCGCCGTCGTCGACGTCCAGTTCGAAGGTGACCTGCCCGCCATTCTGAACGCGCTGCACACCCAGAACGAGGGCAAGACCCTGGTGCTGGAGGTGGCGCAGCACCTCGGCGAGAACACGGTGCGCACCATCGCCATGGACAGCACCGACGGTCTGGTCCGCGGCCAGGAGGTCACCGACACCGGCGCGCCGATCTCGGTGCCGGTCGGCCCGGCCACGCTCGGCCGCATCATCAACGTCATCGGCGAGCCGATCGACGAGCGCGGCCCGGTCAACGCCGAGCAGGCGTTCCCGATCCACCGCCCGGCGCCGGAGTTCGTCGAGCAGTCGACGGAAGCCCAGGTGCTGGTCACCGGCATCAAGGTCATCGACCTGCTGGCTCCGTACGCCAAGGGCGGCAAGATCGGCCTGTTCGGCGGTGCGGGCGTCGGCAAGACCGTGACCATCATGGAGCTGATCAACAACGTCGCCAAGGCGCACGGTGGCGTGTCGGTGTTCGCCGGCGTGGGTGAGCGCACCCGCGAGGGCAACGACCTCTACCACGAGATGATGGAATCGGGCGTCATCAAGACCGACGGCCCGGGCTCCAAGGTGGCCCTGGTGTACGGCCAGATGAACGAGCCGCCGGGTGCCCGCGCGCGCGTCGGCCTGACCGGCCTGACGCTCGCCGAGTACTTCCGCGACGAGGAAGGCCAGGACGTGCTGTTCTTCGTCGACAACATCTTCCGCTTCACCCAGGCGGGTTCGGAAGTGTCGGCGCTGCTCGGCCGCATCCCCTCGGCGGTGGGTTACCAGCCGACGCTGGCCACCGACATGGGTGCGCTCCAGGAGCGCATCACCTCGACCAAGAAGGGCTCGATCACCTCGGTGCAGGCCATCTACGTGCCCGCCGACGACCTGACCGACCCGGCTCCGGCCACCTCGTTCGCCCACCTGGACGCCACGACGGTGCTGTCGCGCTCGATCGCCGAGATGGCCATCTTCCCGGCCGTCGACCCGCTCGACTCGACCAGCCGCATCCTCGACCCGCGCGTCGTGGGTGAGGAGCACTACGCGGTCGCCCGTTCGGTGCAGAAGGTCCTGCAGACCTACAAGTCGCTCCAGGACATCATCGCCATCCTGGGCATGGACGAGCTGTCGGAAGAGGACAAGCTGACCGTCGCCCGCGCCCGCAAGATCCAGCGCTTCCTGTCGCAGCCGTTCCACGTCGCCGAGGTGTTCACCGGCACGCCGGGCGTGCTGGTTCCGATCGAGGAGACGATCCGCGGCTTCAAGGGCATCGTGAACGGCGACTACGACCACCTGCCCGAGGCCGCCTTCTACATGGTCGGCACCATCGACGAGGCCGTCGCCAAGGCCAAGAAGATGGCCGCCGAGGCCGCCTGATCGCCTTCCGGGCACGTTGAAACGGCAACCCCCTCCCGTCCGGCAACGGCGGGAGGGTTGGTTTAGGGAGCCAACACCCCATGGCCGATAAAGTCGAATTCGAACTCGTTTCGCCGGAGAAGCTGCTGGCTTCGCAGCCGGTGGACATGGTGGTGGTGCCGGGCAGCGAAGGTGACTTCGGTGTCCTGGCCGGCCACGCCCCGATGATCTCCACCGTCCGTCCGGGCGTCATCGACGTCTATGAGGGCGACCGGGTGGTCGACCGCGTGTTCGTCGCCGGCGGCTTCGCCGAGGTGACCGAGACGCGCTGCACCGTGCTGGCCGAGCAGGCCGTGCCGGTGGCGCAGATCGACCGTGCCAAGGTCGAGCAGGACGTCAAGAACCTGTCCGAGGATCTGGACGACGCCAAGACCGACGCCGAGCGGGCGGACGCGGAGGCGAAGCTCGCCGTTGCGCGCGCCATGCTGGACGCGGTGGGGGCGGGCGCCACGGCGCACTGACCCGCGGGCTGACCTGCGCGGGAGCGGGGCATCGCTCCCTTTGCAGAGCGCCGGTCATACCATACATTGCACGCTGGGAAGCGCGCCTCCCGATCCGTCGTGGGGCGCGTTTGCCGTTTCAGGGACCAATAACCACAACAAACGGGACAAGCGATGGCGGACCTGCACTGGCGTATCGAGGAGCTTCCGTGGGATCGGCTGGATCACGCCAAGGTCGATCCGGATCTCGTGCCGCTCATCAAGGCGGCGGCGCTGGTGGAATACAACGCCAACGACTACACCGCCTACCTGTGCAACGTCTTCCACGACGACCCGGAGTTCCAGGAACTCGCCCGCTACTGGGCCGTGGAGGAGGTGCAGCACGGCGAGGCGCTGGGCAAGTGGGCGGAGCTGGTCGACCCCTCCTTCGACTTCCAGAAGGCCGTGGCGCGCTTCCGCGCCGGCTACCGCGTGCCCATCGACCTGGACCGCTCCGTGCGCGGTTCGCGCACCGGCGAACTGATCGCCCGCTGCATGGTGGAGACCGGCACCAGCTCCTACTACGCGGCCATCGGCGACTCGGCGGAGGAACCGGTGCTGAAGCTGATCTGCCGGAACATCGCGGCCGACGAGCTGCGCCACTACAAGCTGTTCTACACGCACGCCAAGCGCTACGTGGAGAAGGAGCGGCTGTCCAAGTGGAAGCGCCTGTGGGTGGCGCTGAGCCGCATCGGCGAGACCGAGGACGACGAGCTGGCCTATGCCTTCTACGCCGCCAACGCGCCGGACGGCGTGCCCTACGACCGCAAGACCTTCAACGCCGCCTACATGCGCCGCGCCTACGGCCGCTACCGCCGCAAGCACGTGGAGCGCGCCATCGCCATGGTCTTCAAGGCCTGCGGCCTGAACCCGCAGAGCAAGGCCTACACCGTCGCCGCCAGGGGTGCGTGGTGGTTCATCGACCGCCGCGCCAGGAAGCTGGCCGCCGCGGCGTAGCACCGGAAGGGCCGTAGGTAGGGTTTTCGCCTGCGGCTCAACCCAACCTACGCGCGGCGCGCCTTTGCGATCACCTCGCGGAACTCCGCCAGCACGGCCTCGTACACCGGCCGCTTGAACGGCACGATCAGGCGGACGAGGTCGTCCGGGGCCACCCATTTCCAGGCGTCGAACTCCGGGTGCTCGGTCTCCAGGTCGATGTCGGCGTCGCTGCCGGTGAAGCGGGCGGCGACCCACACCTGCTCCTGGCCGCGCCAGCGTCCCTTCCACACCTTGCCCAGCAGGTGGTCGGGCAGGTCGTAGCGCAGCTTTTCCACCGTCTCGGCCAGGATCTCGGCGGCACCGGTGCCGATCTCCTCCTTCAGCTCGCGCAGGGCCGCCTCGTGCACCGTCTCGCCGTCGTCGATGCCGCCCTGCGGCATCTGCCACGCGTCGGTGGTGTCGCGGCGGCGCGCCACGAAGACCTCGCCGCGGGCGTTCAGCAGCATGATGCCGACGCACGGCCGGTAGGGGAGGGAGTCGCGGTCCACGGCCTTATCCTTGCTCTTGTCCTTGCTCTTGTCCCTGGTCGTGGCGTCCTTCTTGCCGCTCATCCGCCCAGACCCTTCTGAAGGTTGACGACGGCCGACACGGGGGCCAGGACGAAGCCGCGGTCCTGCAGCCCGGTCAGCCAGAGGTTGATGCGCTCCACCGTGCTCGGGTACGGGAAACCCAGGCCGACGGCGGCACCCTGCGCCTTGGCCACCGCCTCCAGTTCCTTCAGCTGGTCGTCGATGGCGCCGCGCGACAGGTCGCGGTCGATGACGCGGTCGACGAAGGCGCGCGGCACGCCGGCCTGGCCTGCGGCGGCGGCACCCTGGCTCTTCGGGTTGACGCGCGCGTCGACGAACAGCAGGCCCCGCTGCTTCAGGGTGTCCATCACCGGCTTCAGGGCATCGGCGTTGCCGGTGAACTTGCTGCCGGTGGTGGTGGTGATGCCGGTGTAGCCGGACACGCGGCTCAGCGACCATTCCAGCCGCTCGGTGTTGCGCTCGGGCGAGAGCGAGGTAAGCAGCGCGTTGGAACCGGGGTCGTCGCGCGGGAAGTTCAGCGGCTCCATGGGCACGGAGAGCATGACCTCGTGCCCCTTGCCGCGCGCCCGCTCCACCCAGCTGTCCAGCCGCTCGCCATAGGGCACGAAGGCCAGCGTCACCTGCGGCGGCAGCTTCTGGAGCGCGTTGCCGGTGGTCACGCCCGACACGCCCAGGTCGGTCATCAGGATGGCGATGCGCGGCCGCTTGTCGGCGGCCGGGAAGGGGCGGGCGTAGACCTGCCAGGGCTTGCGCCCATCCTCGGCGATGCGCGGCAGCGGGCCGGCGCGCGTCTCCTCCACCAGTCCCGGCGCCGGGGCCGGCGTCAGCGTCACGAAGGCGTCGGCCGGCGGCGCGGGGATGGCCGGTGGGGGAGGGGCAGGGGGTGCCGGGGCGGCGGCCTGCCCATTTGCGTTCTGGGCCGGGGCCGGGGCCGGGGCGGCGGGGGCG
>NZ_DASPMG010000162.1:0-11101 GCF_035627195.1 Azospirillum sp.
CGTGGGCCGCAAGCCGTCGCGCATCGTGCAGGCGGGTCTGGTGCAGTGCCCGGAGGGGCGCAAGCTGTTCCCCGAGATGTCGGTCAGGAAGAACCTGCTGCTGGGCGCCTACGTGCACCGCGGCGACCCGAAGACGTCGCAGCACATCCTGGAGCGCGTGTTCGAGATGTTCCCGGTGCTGCGGATGAAGAAGGACGATCCGGCGGGGTCGTTGAGCGGCGGGCAGCAGCAGATGGTGGCGATCGGGCGGGCTCTGATGGGCCGCCCGCGGGTGCTGCTGCTGGACGAGCCGTCGCTGGGGCTGGCGCCGCTGATCGTGAAGCAGGTCCTGGAGGCGGTGAAGGCGATCAACGAGGCGGGCACGACGGTGCTGCTGGCCGAGCAGAACGCCTACGCGGCGCTGCAGATCGCGCACCGCGCCTACGTCATCGAGAGCGGGAAGATCGTCATGGAGGGCGACCGCGACACGCTCCTGGGCGACGAACGCATCCGGAAAGCATACATCGGCGCGTAAGCGCCTGATCGAACAAGAGATTCAATACGGGAGACGACAAGATGGCTTTGTGGAAGACGCTGGCGCGCCTGACGGGTGCCGCGGCCGTGGTGGCCCTTGCGGCCGGCATGGCGACCAACACCGCGGCGGCGCAGGACAGCGTGACGATCGGCTACACCGGCCCGCTGAGCGGCGGTGCGGCGCTGTACGGAAAGAACACGCTGAGCGGCCTGGAGATGGCCGCAAAGGAACTCAATGAGGCGGGCGGCATCGAGGTCGGCGGCAAGAAGGTGACCATCACCATCGCCGCGCTCGACGACAAGTACTCGCCCAGCGAGTCCGCGGTGAACGCCAAGCGGCTGAAGGCGCAGAACAACGCGCCGATGATCTTCGTCCCGCATTCGGGCGGCGCCTTCGCGCTGCAGGCGTTCAACGAGCAGGACAACTTCATCCTGGGCGCCTACACCAGCGTGCCCTCCATCACCGAGCGCGGCAACAAGATGACGCTGCGCATCCCGCCGTCGTTCCTGGGCTACGTCGAGCCGTTCCTGCGCACGGAGATGGAGCGCTTCGGCAAGAAGCTGGCGGTCGCCAACGCCGACCACGACTACGCCAAGGCGTGGAGCCAAGCCTTCGTGCCGGCGTGGAAGAAGGCCGGCGGCGAGGTCGTGGCCGAGAACCCGATGTCCTACAACAAGGACACCGACTTCTACAGCGGCGTCAGCAAGGTGCTGGCCTCGAACCCGAATGTGATGTTCGTGGGCGGTGCCTCGGAGCCGACGGCGCTGGTGGTGCGCACGGCGCGCGAGCTGGGCTTCCAGGGCGGCTTCGCCATCATGGACCAGGCCAAGATGGACGAGATGGCGCGCGTGCTGGACGGCTTCGACCTGCTGGAAGGCTCCATCGGCGTCATGCCGCTGGTGCACGACAAGCGGCCGGGCGCGGAGGCGTTCGTCGCCAAGTACCGCAAGCTGTACAACAAGGATCCGGGCTCGGAGATCTCCTACCACTACTCGGCGCTGCACGCGGTGGCGGAGGCGATGAAGCTGGCGGGCACGACGACCGACCCGAAGGCGATCTACGCCAAGCTGAGCGAGGCCTATGCCAAGCTGCCGCCGGAGCGCAACCCGTCGCGCATCGGCGGCGTGGACGAGAAGGGCGGTTCGAACGCCAAGATCGTCGTCGGCTTCGTCGAGAAGGGCAAGATCATCCCGATCGAGGCGAACCCGGGGCAGTGATGGGGAAGCCGTGGTGGGGGTATTGCCCCCACCCGGCCTTCGCTTTGCTCAGGGATGGAAACGGGCGCGGCGCTTTTCGAGGAAGGCGGCGATGCCCTCCCCGGCGTCGGCGTGGAAGAGGTTGGTGACGAAGGACGCGCGTTCACGGTCGAGCTGGGCGTCCAGCGCCTCGCCGTAGGCGGCGTCGAGCAGGCGCTTGATGGAGGTGACGGCATCCGTGGGGCCGTCGGCCAGCTTTTGGGCACGGGCGACGGCGGCGTCGAGCACGGTGCCGGGGTCGCACAGCGCGTTGACGACGCCGGTCTGGTGCAGGCGTTCGGCGTCGATGACGCCGCCCTCCATGGCGATCTCGGCGGCCAGCTGGCGCGGCAGCGTCTGCGCCAGGAAGGCGGTGGCGCCGCCGTCCGGGCTGAGCCCGACCTTGACGTAGGCCAGCACGAAGCGCGCGCCCCGCGCCGCCAGGATGAGGTCGCAGGCCAAGGCCACCGAGAAGCCGGCGCCGGCCGCGACACCCTCCACCGCCGCGATCACCGGCTTCGGACAGGCGCGGATCAGGCGGATCCAGTCGTGCAGCAGGCCGATGCCGTGCCCGGCCTGTTCGCGCGGGCCGTCGCGGAGGCTCGCCAGACGGTTGAGGTTGCCGCCGCTGCAGAAGGCGTCGCCGGCCCCGGTCAGCACGATGGCGCCGATCTCCGGATCCGTGGCGGCGCGGCGCAAGGCATCCGTGCCCTTCTCGTACACCGCGGGGCCGAGCGTGTTGCGCGTCGCCGGGTCGCTGATGGTGAGGACGAGGACCCGCCCCCGCCGCTCCTCAAGCAGGTCCGTCACCCGATCCTCCCTTTGTGGTTATGCAGAATGACGTTTCGTATTATGGAATAAGGCATTTCGGGGGTGCTGTAAATTCGGTCGGCCCAAAGTTCGGTCGGGCCGGAGGCGCCGGGATCGGCGGCGTGTGGGATCACGAAGCAACAAAGCGGACATAAGCACACGAAGAGGCGCCGGCCCGGCCGCAGGCGGGATGCCACGCGAAGGCGTTCTTTGTGTTCTTGGTTTCCTTCGTTGCTTTGTGATGAACCGCAGTCCAGCAAAGCGGGGCTTGGCGGCGGAAAAAAGCGGAGCCGCAGGCATGCTCCAACCGCAATACCGCTGTGCGGAAATTAGTTTCATTCGGTTTGACACCCGCGCCCCCGCATGCAACGATCCGGGCGCGGCCCATGGGAGGGACACACGATGACGGGCACGGAACAGGCCGCGGACGCGGCATCCCTGCTGGATTTCGACTTCGTCGGCTTCAACAGGCTGCTGGGCTTCCGGCTCGCCGAATGGGCGCCGGACCACGCGGTGCTGGAGGTGGAGATCCGGCCGGAGCTGCTCAACCGCTCCGGCATCCTGCACGGCGGCGTGGTGGCGTCGATGATCGACGCGGTCGGCGGCTTCTGCGGCTCCTACACCGGCGTCGCCGGGACGCACCGCCGGGTGCTCACCCTGTCGCTGACCACCAGCTACATCGGGCAGGCCGTGCAGGGCACCGTGCGCGCCACCGCCAAGCGGCGGCCGGGCGGGCGCAAGATCTACGTCGCCACGGTCGAGGTGACCAACGCCGAGGGCGAGATCATCGCCGTGGGCGAGGGCACCTACCGCTACCGCGACTGAAGAAACGAGAAGGGAAGAAACATGATCGATCTGCGCGACAAGGTGGCGGTCGTCACCGGCTCCAGCCGCGGCATCGGCCGCGCCATCGCCGAATCCTACGCCAGGACCGGCGCCTCCGTCGTGGTGTCCAGCCGCAAGGCCGACAGCTGCGAGCCGGTGGCCGAGGCGCTGCGCAAGGACGGGCACGACGCCATGGCGGTGCCCTGCCACATCGCCCACAAGGACCAGCTGCAGACCCTGGTCGACCGCACCATGGAGCGGTACGGCCGCATCGACGTGCTGGTCTGCAACGCCGCCATCAACCCCGTCTACGGCCCGATGCAGGACCTGAGCGACGAGGCGTACGACAAGATCATGACCGCCAACGTGAAGAGCACGTTCTGGCTGTGCAACATGGTCATCCCGCAGATGGCGCAGCGCGGCGGCGGGTCGGTCATCCTGCTGTCCAGCATCGCCGGACTGCGCGGCACCACCACCATCGGCTGCTACGGCATGTCGAAGGCGGCGGAATCGGCGCTGGCCCGCAATCTGGCGCTGGACTGGGGCCCGTCCAACGTGCGCGTCAACGCCATCGCACCGGGGCTGATCGGCACCGACTTCGCCAAGGCGCTGATCGAGGATCCGGCGCGCCGCGCGCGGGTGGAGGAGCGCACGCCGCTGCGCCGCATCGGCCGGCCGGAGGAGATTGCCGGCGTGGCGCTGTTCCTGGCGTCGGAGCTGTCGAGCTTCGTGACCGGACAGGTGATCGTCGCCGACGGCGGCGACACGGTGGCGTAAGGGGAGCGGTCCAACCATGTCGGCACCGGCCCTGATCGACGTGCTGCCCGCCCACCGCTTCGACGAGGAGCGGCTGGGCGCCTACCTCGCCGGACGGGTGCCGGGCCTGGAACGTGGGGGGATCGCCATCCGCCAGTTCCAGGGCGGCCAGTCGAACCCGACCTTCCGCCTGGACACCGGCGCCGGCAGCTTCGTGCTGCGCAAGAAGCCGCCGGGGCCGCTGTTGCCGTCGGCCCATCAGGTGGAGCGGGAGTACCGGGTGATCGCGGCGCTGCATGGCTCCGGCGTGCCGGTGCCGCGGCCGATCCTGCTGTGCGAGGACGCGGACGTCATCGGCACCGCGTTCTACGTGATGGAGTTCGTCGACGGCCGCGTGTTCGAGCGGCCGGACCTGCCGGACCTGGACCCGGCGGAGCGTGGCGCCATCTACGACGCCATGAACGAAACGCTGGCGGCGCTGCACCAAGTGGACTGGAAGGCGGCCGGGCTGGAGGGCTTCGGCAAGCCGGAGAACTATCTGGCGCGGCAGGTCGACCGCTGGGCCCGGCAGTACCGCGCCTCCATCGTCGGCGAGGCCGACCCGGTGATGGAGGAGCTGATCGCGTGGCTGGGCGCCAACATGCCCGCCGAGAGCCGGACCACCATCGCGCACGGCGACTTCCGCCTGGGCAACCTGCTGTTCGCGCAGGGCGCGCCGCGCGTGGCGGCGGTGCTGGACTGGGAGCTGTCGACGCTGGGCGACCCGCTGGGCGACCTCGCCTACTGCTGCCTGCCCTACCATCTGCCGGCCGGGCTGCCGGGGGTGAAGGGGCTGGTGGGCGCCAACCTCACGGCGCTGGGCATCCCGAGCGAGGAGGAGTTCGTGGCCGCCTATTGCCGGCGCACGGGGCGCGCGGGCATCGCCGGCTGGACCTTCTACCTGACCTTCGCGCTGTTCCGGCTTGCCGCCATCGTGCAGGGCGTGTACGCACGCGCGGTCCAGGGCAACGCCAGTTCCGCCAACGCGCTGGAGGTCGGCAAGCGGGCGACGCTGCTGGCCCGCACCGCGCACGGGCTGGCGATGGGGTAGAACGGCTTTCGGATCGCTTCAAAGCCCCTCCCCCCGTGCTCTCGCCGGATCTTTGATCCGGCTGCCGCGACAGGCGGATCCTTTGGATCCGCTGAGAGCGGGGGGAGGGGTTGGGGAGAGGGGGACTTACGCCCGGCAGGGCGGAGAACGAGTTCCTGGCCGCTTCGCGGCGCCACCCTCTCCCCAACCCCTCTCCCGTCGAGGGAGAGGGGCTTCAAAGAGCGTCGGCGTCGCACTATCCCCGCCCGTCCCGCCACAACGGGGAAACCCATGCAGGATCTCGCGTTTCCCTTCGGCGAAACGCCGCCCGACGAGGGCGGCGTGCGCGTTGCCGAGGGGGTCTACTGGCTGCCGTTCCCGCTGCCCTTCCCGCCTGGACACATCAACCTGTGGGCGCTGGAGGACGGCGACGGCTGGGCGCTGGTCGACGCCGGCTTCTCCACCGGCGCCAACCGGGCGCGGTGGGAGCGGCACTTCGCCGGCACGCTGGGCGGGCGAGCGGTCACGCGCATCCTGCTGACGCACCAGCACCCCGACCACGTCGGGCTGGCGGCGTGGCTGGCCCAGCGGTTCGGCGCCCCGGTGTTCATGACCGCCGGGGAGTGGGAACTGCTCCGGACGCTGCACGGCCTGCCGGACGACGAGACGACGGCGGTGTTCACGGCGCTGCACCGCCGCCACGGGCTGGACGCCGAGCGCACGCAGGCCTTCGCCGGTGCCGGCAACGGCTACCGCCGCGCCATCCCGGCGCTGCCGGAGGCGGTGCAGACGATATCCGACGGCGAGGCGATCCGCATCGGCGGGCGCGACTGGACGGTGCTGGTGGGCGGCGGGCACACGCCGGACCATGCCGGCCTGCACTGCGCCGAGGCCGGCCTGTACATCGCCGGCGATCAGGTTCTGCCGCGCATCTCCAGCAACATCGGCGTCTGGCCGGTGGCGCCGGAAGCGGACCCGCTGAGCGACTACCTGCGCTCCCTGGACGATCACCGGCGGCTGCCGGCCGACACGCTGGTCCTGCCGTCGCACGGGGCGCCGTTCCGCGGGCTGCACCTGCGCCTCGACGCCTTGCAGGCGCACTACGCGCGGCGGCTGTCGATCGTGGAGGAGGAATGCGCCGCCGGCCCGCGGACGGCGGCCGACCTGCTGCCGCTGCTGTTCCGCCAGCCGCTGGATGCGCAGAGCGTGATGTTCGCCATGGCCGAGGCCATCGGCTATGTCCACCACCTCGCCGGGCGGGGACGGCTGGAGATGGTGGAGATCGGCGACGGGCGGGTTGCGTTCAGGCGTTGAGCGCCGTCACGACGCCCCGCCCACCGCGTGGGTGCGGCGCGTCTGGCGGTGCATCAGCCAGAGCGGCAGCAGCGTCGCCGCGAAGGACGCCGCCAGGGCGTAGAAGGCGATGTGGTAGCCCTCGGCCTGGGCGGCGCGGCGCGCCGCCTCCCCCATCCCGGCGAAGTCCGGGCCGTGGGCGCCGCTGCCCACGCTCAGCACCACCGAGATCAGGCCGACGCCGATGGCGCCGCCAAGCTGGCGGCCGAAGTTGATGGCGCCGGAGCCCTGCGGCACCATCCGCAAATCCAGCAGGCGCAGCGTCCCGGCGCTGACCGGCGGCATCATCAAGCCGATGCCGATGCGCCCGACGACGATGCCGACGGTGAACCACAGCAGGCCGCCCGCCTCGTCGACCCGCGCCAGCATCACGCAGGACCCGAGGAACAGCAGGATGCCGATCAGCGCCACCACGGTCGCCGGCATCCGGTCCGTCAGCCGCCCGGCCAGCGGGAAGGTGAAGGCCATCGCCAGCCCGGCCGGCAGCAGGATGAGGCCGGCGGCACTCGGCTCCAGGTGCTTGACCTGCTGGAGGTAGAGCGGGATCAGGTAGGTGGAGGCGTAGAGCCCGACGCCGATCATCGCCGACAAGAGGAACCCGCTGGCGAACCCGCCCGAGCGGAAGGCGCGCAGGTTGAGCAGCGGCGACGGGCAGAACCACTCCCACGCCACGAAGGCGACGGCGCCGGCCAGGCCGATCAGCAGCCCGCCGGCGACGGCCGGCTGGTCCCAGCCGACGCGCGGCCCGCTGGCCATCGCCCACAGCGACACCGCCAGCGTGCCGGACAGCAGCGCCAGCCCGGCAAGGTCGAGCGGCGGCGGGCTGGCCGCCTTCCCGCTGCGCAGGAACATCAGCGCCATCGGCACGGCGGCCACGCAGGTCGGCAGCACCACCAGGAACACCGCCCGCCAGGACACCAGATCCACCAGCAGCCCGCCGATCATGGGGGCGATCGCCGGCCCCAGCACCACCCCCAGGCCGTAGAGGCCGAAGCCCCGGCCGCGCTCCTGCGGGGCGAACACCTCGAACACCACGATCATGCCGAGCGGCTGGATGACGCCCGCCGCCGCACCCTGCGCCACGCGCGCCAGGATGAGCAGGCCGATGGACGGCGCCAGGGCACCCAGGAGAGAGGCGGAGCAGAAGACGAGGATGGCGCCGACGTAGGTGGCGCGCATGCCGAACCGCTCCACGCACCACGCGTTCAGCAACATGCCCGCCGTCATGGCGGCGAGGAAGCCGGTGACCAGCCACTGCGCCGTCTGCTGGCCGACCGCGAAGGCGGCCATGATGTCCGGCAGCGCCACGTTGAGGATGGTCGCTTCCACCACCATGGAGAAGGTGCCGATCATCGCCGTGGCGGTGGCCAGCCACTTGTAGCGCGCACCGTGGCGGCGGCTCAGCTCGTCATGCGAGGACACGGGCGTGCTTCCCTCTTCCCAGGATCAGACGGCGTCGAGGTGCGTGCGGATGTGGCGCAGCACGCGATCGAAGGTTTCCAGGTCGTCCGCGGCCACGTCCGACAGCACCTCGGTGCGCAGGCTGGCGGCGACGGATTCGATGCGGACCAGCATGTCCCGCGACTTGGCCGACAGGTGGATCAGGCGGTTGCGGCGGTCGCGCGGGCAGACGCGCCGCTCCACCCAGCCATCCGCCTCCAGCCGGTCGAGCAGGCGGACCAGCGTCGGCCCCTCGATCCCCATCAGGTCGGCGAGGTGCTTCTGCGTGACGCCGTCGCCGGCGCGGTTGACCAGCACCAGCGTGCGCCACTTCGCCTGGCTGAGGCCCAGCGGGCGCAGCCGCTGGTCGAGCTTGAGACGCCACGCCCGCGCCGTGTCCTGCAGTAGGACGGCGACGGCGCTGAAGCGCTGCTGGTGGGAATCGGCGGTGTCGGCGGCGGTCATGGGAGTCACGGGCAGGCTGGCGAATTCAGTAGT
Source organism: Azospirillum sp. (assembly GCF_035627195.1). Classification (GTDB taxonomy): domain Bacteria; phylum Pseudomonadota; class Alphaproteobacteria; order Azospirillales; family Azospirillaceae; genus Azospirillum. The sequence continues at coordinate 8,501 of NZ_DASPMG010000162.1, forward strand.
AAGCTAGTGATTAGCCGGCTAGCGGTCAAGCGGCGTTTGTTCGCGGGTGCGGTAGCGTGTTGATCAGGCAACGAAAAAGCCCCTTCCCGGAGTGCGGGAAGGGGCTTTTGGGGAGCGCGGGAAACGTTGGGTCAGTCGCGTTCGCGGATGAACTCGCGGACCTTCGGCATGACCTGCTCGCGCCAGCGGCGGCCGTTGAAGATGCCGTAGTGGCCGGCACCCTCCTGCAGGTGGTTGCGGTGCATGGATTCCGGCAGGCCAGAGCACAGGCGGTGCGCCGCCACCGTCTGGGCGGGGGCGGAGATGTCGTCCAGCTCGCCCTCCACGGTCATCAGCGCGGTCTTGCGGATGGCCGACGGCTCCACCTTGCGGCCGCGCGACACCAGCTCGCCCTTGGCCAGCAGCTGGCGCTGGAAGACCTTGTCGATGGTCTGCAGGTAGAATTCCGCCGTCAGGTCCATGACCGACAGGTACTCGTCGTAGAAGCGCTCGTGCGCCGCCGCCGATTCGCCGTCGCCGCGCACGAGGTCGCGGAACAGCGCCAGATGGGCGTTGATGTGGCGGTCCAGGTTCATCGACATGAAGCCGGTGAGCTGCACGAAGCCCGGATAGACGCGGCGCATGGCGCCCGGATAGTAGACCGGCACGCGCGAGATCACCGAGCGCTCGAACCACGACAGCGAGCGCGACATGGCCAGTTCCACCGGCGCGGTGGGGTTGGCCGACGGGTCGATCGGCCCGCCCATCAGAACCATGGAGCGCGGCTGCATCGGGTCGTCCGCCGCCGCCATCAGCGACACCGCGGCCAGCGTCGGCACGGTGGGCTGGCACACCGCCATCACGTGAGTGTTCGGCCCCAGGTGGTGCAGGAACCCGATGACGTAGTCGATGTAGTCATCGAAATCGAAGGAGCCGGCCGTCATCGGCACCAGCCGCGCGTCGATCCAGTCGGTGATGTACACGTCGTGGTCGTGCAGCATCGCCTCCACCGTGCCGCGCAGCAGCGTGGCGTGGTGGCCGGACATCGGCGCCACGATCAGCACGCGCGGCTGGGCGACGTCGGTGCCCTTCTGGAAATGCAGCAGGTTGCAGAACGGCTTGTGCAGGACGACGCGTTCGCTGACGGCCACCCTCTCGCCGTTCACGGTCGTCTCGTGCAGGCCGAATTCCGGCTTGGGGAAGCGGCGCGTCGCGCGCTCCACCAGCGCCGCCCCCGCCAGCGCCAGGCGGGCGGCCGGCGCGTGGGTGCCGGGCAGGTAGGGGTGGTGCAACGTGCGTCGCGTCAGCTCCGCCATCCAACCGAACGGACGCAGCATCGTGTGGTGTAGGTCGTACAGCTGATAGGCCACCATAAAGCGCTTACCCCTTCGGTAGTACCCCGGCATATACGAAAGATCATGCCGCTTGCTAAGCAGTGCGTCAACGCAGCAAAATCGAATTCCAGGCACCGGAACGGTTTCGAGCCGTTCCCGGTTCCTGACGCGTGCGGCGCACACCCATCCGGTGCACCGCAGCAACCCGGCCGGCCGATCCATAGGCCGACAGCAGCGCCCGGTTGCGGAATTTTATTCCGACATGCTACCGTTTGCTTAATCAACAATTGGGCAAGGGTGGAGACGACCGGATCATGGACAACCGCCTGATCGACACAAGGGACCTCGACTTCCTTCTCTTCGAACTTCTGGACATCGATGCGCTGTTCACGCGTCCACGCTTTGCCGACCATTCGCGCGAGACGCTGTCGGCGGTGCTGAAGACCGCGCAGGCCATCGCCCGCGACCACTTCGCCCCACACAACCACACGGCCGACGAGAACGAGCCGCGACTCGAGCAGGGGCGCGTCGTGCTGGTGCCGGAGGTGGCGGCGGCACTGACGCGCTTCATCGACGCCGGGTTCATGGCGGCGACGGCGGACTACGACTGGGGCGGCATGCAGCTGCCCTTCATCGCGCACACGGCGGCCAGCGCGCTGTTCTCCGCCGCCAACATCGGCACCACCGGCTACCCGTTCCTCACCATCGCGGCGGCCAACGTGCTGCGCGCCTTCGGCACGGCCGAGCAGAAGGAGCGCTACATGCGCCCGCTGCTGGACGGGCGCTGGTTCGGCACCATGGCGCTGACCGAACCGCAGGCGGGATCGTCGCTGTCCGACCTGCGCACCACGGCGGTGCCGGCCGGCGACGGCACCTACCGCATCACCGGCAACAAGATCTTCATCTCGGCCGGCGACCACGAGCTGTCGGAGAACATCGTCCATCTCGTGCTGGCCCGCATCCAGGGCGCGCCGGCCGGCGTGAAGGGCATCTCGCTGTTCATCGTGCCGAAGTTCCTCGTCGATCCGGACGGCACGTTGGGCGCCCGGAACGACGTCGCCCTGGCCGGGCTCATTCACAAGATGGGGTATCGCGGCACCACCTCGACCATGCTGAACTTCGGCGAGAACGGGGGCGCGGTGGGCACCCTGATCGGCGAGCCGCACAAGGGCCTGTCGTACATGTTCCACATGATGAACGAGGCCCGCATCGGCGTCGGCAACGGCGCCGCCGCGCTGGCCTGCGCCGCCTACCGGCACGCCCGCGCCTACGCCATGGAGCGCCCGCA
>NZ_DASPMG010000163.1:0-3610 GCF_035627195.1 Azospirillum sp.
GGCACGCAGCCCGCCAAGGCCGGCGCGGACGTGAACGCCGCCTGATGCGCGAACGGAGCCGCCCCCTCGCGGGCGCGGCTCCGTCGCTGAAGAAGCGGCCCCCTATGCCGTGAACTATGCCGTGAACGGCCGCGGGATGCCGGGGGAGGGGTCGCTGGGCGGCGTCACCTCCGGCGGGGTTTCCGGGTTGGGCGGGATGCGCGGCTCCGGCATCGGCGCCGGGCGGTCGGGCAGGGGCGAGGTCGGGCCGCCGGGCGGCGGTACCTCCGGGACGGGTTTCTGCGGATCGCTCAAGACGGCATCCTCCCGCCGGCCTCAGTCGGCCGAGCGTTCGAGGGCGCGCCCGCCGGACTGCACGTCCTGCCCCATGCCTTCCATCGTATTGCAGGCGCCCAGCATGGCGGTCAGCGCGACCAGGAAGCTCAACATCGCGATTTGGCGAACGGGAAGCCGGATCGTGCGGGTCATCGCCCAGTCTCCTTGTTGAAGAACACCTGCCCTGAGAACGGCGCGTCCGCCCCGTTGGTTCCGGATGCGCGCGCGCAACGGGCAACTGCGCAATCGGAATGGCCTCCTTCCTTGACGCAGTAATTCGCTCGGCCATGATGGCGTCCCCTTGCCCGTCACCGCCGGATTCCCCCGCATGAGCGCCAGCGAAACCCTCGTCCGTCCGCTGTCCGGCCGTGTCCGCACCCACGTGATGGAGCTGCTGCGCCTCGCCGCACCCGTCATCGTGTCGCGCGCCGGGCTGATGGTGATGATGGCCGTCGACACCGCCATCGTCGGCCGCTTCAGCGCGCACGAGCTGGCGCTGTTCAGCCTCGCCCACCTGCCCAACAACGTGATGATCGGCACCGGCGTCGGCCTTCTGCTCGGCACCGTCGCCATGACCGCGCACGCGCTGGGTGCGGGCGAGGACCGGGAGTGCGGGCGGGTGCTGCGCCGCTCGCTGCCCTACGCGCTGGCGCTGGGCCTCGTCATGGCGGTGGTCTCCCTGTTCGGCGAGCCGCTGCTGATCCTCTCCGGCCAGGCGCCCGAGCTGGCGGCCGGCGGCGGCACGGTGATGGCGGTGCTCGGCGTCGGCATGCCCGGCATGATGCTGTACGTCGCCGCCGGCTTCTTTCTGGAGGGGCTGAAGCGACCGCTCCCCGTGATGGTGGCGATGATCGGCGGCAACCTGCTGAACGGCCTCTTGGCCTACCTGCTGGTATGGGGCGCCTTCGGCCTGCCGGGGATGGGCGCCGTCGGCTCGGCGATCGCCACCAGCACGGTGCGCTGGGCCATGGGGCTTGGCCTGCTGGTCTACATCTGGCGCATGCCCGACCACGCCCGCTGGGGCATCCACCACAACACGCGCAAGGGCTGGCGGGCCTGGGCGCGCCAGCGCACGCTGGGCTACGCCGCCGGCCTCAGCATCTTTGTCGAGAGCACGGCCTTCGCCGTGCTGGGCTTCATCGCCGGCATGCTCTCGCCCCTGGCGCTCGGCGCCTACATGGTGGGGCTGAACCTGATCGCCGTGCCCTTCATGGCCGCCGTCGGCCTGGGTTCCGCCACGGCGGTGCGCGTCGGCGTCGCCTACGGCCGGCGCGACGCGCGGGAGATGGCGCTGGCCGGCTGGACCGGCCTTGGCGTCACCAGCGCCATCCTGGCCCTGGTCGGCGTCGCCTACCGCTGGCTGCCGGAGGCGGCGGCCGGCATCTACACCAACGACCCGGAGCTGCTGGAGCGCGTCGTCCCCCTGGTCGCCTTCGGCGCCTGGATCCTGGTGGCCGACGGCGGGCAGGCGGTGATGGGCAACGCGCTGCGCGGGCGGAACGACGCGTGGGTGCCCACGGTGCTGCATTTCGTGTCGTATGCAGTCATCATGATCCCGGTGTCGGCATGGCTGACGCTCGGCCTCGGTCGGGCGGAGCTTGGTCTTTTCGAAGGCATTCTCGTGGCGAGTGTGGTATCCGTGCTTATCCTTTCCGCGCGCTTTGCCTGGCTCGGCCGAAGGGCGGGTTTTTGACGCGGAAACGTTGTGTGCACCTGCGAACGCTGGTAGAAATACCTATATTAATGAGGCATCGCGGCGTTTCCCGCCTTGGCGAAAGCCTGGGCACCGGTTAGAGAGATTGCCGCTCCCAAGAACGAAGAGCCTGTTTCTTGAGCACCACACCCCTGCCTCCCGCCTCCGACATCGCGCCGGTCACCATCGAAGACGAGATGCGGCGTTCGTACCTCGATTACGCCATGAGCGTGATCGTGAGTCGCGCGCTGCCCGACGTCCGCGACGGGCTGAAGCCGGTGCACCGCCGCATCCTCTACGCGATGAAGGAAGGCGGCTACGATTCGTCGAAGCCCTACAAAAAGTCGGCGCGCATCGTCGGCGACGTGATGGGTAAGTACCACCCGCACGGCGACAGCGCGATCTACGACGCCATGGTCCGCATGGCGCAGGACTTCTCGATGCGGCTGCCGCTCATCGACGGCCAGGGCAACTTCGGCTCGATGGACGGCGATCCCCCGGCGGCCATGCGCTACACCGAGGCGCGGCTGGCCAAGGCGGCCGAATCGCTGCTCGACGACATCGACAAGGACACGGTCGACTTCCAGTCGAACTACGACGATTCGACGCGCGAGCCCACCGTCGTCCCGGCGCGCTTCCCGAACCTGCTGGTGAACGGCGCGGGCGGCATCGCGGTGGGCATGGCGACCAACATCCCGACCCACAACCTGGGCGAGGTGATCGACGCCTGCTGCGCCTACATCGACAACACCGACATCACGCTCGACGAGCTGATGGAGTTCGTCCCCGGCCCCGACTTCCCGACGGGCGGCCTGATCCTCGGCCGGTCCGGCAGCCGGGCGGCGCTGCAGACCGGGCGCGGCTCCATCGTGCTCCGCGCCAAGACCGAGATCGAGGAGATCCGCAAGGACCGCTTCGCCATCGTGGCGACGGAGATCCCCTATCAGGTCAACAAGTCCAAGCTGATGGAGCGCATCGGCGAGGTCGTCAACGACAAGATCATCGAGGGCATCGCCGACCTGCGCGACGAATCCGACCGCGACGGCGTGCGCGTGGTGGTCGAGCTGAAGCGCGACGCCGTGCCCGACGTGGTCCTGGCCCAGCTGTTCCGCCACACCCAGCTGCAGACGTCCTTCGGCGTCAACATGCTGGCGCTGAACGGCGGCCGGCCGGAGCTGATGGATCTCAAGCAGATCATCGCCGCCTTCGTCCGCTTCCGCGAACAGGTCATCACCCGGCGCACCGAGTTCCTGCTGGGCAAGGCGCGGGAGCGCGCGCACACCTTGGTGGGCCTCGCCGTCGCCGTGGCGAACCTGGACGAGATGATCAAGCTCATCCGCTCCGCCCCCGACCCCGTCTGGGCGCGCACGGAGATGATGGCGCGCGACTGGCCGGCCATGGACGTCGCCCCGCTCATCGAGCTGATCGACGAGCCCGGCCGCGGCGTCAGCCCCAACGGCACCTACAAGCTGTCGGAGGAGCAGGCCCGCGCCATCCTGGACCTGCGCCTGCACCGGCTGACCGGCCTGGAACGCGACAAGATCGGCCAGGAGCTGCGCGAGGTCGTCGACAAGATCAAATTCTATCTCGAGATCCTCACCT
>NZ_DASPMG010000164.1:0-7460 GCF_035627195.1 Azospirillum sp.
CGTGGGCCGCAAGCCGTCGCGCATCGTGCAGGCGGGTCTGGTGCAGTGCCCGGAGGGGCGCAAGCTGTTCCCCGAGATGTCGGTCAGGAAGAACCTGCTGCTGGGCGCCTACGTGCACCGCGGCGACCCGAAGACGTCGCAACACATCCTGGAGCGCGTGTTCGAGATGTTCCCGGTGCTGCGGATGAAGAAGGACGATCCGGCGGGGTCGTTGAGCGGCGGGCAGCAGCAGATGGTGGCGATCGGGCGGGCGCTGATGGGGCGGCCGCGGGTGCTGCTGCTGGACGAGCCGTCGCTGGGGCTGGCGCCGCTGATCGTGAAGCAGGTGCTGGAGGCGGTGAAGGCGATCAACGAGGCGGGCACGACGGTGCTGCTGGCCGAGCAGAACGCCTACGCGGCGCTGCAGATCGCGCACCGCGCCTACGTCATGGAGAGCGGCAAGATCGTCATGGAGGGCGACCGCGACACGCTGCTCGGCGACGAACGCATCCGGAAGGCCTACATCGGCGCATAGCGGACCGAGCGAGTTCCCGACGACCGGGACGCTTCCCGGCGGCGGATCGAAGACAACGACAACGCAACTGGGGAGAAAACGCATGGCAGTCTGGAAGACCTTTGTCCGTCTGGTGGGCATGACGGCGCTGGGCGCGCTGGCGGCCGGCGGTGCCTGGGCGCAGGACAGCGTGACGATCGGCTACACCGGCCCGCTGAGCGGCGGTGCGGCGCTGTACGGCAAGAACACGCTGAGTGGGCTTGAGATCGCCGCCAAGGAGATCAACGAGGCCGGCGGCATTGAGGTCGGCGGCAAGAAGGTCACCCTCAACGTCGTGGCGCTGGACGACAAGTACTCGCCCAGCGAATCGGCGGTGAACGCGAAGCGGCTGAAGGCGCAGCACAACGCGCCGATCATCTTCGTCCCGCATTCGGGCGGCGCCTTCGCCCTGCAGGCCTTCAACGAGCAGGACAACTTCATCCTCGGCGCCTACACCAGCGTGCCGACGATCACCGAGCGCGGCAACAAGATGACGCTGCGCATCCCGCCGTCGTTCCTGGGCTACATCGATCCGTTCATCCGCACGGAAATGGAGCGCTTTGGCAAGAAGCTGGCCATGGCGGGCGCCGACCATGACTACGCCAAGGCGTGGAGCCAGGCCTTCGTGCCGGCGTGGAAGAAGGCCGGCGGCGAGGTGGTCTCCGAAAACCCGATGTCCTACAACAAGGACACCGACTTCTACAGCGGCGTCAGCAAGGTTCTTGCTTCCAACCCCAACGTAATGTTCGTGGGCGGTGCGTCGGAGCCGACGGCGCTGGTGGTGCGCACGGCGCGCGAGCTGGGCTTCCAGGGCGGCTTCGCCATCATGGACCAGGCCAAGATGGACGAGATGGCGCGCGTGCTCGACGGCTTCACGCTCCTGGAAGGCTCCATCGGCGTGATGCCGCTGGTGCACGACACCCGGCCGGGTGCCGAGGCGTTCGTCGCCAAGTACCGCAAGATGTTCAACAAGGACCCCGGCTCGGAGATTTCCTACAACTACTCGACCCTGAACGCGGTGGCGGAGGCCATGAAGCTGGCCGGCACGACGACCGACCCGAAGGCCATCTACGCCAAGCTGAACGAGGCCTACGGCAAGCTGTCGCCGGATCGCAACCCGTCGCGCATCAACGGCATCGACGAGAAGGGCGGGTCGAACGCCAAGATCGTCGTCGGCTATGTGGAAAAGGGCAAGATCATCCCGATCGAGGCCAGCGTCGGGCAGTGATGCGAGAACTGCGGTGGGGGACACGTGCCCCCACCCGGCTTCGCTTGCGCTCGCCACCACGGTCGTCCGCAAGTCGGGCGACCGCGTTCCGCCTTTCGCGGCCTTGCCGCGAATGCCTTCGGCACCGGCTCCACGCCCCCGCTTCGCAGGGGAGGGTTTTTCCGGAAAATTCCTCACAGCGGAATTGAATTTCAATTTTGTTGACGGACACCGCGGCGCGTGCCAAAAGCGTCCGGAAACCGGGATCACAGGGGAAGGAAACGGCCATGGCCCTCGACGCGGAGACCTTGCAGCAGCTTCTCGACACGGTGTCGCGCTTCGTGCGCGAGCGGCTGGTGCCGCTGGAGCACCAAGTGGCCGACGAGGACGCCATCCCGCCCGAGGTCATCGACGAGATGCGCGCCATGGGCCTGTTCGGCCTGTCCATCCCGGAGGAGTACGGTGGCCTGGGCCTGTCCATGGCGGAGGAGGTGCAGGTGGCCTTCGAGCTGGGCCAGACCTCGCCGGTCTTCCGCTCGATCATCGGCACCAACAACGGCATCGGCTCGCAGGGGCTGGTCATCGACGGCACCGAGGAGCAGAAGAGCAAGTACCTGCCGCGTCTGGCGACGGGCGAACTGATCGGCTCCTTCGCGCTGACCGAACCGGAGGCGGGCTCGGACGCCGGGAGCCTCCGCACCAGCGCCCGGCGCGACGGCGACCACTACGTGCTGAACGGCACCAAGCGCTTCATCACCAACGCGCCGGTGGCCGGGCTGTTCACCGTGTTCGCCCGCACCGATCCGGACAGCCGCGACGCGCGCGGCGTCTCCGCCTTCGTCGTCGAGGCCGGCACGCCGGGCATCACCATCGGCAAGCCCGACCGCAAGATGGGCCAGAAGGGCGCCCACACGGCTGATGTCATCTTCGAGGACTGCCGCGTGCCGGCCGCCGCCATCATCGGCGGCAAGGAAGGCCAGGGCTTCAAGACGGCCATGAAGGTGCTGGACCGCGGCCGCCTGCACATCTCCGCCGTCTGCGTCGGCATCGCCGAGCGGCTGATCCGCGATTCCCTCGCCTACGCCATGGAGCGCAAGCAGTTCGGCCAGCCCATCGCGGAGTTCCAGCTGATCCAGGCCATGCTGGCCGACAGCAAGGCCGAGGCCTACGCCGCCCGCTGCATGGTGGAGGAGACGGCGCGCCGCCGCGACGCCGGCCGCGACGTCGGAACCGAGGCCGCGTGCTGCAAGATGTTCGCGTCCGAGATGGTGGGCCGCGTCGCCGACCGCGCGGTGCAGATCCACGGCGGTGCGGGCTACATCGCCGACTACGGCGTCGAGCGCTTCTACCGCGACGTGCGCCTGTTCCGCATCTACGAGGGCACGACGCAGATCCAGCAGGTCGTCATCGCCCGCAACATGATCCGCGAAGCGCGCTGAGCGCCGGTTTCGTACAAAAATAAGGGGGAGGACCGGACATGCGCTTCAAGGATCGGGTGGCGATCGTCACCGGGGCGGCCAGCGGGATCGGCCGCGCCACCGCCAAGCGGCTGGCCGAGGAAGGCGCCACCGTGGCGCTGGTGGACCGCAACGCCGGGGCGCTGGACGAAACGGCGGCCGGCCTGCCGGCGGACGCGCGCTTCGCCCTCTACCCGCTGGACATCACCGAGGAGGCGGCGGTCGAGCGCTGCGTTGCCGACGTGCTGGCCCGCTTCGGCCGCATCGACGTGCTGTGCAACAACGCCGGCATCGCGTCCGGCAGCTACGCCCTGGCGACCGAGCAGGAGGCGGCGGACTGGCAGCGCATCATGGCCGTCAACCTCTATGGCGCGGTGTACTTCACCAAATACGCCGCGCGCGCCATGCAGGCGGCGGGGCGCGGCGCCATCGTCAACACGGCGTCGGTGGCGGGCATCCGCTCGGGCGCCGGCGGCAACGCCTACAGCGCGTCGAAGGCCGGGCTGATCAGCTTCACCCAGACGTCGGCCTGCGACCTTGGCCAGTGGAACATCCGCGTCAACGCCGTGTGCCCCGGCCTGATCGAGACGGGCATGACGCAGCGCGTGTTCGACAGCGCCCGCGCCGCCGGCAAGGAGGACAAGCTGGGCAGCCGCTGCGAGCTGCGCCGCTACGGCCGGCCGGAGGAGGTCGCCGCCGCCATCGCCTTCCTGGCCAGCGACGACGCCAGCTACATCACCGGGCAGGCGCTTCCGGTGGACGGCGGCAACACGGCGTCCCTCAACCTGCCGGGCATGAAGGTGTGAGCGTGCACGACGTTGGGTTTTCGCTACGCTCAACCCAACCTACCGTTCAGCCGTAGGTTGGGTTGAGGCCAAAGCCGAAAACCCCAACATCCCCGCCTCACCCCGACAAATGCCCGATCAGCGCCCCGGCGGCCAGCGACAGCCGCCGGCCGGCCGGCCACACCAGGTACCAGTGGCGCAGCAGCGGGAAGCCCTCCACCGCCAGCTCCGTCAGCCCGACGCTGGTGGCCAGAGCGTGGCGGGAGACGACGGCCAGCCCCAGACCGCCCAGCACCGCCTGCTTGATCGCCTCGGTGCTGCCCAGTTCCATGCGGATGTGCGGGCGCAGGCCGTGTTCGGCCAGCAAGCGTTCCACCGCGATGCGGGTGCCGGAGCCCTTCTCGCGCATCAGCAGCGGGTGCTCCAGCACTTCCGCCAACGATACCGACGTCCCGGGGGGCCGGCCGGCCAGCGGGTGGCCGTCGGGCGCCACCACCACCAGCGGGTTTTCCAGGAACGCCGCGCTCTCCACTGGCATGTCGTCGGGCGGCTGGCCGAAGACGTAGAGGTCGTCGTCGCCGCGGCGCAGCCGCTCCAGCACCTCCTCGCGGTTGGCCACCACCAGTTCCACGTCGATGCCGGGATAGGCGGCGCAGAAGGGGCCCAACAGGCGCGGCAGAAAGTATTCCGCCGTGGTCACGCCGGCCAGCCGCAGGCGGCCGCGCTTCAGCCCCTTCAGGTCGTCCACCACCTGTTCGAAGCGGGCGACGCTGTCGGACACCTCGCGGGCCAGCACGCGCAGCGCCTCCCCGGCCTCCGTCAGGCGCACCTTGCGGCCGCTGGTATCGAACAGCGGCAGGCCGACCTCGTCCGCGATCTTCTTCATCTGGATGGAGAGGGCGGGCTGCGTCAGGAACAGCTCCTCCGCCGCGCGGCTGAAGCTGCCGTGCCGGGCGATCACCTCGAACGCGCGGAGCTGGCGGAAGGTCAGCTGCCTCATGAACACCGCATTCCATAAATCCGAACTTATGGATCCTATTTTATAATTAAATTTCTCTTTATGTCCAGCCCGCGCCATAGTCCCGGCACACCAACAGCCAACACCGGGAGGAAACGATGGACGGCGATGCGGGCGGGAAGCGGAGCGGGCGCTGGTCGGCCGGCGTAATGGAATACCGCAAGATGGGCTATTGGCAGCCCGACTACGAACCCAAGGACACGGACCTTCTCTGCTGCTTCCGCATCACGCCGCAGGACGGCGTCGATCCGATCGAGGCGGCGGCGGCGGTGGCCGGCGAGTCCTCCACGGCCACCTGGACCGTGTGCTGGACCGACCGGCTGACCAGCTTCGAGAACTACCAGGCCAAGGCCTACCGGGTGGACCCGGTGCCGGGCTCGACGGACAGCTGGTTCGCCTTCATCGCCTACGACATCGATTTGTTCGAGGAGGGCTCGATCACCAACGTCGCCGCCTCGATCATCGGCAACGTGTTCGGCTTCAAGCCGCTGAAGGCCCTGCGACTGGAGGACATGCGCTTCCCGCTGGCCTACGTGAAGACGTTCCAGGGTCCCGCCACCGGCATCGTGGTGGAGCGCGAGCGGCTGGACAAGTTCGGCCGGCCGCTGCTGGGCGCCACCATCAAGCCGAAGCTGGGCCTCTCGGGGCGCAACTACGGCCGCGTCGTGTACGAGGGGCTGAAGGGCGGCCTGGACTTCACCAAGGACGACGAGAACATCAACGACCAGTCCTTCATGCGCTGGCGCGACCGCTGGCTCTACGTCATGGAGGCGGTGAACCGCGCCGAGGCGATGACCGGCGAGGTGAAGGGCCACTACCTGAACGTCACCGCCGGCGACATGGAGGCGATGTACGAACGCGCCGAGCTGGCCAAGGAGCTGGGCAGCGTCGTCATCATGATCGACCTGGTGGCCGGCTACACCGCCATGCAGTCGATGGCCAAGTGGTGCCGGCGCAACAACATGGTGCTGCACCTGCACCGCGCCGGGCACAGCACCTACACCCGCCAGAAGAACCACGGCATCAACTTCCGCGTCATCACCAAATGGTCGCGCCTGATCGGCGTCGACCACATCCACACCGGCACGGTGATCGGCAAGCTGGAGGGCGACCCGCACACCACGCGCAGCTACCTGGACAACTGCCGCGAATCTTTCGTGCCCACCAATTTGCAGAACGGCGTCTTCTTCGACCAGGACTGGGGCAGCCTGCGCAAGACCCTGCCGGTGGCGTCCGGCGGCATCCACGCCGGGCAGATGCACCAGCTGCTCGACATCTTCGGCGACGACGTGGTGCTGCAGTTCGGCGGCGGCACCATCGGCCACCCGCACGGCATCGCCGCCGGGGCCACCGCCAACCGAGTGGCGCTGGAGGCCATGGTGTTCGCCCGCAACGCCGGCCGCGACATCCTGACGGAGGGGCCGGAGATCCTGGCCGAGGCCGCCAAGGGCTGCGCGCCGCTGGCCGCCGCGCTGGACACCTGGAAGGACGTCACCTTCACCTACGCCTCCACCGACACGCCGGACTTCGTGCCGACCGCCAGCGTCGCCTGATCAGCAAGGAGACCCGAACCATGATGCGACTGACGCAGGGCACGTTTTCCTTCCTGCCCGACCTCGCCGACGACCAGATCGAATCGCAGGTGCGCTACGCGCTGTCCAACGACTGGCCGATCAACATCGAGTACACGGACGACCCGCACCCGCGGAACACCTATTGGGAAATGTGGGGCCTGCCCATGTTCGACCAGCGCGACTCCGCCCAGGTGATGGTGGGGCTGGACGAGTGCCGCAAGACCTACCCCAACCACTACATCCGCATCACAGCCTACGACCGAAGCCCCGGCCGGCAGTCCGTCGCCCTGTCCTTCATCGCCCAGCGCCCGAAGGACGAGCCGGGCTTCCGCCTGGAACGCCAGGTCAGCGGCGACCGTCGCCTGTCCTACCAGACGCACAGCTACGCCACCGACCGCCCGGCCGGTGAACGGTACGGCGCGTAGAAGCTCCGTAGGTTGGTGCCAAGCGCAGCGCGGCCCAACATTCCTTTCCACGGCGACGGGTTGTTGGGCCGCGCCTTCGGCTTGGCACCAACCTACGACTCAACGCAGCAGAACATCGGACCATGGACACCCTGCCCGAACACGCCCCCATCGACCTTGCCCCCATCGATCTTGTTGGCGCGCACCGCGACGCCGGCATCCAGGAGATGCTGGACCAGCTGGACCGCGAGCTGGTCGGCCTCGCCCCGGTGAAGACACGCATCCGCGAGATCGCCGCCCTGCTGCTGGTCGACGAGGTGCGGCGCAAGGCGGGCCTGAGCGGCGGCAAGCCCAGCCTGCACATGTGCTTCACCGGGCCGCCCGGCACCGGCAAGACCACCGTCGCCCAGCGCATGGGCGAGATCCTGCACCGCCTGGGCCACGTCCGCAAAGGGCACCTCGTCACCGTCACCCGCGACGACC
>NZ_DASPMG010000165.1:0-9109 GCF_035627195.1 Azospirillum sp.
GGCCGACGTGGTGATGATCCTCACCCCCGACGAGCTGCAGGCCGACCTGTACCGCGACGACCTCGCGAAGAACATGAAGCAGGGCGCCTCGATGGTGTTCGCGCACGGCCTGAACGTGCACTTCAACCTGATCGAGCCGCGCGCCGACCTCGACGTGTTCATGATCGCCCCGAAGGGCCCCGGCCACACCGTGCGCGGCGAGTACCAGCGCGGCGGCGGCGTGCCCTGCCTGGTGGCGGTGCACCAGAACGCCACCGGCAACGCGCTGGACATCGCGCTGTCCTACGCCTCGGCCATCGGCGGCGGCCGCGCCGGCATCATCGAGACCACCTTCAAGGAAGAGTGCGAGACCGACCTGTTCGGCGAGCAGGCCGTGCTGTGCGGCGGCCTGACCGAGCTGATCAAGGCCGGCTACGAGACGCTGACCGAGGCCGGCTACGCCCCGGAGATGGCCTACTTCGAGTGCCTGCACGAGGTGAAGCTGATCGTCGACCTGATGTACGAGGGCGGCATGGCCAACATGCGCTACTCGATCTCCAACACGGCCGAGTACGGTGACTACAAGACCGGCCCGCGCATCGTGACCGCCGAGACCAAGGCCGAGATGAAGCGCGTCCTGGAGGACATCCAGACCGGCCGCTTCGTGCGCGACTGGATGCTGGAGTGCAAGGCCGGCCAGCCGAGCTTCAAGGCCATCCGCCGCCGCAACGCCGAGCACTCGATCGAGCAGGTCGGCGAGAAGCTGCGCGCCATGATGCCCTGGATCTCCGAGCGCCGCCTTGTCGACAAGGCCAAGAACTGAGCCCTGCGGTTCGGTTCGGAAAACGGGAAGCGCGCCCCTCGGGGCGCGCTTTTCGTTTGCACGAAACCCGCCATTTGTAGGTTGGGTTGAGCCGCAAACGAAAACCCAACGTCCTTGCCGTGTCGGGGTCGTCGGGTTTTCGCTGGCGCTCAACCCAACCTACGGGCGTTACGGGGGCTCACTTCCCGCCGCCGCCCACCATCACCTTCGGCAGCTTCTCGGCGATGCCGTACAGCGTCTCGCGGCGGCGCAGCTCGGCGTAGACGTCCTCGGGGCGCAGGTCGAGCTGGGCCCACAGGACGGACAGGTTGTAGAGCAGGTCGGCGCTCTCGGCGATCACGCCCTCGCGGTCGCCGGCGATGGCGTCCAGCGCCACCTCCACCGCCTCCTCGCCGACCTTCTTGGCGATCTTCTTGGTGCCGGCGGCGAACAGCTTGGCCGTGCGGGAGCCGGCCGGGTCGTGGCTCTGGCGTTCGCGGACCGCCTCGTACAGGCGGACCAGCTCGTCGGAGGATGGGGATTCGGGAGCGCGCTTCGTCATCTATCCTACGTGTCCATGACCGCGCATGGTTTCCATACCACCGGCGGCTTAGATCGTCGCCGTCTCGCTGGTGCGGTCGGCCTTCGGCCGCTCCTCCGCCAGCGGGCGGCCGGTGGCCAGGAAGTGCACGACCTCCGCGATGTTGGTCGCGTGGTCGCCGATGCGCTCCAGGTTCTTGGCCATGAACAGCAGGTGCATGTGCGTGGCGAACAGGTCGGCGTTCTCGCCGGCCGCGCGCACGATGTCGCCGCACAGGCTGGTGTACAGCGCGTCCACCTCGGCGTCGCGGCGCCACACGTCCAGCGCTGCCTCGGCGTCCGCCTCGACATAGGCGTCGACCACCGCGCTCAGCCGTTCGCGCACCATGCGGCCCAGCTCCGGCAGCGCCGCCGCCACTCCCAACTCCCCTACGCCCAAATCAGGCAGGCTGACCAGCGCGGCCGAGCGCTTGGCGATGTTGGCGGCGTAGTCGCCGACCCGTTCCAGGTTGTGGGCGATCTTCAGCGCCGCCATCACCTCGCGCAGGTCGTCGGCCACCGGCTGGCGCAGCACCAGCAGGCGCATGGCGTGCGCCTCGATGCCCTGCTCCTCGCGGTCCAGGCGGTGGTCGCCGCGGATGACCTCGCCCGCCAGCTCGGGGTCGCGGTGGGTCAGGCAGGACAGCGCGCCGTCCAACTGCGTCTCCGCCGCCCCGGCCATCTCCACCACGCTGGAGCGCAGCTTGCGGATGGCCTCCTCATAGGCCGTGACGATGTGGGGCGTGGTGTGTTTCATGGCATTCCTCCGGCTGCGGACCTTAGCATGAACCCGCATGCCGTGGGATGTTGGTGGGGCGTTGCTGAACGAATCTTTTTCACGGGCTTTTTCCGCATGTCCCCCCGGCGCGCACGGATCCCCTTCGTGTCACAAAGCCATTGCGGCTGCGGGGGATTCCGCCTAGAAAACGGCCCGACGGCTGGACGCGGTGCGTTGACGGAAAATTAACCGTGATCCGCGAGTGTACGTCCACTCGCGGACGGACGGACCTGCTGATCCCGCATTCGCGCGGGGCTCCCGGCGGAACACCCCGGCGGGCATCGACGCTCCCCCGCCTCAAGAGGTCCCGAAGGAACCGTGCATGACCATATCGCCCCGCCTTAAGCATCAGAGGGCAGCCTCCACCGCACTCTCCGCTTGAGCGCACCGGAACCTTGGTCTATGGAACCGTCGGCGGAAGTGGTAGAAAGCCCTTTCGCCGGCCAGGCCGTCGCAACCGAATGAAGAGCTAGTCGGGTCCATGCTTTCCAAACTCCTCGGCGTTCTGTCCGCCGACATGGCGATCGATCTTGGGACGGCCAACACCCTCGTCTACGTCAAGGGGCGCGGCATCGTGCTGAACGAGCCGTCGGTCGTGGCCATCGCCAACGTCCGCGGCAAGAAGCAGGTGCTGGCCGTCGGCGACGAGGCCAAGATGATGCTGGGCCGCACGCCCGGGAACATCCAGGCCATCCGTCCGCTGCGCGACGGCGTCATCGCCGACTTCGAAGTCGCCGAGGAGATGATCAAGCACTTCATCCGCAAGGTGCACAACCGCCGCAGCTTCGCCAGCCCGCAGGTCATCATCTGCGTGCCGTCGGGCTCGACCGCGGTGGAGCGCCGGGCGATCCAGGAGTCGGCCGAGGCCGCCGGTGCCCGCCGCGTCTTCCTCATCGAGGAGCCGATGGCCGCCGCGATCGGCGCCGGGCTGCCGGTGACGGAACCGACCGGCTCCATGGTCGTCGACATCGGCGGCGGCACCACCGAGGTGGCCGTGCTGTCGCTGGGCGGCATCGTCTACTCGCGCTCGGTGCGCGTGGGCGGCGACAAGATGGACGAGGCGATCATCGGCTACATCCGCCGCACCCACAACCTGCTGGTGGGCGAGGGATCGGCCGAGCGCATCAAGAAGGAAATCGGCTCCGCCTGCCCGCCGGAAGACGGCGAGGGCCGCATCCTGGAGATCAAGGGCCGCGACCTCATGAACGGCGTGCCCAAGGAACTCATCATCTCCGAACGCCAGATCGCCGAGTCCCTGGCCGAACCCGTGTCGGCCATCGTCGAGGCGGTGAAGGTGGCGCTGGAGCACACGGCCCCCGAACTGGCCGCCGACATCGTCGACAAGGGCATCGTGCTGACCGGCGGCGGCGCGCTGCTGGGCAACCTGGACTACGTGCTGCGCCACGCCACGGGCCTGCCGGTGTCGATCGCCGACGACCCGCTGTCCTGTGTCGCCCTGGGCACAGGCCGCGCGCTGGAAGAGATGAAGACGTTGCGAAACGTCTTGGTCAGCGCATACTGATCGTGTAATTCTCAGTCGGGTACCTCTCTCCCCGTGATCACAATGCGGTCGTGGGGAAGAGGCGGGCCGCGTTCCTGGACGGGATCATCCTGTGAAGCCGCGAACCTCCGGATCCGTCGTGCGCCTAGCCGCCCCGCTGAAGGCCCTGGCCCAGCGTTTCTCTTTCCTTCTTCTGGTGCTCGCCTCGGTCGCGCTGATGATGGTCGGCAAGGTCGACGCGGTGCTGGTGGATAGCGTGCGCGCCCGCGTCACCGACGCCTTCGCCCCGATCATGGACGCGCTGTCGCGCCCGGCAGCCACCGCCGCGCACTTCGTCGAGTCGATCGTGGCGCTGGAGAACGTGTACGAGGAGAACCAGCGCCTGAAGGCGGAGAACGCGCGCCTGCTGCAATGGAAGCAGGCGGCGACTCGGCTGGAGGCCGAGAACGGCAGCCTGCGCGCCCTCCTGCACTACAAGCCGGAACCGACGGCGTCCTCGATCACCGCCCGCGTCATCGCCGCTCCCGGCGGCTCGTTCCTGCGCACCGTCGTGGTCACCGCCGGCCGGCGCGACGGCGTGCGCAAGGGGCAGGCGGCCATCGGCGGCGCCGGCATGGTCGGCCGCGTGGTCGAGGTGGGGGAATGGTCGGCGCGCGTCCTGCTGATCACCGATATCAACACGCGCGTTCCCGTCGTCCTGGAAAGCTCGCGCGCCCGCGCCGTGCTGGCGGGTGACAACTCCGACCAGCCGCGCCTGTTGTACCTGCCGGCCGACGCCGTGATCGCGGTGGGCGAGCGGGTCGTCACCTCCGGCCACGGCGGGCTGTTCCCGCCGGGCATCCCGGTGGGCGTCGTCACCGCGGTGGGCGAGCGCGGCGTCAAGGTCCAGCCGATCGCCGACCTCAGCCGGCTGGAGCATCTGCGCCTCGTCGACTTCGGTCTGCCCGGCGTGCAGGACGAGATGGATCAGCGCACTCTGAAATGACCGTCACCCTCTGGCAACGTCTCGACAAGGCCGGGCGCAACCTCGCGCCCTTCGCGGTTACGGTGATGCTGCTTCTGCTCGGCCTCGTGCCGCTGCGGATTCCGGCCTACACCGCCGTGGCCCCGTCGCTGACGCTGATGGCCGTCTATTACTGGACGATCCACCGCCCCGACCTGCTGCGCCCCGGCGCGGTGTTCGCGCTGGGCCTGCTGGAGGATCTGCTGAGCGGGGCTCCGCTCGGCCTCAACGCGCTGGTGATGGTGACGGCGCACTGGGTGGTGCTGACGCAGCGCCGGTTCTTCCTGGCCAGCACCTTTCCACTGATGTGGTTCGGCTTCGCGCTCATCGTCTTCGGCGCCGCGGTGATGGAATGGATGGTGTTCAGCGTGCTCAACACGGCGCTGCTGCCGTTCCGTTCCATGTTGTTCCAGGCGCTGCTGACGCTGGCGCTGTTCCCGGCCTTCACGTGGCTGTTCGTCCGCGTGCACAGGGCGTTCCTGCCATGACGGAGGCGGCATGAGCGGCTCACGCGGCATGTCCGGCGATCGCGACACCGACCGCTACCGCACGCTGACGCGGCGGATGCTGGTGCTGGGCGGGCTGAAGGTCGGCCTGCTGTCCACGCTGGCCGGGCGCCTCTATTACCTGCAGGTCCTGCAGTCGCAGAAGTACACCATGCTGGCCGAGGAGAACCGCATCAGCCTGCGGCTGATCGCCCCCTCGCGCGGGCCGATCGTCGACCGTTTCGGCGTTCCGCTGGCCGTGAACCAGCAGAACTACCGCGTGGTGGTCACCGCCGAGCGCACCAAGAGCATGCCGGAGACGCTGGACAAGATCGCGCAGATCGTGCCGCTGACCGACGCCGACCGCCGGCGCGTGATGCGCGAGCTGCACCGCAAGCGCCGCTTCGTCCCGGTCACCGTGCGCGAGAACCTGACCTGGGAGCAGGTCGCCACCATCGAGATGAACATCCCCGACCTGCCGGGGGCGTCCATCGACGTGGGCGAGATCCGCTACTACCCCTTCGGCGAGGCGACGGCGCACATCCTCGGCTACGTCGGCGCCGTCTCCGAATCGGAGCTGAACGGCGACCCGGTGCTGTCGCTGCCCGGCTTCCGCATCGGCAAGAGCGGGCTGGAGAAGCACCACGAGAAGAGCCTGCGCGGCACCGCCGGCACCAGCCAGCTGGAGGTGAACGCGGTGGGCCGCGTCATCCGCGAGCTGTCGCGGGACGAGGGGCAGCCCGGCCGCGAGGTGCAGCTGACCATCGACATCGGCCTCCAGCAGTTCGCCCAGCAGCGCCTGTCGAAGGAGCAGAGTGCGGCCTGCGTGGTGATGGACGTGCACACCGGCGCCATCTACGCGCTGGCCTCGCACCCCAGCTACGACCCCAACCAGTTCACCATGGGCATCAGCGCCGAACTGTGGGAGGACCTGCTGTCCAACCCCACGACGCCGCTGAGCAACAAGGCGGTGGCCGGCCAGTACCCGCCGGGTTCCACCTTCAAGATGGTCACGGCGCTGGCGGCCCTCGAATCGGGCATCGTCAACAAGAGCTTCTCGGTGTTCTGCCCCGGCCACTACGATTTCGGCGACCACCGCTTCCACTGCTGGAAGAAGGGCGGGCACGGCACCGTCGACATGGTGGGGGCGCTGCGCCACTCCTGCGACACCTTCTTCTACGAGGTGTCGCGGCGCATCGGCATCGACCGCATTTCCGAGATGGGCAAGCGCCTGGGCATGGGGCAGCCGTCCGGCCTCGACCTGCCGCACGAGCGGCCGGGCGTCATGCCGTCCACCGAATGGAAGAAGGCGACCATCGGCAAGTCGTGGGCGCAGGGCGAGACGCTGATCGCCTCAATCGGGCAGGGCTACGTGCTGGCCACGCCGCTGCAGCTGGCCACCATGTCCTGCCGCCTGGCCAACGGCGGGCATGCGGTGAAGCCACACCTGACCAAGCAGATCAAGGGCGGCCCGCACGAGACGACGGTGTGGCCCTCCATCGGCGTGAAGAAGGACCACCTGGACGTCATCATCCGCGGCATGACCGAGGTGGTGAACGCCCCCAACGGCACCGCCTTCAAGGCGCGCATCACCGAGGCCGGCTTCGAGATGGCCGGAAAGACCGGCAGCGCCCAGGTCCGCCGCATTTCCATGGCCGAGCGCAACACCGGCGTGAAGAAGAACGAGGACCTGCCCTGGCGCGAGCGCGACCACGCGCTGTTCGTCGCCTTCGCGCCGGTGCACGCGCCGCGCTATGCCATCGGCGTGATCGTCGAGCACGGCGGCGGCGGTTCCACGGCCGCCGCGCCGATCGCGCGCGACATCCTGCTGGAGTGCCAGAAGCGCGACCCCGGCCGTTCGGCCGTCGCCGACGTGACGCCCGGCGCCCCCGACGGGCCGCGCGGCTGAGCGGCGAAAAACCTCGCGCCGACCGGCGGATTTCCCCTGGACAACGCCAAAGGGGTCCATTATACAGCGGGCCTCGCCGGACGGAACGGCCGGCGGGACGAAGAGATGGGCGCATAGCTCAGTTGGTAGAGCAGCTGACTCTTAATCAGCGGGTCCAAGGTTCGAGTCCTTGTGCGCCCACCATCTCTTCAAAAAGGAAAAGGTGTTCGGGCGCATAGCTCAGTTGGTAGAGCAGCTGACTCTTAATCAGCGGGTCCAAGGTTCGAGTCCTTGTGCGCCCACCATTCCCACCGAACACACCGATCGAAACACGTCGAGGCCGCCGCAAGGCGGCCTTCGTGCGTTGTGGGGCGTGGTGATAACGTTGGGTTTTCGCTGGCGCTCAACCCAACCTACCGGCGTCGTCCCGAATCGCGTCCCGTAAAAAAGCGAAAGCGCCGTCGGGCGGAGCCCTGCGGCGCTTTGTCGCATGTGCGGTGATGGATTCGGGTCGGCAGGTTTACTCGGCGGCTCCGCTCATCATGCGCGGGCGTGCCGGGGCGGCACCGCCGCGATAATCCTGCAGGCGCGTGGCGCGCAGGCCGCGCACCCCATGGCTGTCGATCAGCCGCTGCCAGGACAGGAATTCCTCGACCGACAGGGTGTAGCGGCGGCACGCCTCCTCAAGGCTGATCAGCCCCGAGCGCACGCCGGCCACGACCTCCGCCTTGCGCCGCATGACCCAACGCTTGGTGTCCGGCGGCGGCAGATCGTCCTCCGTCATCGGCCGCCCTCCGGGACCGATGACCGACGCTCCACCGGAGCTGTCGTCGTCAAGTTCGGTATCGTGAGATGACATGCGCGGACGCTCCATCCACCACTGCAAGTTCCTGCTACGGCGTCGGAGTGTAACCAGGGGCACTTAAAAAATGCCTAATCGATAGGGTTAATGCTTTAGACATGAAATGATCGGGTCCGGGCACGGAAAGGCCTCCGCCCGCGGTGCGCAGGGGAGGCCCAGAGACCGTTCAGGAACCCCGCCGGAGCGGGGAGGGATCAGCGCACCGACTCGATGTCGGACCACGGCAGCGACTTGCCGTTCACGTTCAGCATCATTTCGCCGTCCTTACTGTTGTCGATGCCGGCGACGGTGCCGAAAGTGAAGCTCTTGGTCTTGATGATGTCGTCGGTGGTGGCGCCCTTCGGCGCGACGTTCAGCTTGTAGGTGCCGGGCTGCACGGCGCGGCCCTGGTCGTCCTTGAAGTCCCAGCTCACCACGTGGCGGGTGCCGGCGGTGGTCTCGCCGTTCATGGAGCGGACGATGCGGCCGGTGCTGTCCAGGATGTCGACGCGCGTGGACTTGGACGCGGTCTCCAGCTCGTAGCCGAGCGGGGCGGCGGTCATGCCCTGGGTGTACTGGAACTCCTCGCCCTCATAGACCACCGTGCGGCCGAGATAGGCCAGCTGGGTCGACGCCGACCCGGCCTGCTGGAGCTTCAGCAGCTTGTCGAGCCGGCTGTTGGTGCCGATGTTCTGCTCGACGTTGGCGAACTGCACCAACTGCTGCGTCATTTCGTTGGTGTCCATCGGCTTGGTCGGGTCCTGGTTCTTCATCTGCGTGGTCAGCAGCTGCAGGAAGTTGTTGAAGTTGTCGCCGATGCCCTTCAGCGCCGTATCGGTCTTCACCTCGTCCGCGGTCTTGGTGGTCGTCTCGGTCTTCTCGGGCGTCTTGGTCTGCGACTGCTTCTGCGTGCCCCAGGGGGTCAGGTTGCTGGAGCTGTCGGTCGAGGTGATGGCCATGGTCGTGGTCCTCTATGCGTTCGCGGCGGATCGGCGTCCGGAGTTCAGGATCTGGACGGTCACACGCGGAAATCGACGCGCCCGGGGGCGAGGGTCAGGGCGTAGGCGGCGGCCACTTCGGCCGGGTCCTCCTCGTCGCCGGCGAAGCCGCGGCCGCGCCGGCCCGATCCGGACCCATTGCCGCCCTCACCGGCGAAGGGGTTGCCGTCGCCGCGCAGGCTGAAGCTGAGGCTGCCGGAGTCGGCCTTCACGCCGGCGTCCTGCAGGGCCTTCTCCAGCGAGCGGGCGTCGCGC
>NZ_DASPMG010000166.1:0-13138 GCF_035627195.1 Azospirillum sp.
CTGGCCCCCGGCGGGCGCCTCGCCGTCGTGTCCTTCCATTCGCTTGAAGACCGCGAGGTCAAGGCGTTCCTGAAGGAGCGGTCGTCGCCGCCCCCTGCCCCGTCGCGGCACGCGCCGCCGGTGGCCGGGTCCGACCGGCGGCCGTCCTTCCGGCTGATCCACAAGAAGCCCGTCGCGCCCGGCGCGGCCGAGGCACAGGCAAACCCCCGCGCGCGCTCTGCCCGGCTGCGCGCGGCCGAACGCACCGCGGCGCCGGCATTTCCGGCACCGTCGGGAAAGGAGGCGGCATGAAAGGCAAATCCGCGCTGTTCTGGCTCGGCCTGGCCGGCGCTGCCGGGGCCCTCCTCTTCCAGACCAGCTACGAGGTGCAGGAGCTGGAGGAGCAGCTCGCCTCGGTCAACCGCAAGATCGTCGCCGAGCAGGAGGCGATCCAGGTGCTGAAGGCCGAGTGGAGCTACCTGAACGACCCGACGCGCCTGGAGACGCTGGCGCGCACGCACCTCGCGCTGCGCCCGACCGACGCGCGCCAGTTCGTCGCCTCCATCGACGTGGTGCCGATGCGCCCGACGCCCGCCGTGGCGCCAGAGGCCGGCCCTGCCCCGCTGCCGCCGATGGCCGGCCTGCAGCAGGCGCCCGCCGGCAAGGCCACCGCCCCTGCCCCGGCCAAGGCTGCGCCCGCCGCAGCACCCGCCATGGTCGTGCCGGCCTCCGTCACCACCAATCCGACCGCCGCGCCGGCCGCCGCGCCCGCCAAGGCCACGGCCGGCGGCGTCGCCAAGGCGCTCGCCGCCCCGCAGCAGCCGACGCAGCAGCAGCTGGCGCCGAAGACGCTGAGCGTTCCCGCCGCCGTTCCCGCTCCCGCCAGGGCCACCGCCCCGGCCAAGCCGGCGGCAGCCCCGGCCGCCCCGACGGCCACCGATTCCATGGGCGTCCTGATCGCCCGGCTGGGAGGCAACCGATGACGGACGGCCCCCAGGGGTACGAGCCGATCGGCCACGCCTACGCGGCGCCGCCGGTCGCCAAGCCGCGCAGCTCGCTGTCGGTGGCCATGGAGCAGAGCCGCAACCGCCTGATGGTCACGGCGGCGGTGGTGACGCTGGCCTTCACCGCCATCAGCGGCAAGCTGGTCGCCTCCACCATGCTGCGCGATCCCGTCGAGCCGCGCGCCCACCGCGCCGCCGACGCGTCGGGCACGCCGGTCGGCCGTGCCGACATCACCGACCGCAACGGCAATCTGCTGGCCACCTCGCTGGCCACCGCGTCGCTGTACGCCGACCCGAAGATCGTCATCGATCCGAAGGAGGCGGCGAAGAAGCTCGTCTCCGCCCTGCCGGAGCTGGAGTACAAGGAGCTTCTGGAGAAGCTGTCGGGCGACAAGCGCTTCGTCTGGGTCAAGCGCAACCTGTCGCCGCGCCAGCAGGCGCAGGTGCACCGCCTGGGCATCCCCGGCGTGTACTTCGAGCGCGAGGAGCGGCGCTTCTACCCGGCGGCCAAGCTGACCTCGCACGTGGTCGGCTTCACCGGCGTGGACAACCGCGGCCTGGCCGGCATGGAGCAGTCGTTCAACAAGCGGCTGACCACCGACCCGCGCCCGGTGCGCCTGTCGCTCGACCTGCGCCTCCAGCACATCCTGCGCAAGGAGGTGGCGGCGTCGGTTGAGGAGTTCCGCGCCATCGGCGCGGCGGCGATGATCTTCGACGTCAACACCGGCGAGGTGCTGGCGATGGTGTCGCTGCCGGACTTCGATCCGCACGATCCCACCGGCCTGGACGCCGAGACCCTGTTCAACCGGAACACGCTGGGCGTGTACGAAATGGGGTCGACGTTCAAGATCTTCAACACGGCGTTGTCCCTGGAGTCGGGCAAGGTCCGCCCGACGGACATGTTCGACACCATCCACCCGATCAGCATCGGCCGCTTCACCATCCGCGACTTCCACCCGGAGCACCGGCCGCTGTCGGCCGCCGAGATCTTCGAGGTGTCGTCGAACATCGGGTCGGTGCGCATGATGCTGCAGGCCGGCGGCGTGCCGGCCCAGCGCGCCTTCATGGCGCGCATGGGTTTCCTGCGCCCCACCCCGCTGGAGCTGCCGGAGAACGGCTGGCCGCTGGTGCCGAACCCCTGGCGCGAGATCAACGCCATGACCATCTCGTTCGGCCACGGCATCTCGGTCAGCCCGATGCACACGGTGGCGGCGGCGGCCTCGGTCATCAACGGCGGCGTCATGCACCCGCCGACGCTGTTGAAGCGGGAGCCGGGGACCGAAATCCCCAGCGAACGCGTCATGTCGCAGCAGACCTCGGAGACGATGCGGCGCCTGTTCCGCCTCGTCGTGGCCGAGGGCACGGCCAAGGCGGCCAACGTGCCCGGCTATGTGGTCGGCGGCAAGACCGGCACGGCGGACAAGCAGAAGGGGCGCAGCTACGCGCGCAACGCGCGCATGTCGTCGTTCGTCGGCGCGTTCCCGATGCACAACCCGAAGTACGTCGTCTACGTCATGCTCGACGAGCCGAAGGCGACGGCCAAGACCTATGGCTACGCCACCGGCGGTTGGGTCGCCGCCCCGGCGGTGGGCCGCATCATCAAGCAGATCGGCCCGCTGCTGGGCGTGCAGCCGGTCGACGAGAATTCACCGGAGATCCGCAGCGCCGTCGACATCAATTCCAACGGAACCATTCCACCACGGGGGAGCGCCGTTGCTTCTGTCCCGAATCCTGGCCGCCACTGAGGCCGCCGTCCGCAGCGACGTGGAGGTCACCGGCCTGACCGCGGATTCCCGCGCGGTCCGCCCCGGCTTCCTGTTCGCCGCCCTGCCCGGCTCCAAGGCCGACGGACGCGTGTTCGTCGCCGACGCGCTGGCGCGCGGCGCCGTGGCCGTGCTGGCGCCCGAGGGGACCGTGCTGCCGGAAGGCACGTCGGCCGTGCTGGTCGAGGCGGAGCAGCCGCGCCTGGCCTTCGCGCTGGCCGCGGCGGCCTTCCACGGCCGCCAGCCGGAGACGGTGGTGGCGGTCACGGGCACCAACGGCAAGACCTCCACCGTCACCTTCGCCCGGCAGATCTGGGCCAAGCTGGGCCACAAGGCGGCCAGCCTGGGCACGCTGGGCATCGTCGGGCCGGGCGTGGACCGGTACGGCGCCATGACCACGCCGGACCCGGTGACGCTGCACCAGGTGCTGGCCGAGGTGAAGGACGCCGGCATCGACCGGCTGGCCATGGAAGCGTCGAGCCACGGGCTGGACCAGTTCCGCCTTGACGGCGTGCGCGTCGCCGCCGCCGGCTTCACCAACCTGACGCGCGACCACCTGGACTATCACGGCAGCATGGAGGCGTACCTCGCCGCCAAGGCCATGCTGTTCGGCCGGGTGCTGGTGCCGGGCGGCGGCGCCGTGCTGAACGCCGACATTCCGGAATTCGATACCCTCTCCGCGATTTGTTCCAACCGCGGCATCCGCGTTTTCGGCTATGGGTTCGCCGGGCGCGAGCTGATGGTGCGGGGCATCGATCCGCTGCCGCACGGCCAGCGCCTGAGCCTATCCGTCCTCGGCCGCGATACCACGGTGGAACTGCCGCTCGTCGGCCGCTTCCAGGCGTGGAACGCGCTTTGCGCGTTGGGCCTCGTGATCGCCACGGGTGCCATCGCCGAGGAGGCCGTGGATGCGCTGGCAACGCTGGAAGGCGTGCCGGGGCGTCTGCAGCACGTCGCCACGCACCCCAACGGTGCACCGGTGTTCGTGGACTACGCACACACGCCAGACGCGCTGGAGACGGTGCTGACGGCGTTGCGCCCGCACGCGGCGGGCAAGCTCGTCGTGGTCTTCGGCTGCGGCGGCGACCGCGACCGGGGCAAGCGTCCGGTGATGGGCGAACTGGCCGGCCGTCTGGCCGATCGGGCGATCGTCACCGACGACAACCCGCGCACCGAGGTGGCGGCGGAGATCCGCCGCGCGGTGCTGGCGGGCAACCCGGCCGCGGAGGAGATCGGCGACCGCCGCTCCGCCATCCGCGCCGCCGTCCGGGACCTGGGCCCGGGCGACGTGCTGGTGGTGGCCGGCAAGGGTCACGAGCAGGGACAGATCATCGGCACCGAGGTGCGGCCGTTCGACGACGCGGCCGAGGCCCGGGCCGCCGTAGCGGAGGTTGGAGCAGAATGAGCGACGCGAGCGCGAAGCCGATCCTGTGGACTGCCGAGGATGCCGCCGCCGCCACCAATGGGCAGGCGGCGCAGCCCTGGCGCGCCACCGGCGTCACCATCGACAGCCGGAAGGTCGAGCCGGGCGACCTGTTCGTCGCCATCAAGGGACCGAACTTCGACGGGCACGACTTCGTGGCGCAGGCGCTGGCGCAGGGTGCGGCCGCCGCCATGGTCAGCCGCGTGCCGGCCGGCGTCGCCGCCGACGCGCCGCTGCTGGCCGTTGAGGACACGCTGGCGGCGCTGGCCGACCTGGGCCACGTCGCCCGGCTGCGCGGCAACGCGCGGGTGATCGGCGTCACCGGATCCGTCGGCAAGACCGGCACCAAGGAGGCGCTACGCCACGTGCTTGGCGCGCAAGGCGCCACCTTCGCGACCGAAGGCTCGCTGAACAACCACTGGGGCGTGCCGCTGTCGCTGTCGCGCCTGCCGCAGGACAGCGCCTTCGGCGTGTTCGAGCTGGGCATGAACCACGCGGGCGAGCTGGGGCCGCTGTCGCGCCTCGTCATGCCGGACTGCGCCGTCATCACCACGGTGGAGCCGGCGCACCTGGAGTTCTTCGCGTCCGTCGAGGCCATCGCCGACGCCAAGGCCGAGATCTTCGAGGGCATGAACCCGAACGGCGTCGCGGTCCTCAACCGCGACAACCCGCACTTCGGCCGCCTGCTCGCCGCCGCCCGCACGCAGGGCCTGACGCGGATCTGGAGCTTCGGCGCGCACGAGGACGCGGACGCCCGTCTGGTGGAATACTCGCTGCACGCCACCTGCTCCGCCGTCACCGCCGTGGTGAAGGGCGAGCGGCTGCAGTACTGCCTGTCGCTGCCCGGCAAGCACTGGGTGATGAACAGCCTGGCGGTGCTGCTGGCCGTGCGCGCCGTGGGCGGCGACCTGGCGTCCGCCGCGCGGGCACTGTCCACGCTGCAGCCGGTCAAGGGGCGCGGCACGCGCAAGCGCGTCCATCTGGGCCCCAACAATGGCCAGGGCGCCTTCACGATCATCGACGAGAGCTACAACGCCAGCCCGGCCGCCATGAACGCCGCCTTCGAGGTGCTGTCCAAGGTGGACCCCGGCGCCGGCGGCCGGCGCATCGCCGTGCTGGGCGACATGCGCGAACTGGGCACGCGATCCGACGCGCTGCACGCCGGGCTCGCCGCTCCGCTGCGCGCGGCGCACATCGACGCCGTCTACTGCTGCGGCCCGCACATGAAGGCCCTGTGGGACCGCCTGCCGGCGGCCATGCGCGGCCGGTACGCCGAGGACAGCGCGACACTGGCCGGCGTGCTGGCGGCCGAGGTGCGCGGCGGCGACGTGGTGCTGGTGAAGGGATCGGCCGGCAGCCGCATGGGGCTGGTGGTGGAGGCGCTGTCCGGCCTGGACCAGCGCCGCGATGAGGACAAACCGGCGCCGCAGGCGGCCGTGAACGGACGAGGCTGACGCGCCGCGATGCTCTACAACCTCCTCTTCCCCCTGGCGGACGTCGTCAGTCCGTTCAACCTGTTCCGGTACCTGACGTTCCGGACCGGCGGTGCGGTGCTCACGGCGCTCGTCATCAGCTTCGTGTTCTTCCCGCGCCTGATCGCGTGGCTGAAGCACAAGCAGGGTGAAGGCCAGCCCATCCGCGCCGACGGGCCGGAGACGCACTTCAAGAAGAAGGGCACGCCCACCATGGGCGGCCTGATGATCATGATCGCCATGTCCGTCAGCACGCTGTTGTGGATGGACCTGACGAACGCCTACACCTGGATCGTGCTGTTCGTGACCGTCGGCTACGGCCTGATCGGCTTCGGCGACGACTACCAGAAGCTGACCCGGCGCAACACCAAGGGGCTGTCGGGACGCTTCCGCCTGACGGCCGAGATCGCCATCGCGCTGGCCGCGGCGCTGGCCGTGACGATCGTGGCGACGCCGCCGCTGGCGACCGGGCTTGCGGTGCCGTTCTTCAAGGACGTGATCGTCCAGCTGGGCTGGTTCTTCCTGCCGATGGCGGCGTTCGTCATCGTCGGCGCCTCCAACTCCGTCAACCTGACGGACGGGCTGGACGGGCTGGCGATCGTGCCGACCATGATCGCGGCGGGCTGCTTCGGCCTGATCGCCTACCTGTCGGGCAACATCAACTTCGCCAACTACCTGCAGATCCACCACGTGCCGGGCTCGGGCGAGCTGGCGGTGTTCTGCGGGGCGCTGGTGGGCGCCGGCCTGGGATTCCTGTGGTTCAACGCGCCGCCGGCCATGGTGTTCATGGGCGACACCGGGTCGCTGTCGCTGGGCGGTGCGCTGGGCACCATCGCGGTCATCACCAAGCACGAGATCGTGCTGGCCATCATCGGCGGCCTGTTCGTGCTGGAGACGGTGTCGGTGATCGTCCAGGTCACCTCCTTCAAGCTGACGGGCAAGCGCGTGTTCCGCATGGCGCCGCTGCACCATCACTTCGAGAAGAAGGGCTGGGCCGAGCCGACCGTCGTCATCCGCTTCTGGATCATCGCCTCCATCCTGGCGCTGGTCGGCCTGTCCACGCTGAAGCTGCGGTGATGCGATGATCGACCTCTTCTACATGGACGGTCTTCCGGTGGCGGTCATGGGGCTGGGCAAGTCCGGCCTCGCCACCGCGCGCGCGCTCCTGGAGAGCGGTGCCGAGGTGTGGGCCTGGGACGACAGCCCGGCCAAGCGCGCCGAGGCCGAGGCGGAGGGCATCCGCATCGTCGACCTGACCACCGCCGACCTGTCGGAGCTGACCACCGTCGTCTGGTCGCCGGGCATCCCGCACACGCACCCCAAGCCCCACCCGGTGGCCGAGCGGGCGCGCAAGGCGAACCTGGAGATCGTCTGCGACATCGAGCTTCTGGCGCGGTCGGAGCGCGACGCGGCCTATATCGGCATCACCGGGACCAACGGCAAGTCGACCACCACGGCGCTGGTCGGCCACGTCATGGAGGCCGCCGGGCGCCGTCTGGCGGTGGGCGGCAACCTGGGCACGCCGGTGCTGACGCTGCCGCGCCTGGGTGTCGGCGGCAGCTACGTGCTGGAGATGTCCAGCTACCAGCTGGAGTTGACCTTCTCGATCACCTTCGACGTGGCGGTGCTGCTCAACATCACGCCGGACCACCTGGACCGGCACGGCGGCATGAACGGCTACATCGCCGCCAAGAAGCTGATCTTCCATCGCCAGACCAAGCCGCGCACGGCGGTGATCGGCGTGGACGACGGCATCTGCCGCAAGATCTATGAAGAGCTGACCGCCGCCGGCGACCAGCACGTCTGGCCGATTTCCGCCGAGGGGCGCGCGCCGGGCGGCGTCTACGCCCAGGACGGCTGGCTGATCGACGACACCGAGGGCCGGGCCGAGCGCGTCGCCGACCTTGCCAACTTCCCCACGCTGCTGGGCAGGCACAACTGGCAGAACGCCGCCGCCGCGTTCGCCGCGTGCAAGGCCGCGGGCGTGCCGCCGGCCGCCATCGTCGCCGCCATGAAGACCTTCCCCGGCCTGGCGCACCGCCAGCAGCTGGTGCGCACCATCGGCGGCGTGCGCTTCGTCAACGACAGCAAGGCCACCAACGCCGACGCCGCCGAAAAGGCGCTGGCGACCTTCGATCCGATCTACTGGATCCTCGGCGGACAGGCCAAGGAGACGGGGCTCGATGGGCTGGACGGCTACATGGGCCGGGTGCGCCACGCCTTCCTGATCGGCGAGGCGAGCGACAAGTTCGCCACGTGGCTGAAGGCGCGCAACGTGCCGGTCACCGCCTGCGGCACGCTGGACGTCGCCGTTCGCCAAGCCGCCGCGCTGGCGCTGAAGGAGAAGCGCGCCGGGGCCGCCGTGCTGCTGTCGCCGGCCTGCGCATCGTGGGACCAGTTCCCCAACTTCGAGGTGCGCGGCGAGACCTTCGCCACCCTCGTGAACGACCTGCCGGCGGAGGGTTGAGCGCATGGTGACGTTCGACCGTACCGACCAATCCGTTTTCGGCCGCTGGTGGTGGACCGTCGACCGCTGGCAGCTGGGTGCGCTCGCCGTCCTGATGGCGCTGGGCACGGTGCTGATCACCGCCGCCAGCCCGCCGGTGGCCGAGCGCATCGGCATCCAGGACACGTTCTATTTCGTCGAGCGGCACCTGATCATGCTGGTGCCGGCGGTGTCGATCATGGTGGCGGTCTCGCTGCTGTCGCCGCGGGGCGTGCGGCGGGTGGCGCTGATCGTCTATCTGGTGGCGCTGCTGCTGGTCATCGCCACGCTGTTCGTCGGCGTGGAGATCAAGGGGGCGCGGCGCTGGATCCACGTGCCGGGCCTGTCCATCCAGCCGTCGGAGTTCGTGAAGCCCGCCTTCGCGGTGGTGGCGGCGTGGCTGTTCTCGCTGTCCAAGCTGTCGCCGGGCTTTCCGGGGGCGCTGGTGTCGATCCTGCTGTACGGCGTCACCGTGGGTGCGCTGATGATGCAGCCTGACCTGGGCATGACCTTCGTCGTCTCGGCCGTGTGGTTCACCCAGTTCTTCCTGGCCGGCATGAACATCATGCTGGTGGCGATCCTGGGCATCGCGGGCGTGGTCGGGCTGGTGGGCGCCTATTTCACCTTCCCGCACGTGACCAGCCGCATTGACCGCTTCCTCGATCCGAACGCCGGTGACAACTACCAGGTCAGCCGCTCGCTGGAGGCGTTCGCCAACGGCGGGCTGTTCGGCACCGGCCCCGGCCAGGGCACGGTGAAGTTCTCGCTGCCCGACAGCCACGCCGACTTCATCTTCGCCGTCGCGGGCGAGGAGATGGGGCTGGTGTTCTGCCTGTTCATCGTCTTCCTGTTCGCCTTCATCGTGCTGCGCGGCTTCGCCCGCGTGTTCAACGAGACCAACTACTTCGTCCTGCTGGCGGCATCCGGCCTGCTGGTGCAGTTCGGCCTGCAGGCGGCGATCAACATGGGCTCGTCGCTGCACCTGATGCCGACCAAGGGCATGACCCTGCCGTTCATCAGCTACGGCGGCTCCTCGCTGCTGGCGCTGGGCATCGGCATGGGGATGGTGCTGGCGCTCACCCGCAAGCGCTTCGGCCCGACGGACTGAGGGGCGGGAGATACGATCATGGCGACCAACCACAACAAGCCCATCGTCCTCGCCGCCGGCGGCACCGGCGGCCACATCTTCCCGGCGGAAGCGCTGGCGCGCGAGCTGCTGGCCCGCGGCCGCGCCGTGACGCTGGTGACCGACAAGCGCGGCCACGCCTTCGGCGACGCGCTGCCGGAGGTCGCCGTCCACCGCATCCACGCCGCGTCGCCGGCCGGCGGCATCGTCGGCAAGCTGACGGCCGCCCTGCGCATGGGCATGGGCTTTTTGCAGGCCAGCGCGCTGCTGCGCCACCTGGAGCCGGCGGCCGTCGTCGGCTTCGGCGGCTACCCGTCGGTGCCCACCGTCTACGCCGCCGGACAGGCCCGCATCCCGGCACTGCTGCACGAGCAGAACGCCGTGCTGGGCCGCGCCAACCGCATGCTGGCCGGCAGCGCCCGCCGCCTCGCCGTCGCCTATCCGGAGATCAGCGGCGTGCGCGACGCCGACCGCGGCAAGATCGTGCCGACCGGCAACCCCGTCCGCCCGGCCGTCGCCGCGATGCGCGGCGCGCCGTACGAGGCGCCAACGGCGGACGGCCCCGTCCGCATCCTCGTCATGGGCGGCAGCCAGGGGGCGCGCGTGTTCAGCGAGGTGCTGCCCGCCGCCGTCGCCGCCCTGCCGGCGAATCTCCGCGCGCGGCTGCACCTGTCCCAGCAGTGCCGGCCGGAGGACCTGGAGGCGGTGCGCGCGGCCTACCGCGACCTCGGCCTCGGCTCGGTGGAACTGGAGAGCTTCTTCCGCGACGTGCCGCAGCGGCTGGCCGCCTGCCATCTGGCGATCACGCGGGCCGGCGCCTCCACCGTGGCGGAGCTGACCTGCATCGGCCGCCCGGCGATCCTGGTCCCCTACCCCTTCGCCACCGACGACCACCAGACCGCCAACGCCCGCGCGGTGGCCGCCGCCGGGGCGGCGTGGCCGATCCCGCAGCCGGAGTTCACGGCCGAGGCCGTCGCCGCGCGCCTGACCGCGCTGCTGGAGCGGCCCGACGATCTGGCGCGGGCGGCGCAGGCCGCGCACGCCTGGGGCACGGCGGAGGCCGCGGCCCGGCTGGCCGACGCGGTGCTGGCGATGATCGGAAACACGAACGGCGCGAACGGAAACCACTCCCACGCCACGGAGGCTGCGGAATGATCAACAAGGGCCTGCGGAACATCCCGAGGCGGCACCCCCGTCCGCTGCGCGACTGGCCGGCCGAGTCCACACGCTCGGAAGGCGCGTGGAGCATGCGCCCGTACTGCCCGCTGGTCCCGCGCGAGGTGGTCGCCTCCGGCAGCTTCCTGCGCGACCGCCTGCACGTCTTCGTGGGGGCCGAGCCCCTGCCCTGCACCCTTTCCGACGATTCCATCGACGCCACGTTGCGCCTGATGCTGCGCCGAGGACACCGCTGACATGCGCGCCCTTCCCCTGACCATCGGCACCATCCACTTCGTCGGCATCGGCGGCATCGGCATGAGCGGCATCGCCGAGGTGCTGAAGAACCTCGGCTACGCCGTCCAGGGCTCCGACCTGGCCGAGAGCGCCAACGTGAAGCGCCTGCGCGAGCTGGGCATCCCCGTGGCCATCGGCCACCGGGCGGAAAACCTGGGCTCGGCCGCGGTCGTCGTCGTCTCCTCGGCGGTGAAGAAGGACAACCCGGAGGTCGTCGCCGCGCGCGCCGGCCTGATCCCCGTGGTGCGCCGCGCGGAGATGCTGGGCGAGCTGATGCGCCTGAAGTGGGCCATCGCCATCGGCGGCACGCACGGCAAGACCACCACCACGTCCATGGTGGGCACGCTGCTGGAGCACGCGGGCGTCGACCCCACCGTGATCAACGGCGGCATCATCAACGCCTATGGGACCAACACCCGGCTGGGATCCGGCGACTGGATGGTGGTCGAGGCCGACGAGTCCGACGGCACCTTCACGAAGCTGCCGGCGTGCATCGCCGTCGTCACCAACATGGATGCGGAGCATCTGGACTTCTACGGCACGTTCGAGCAGATGCGCGCCGCTTACGATACCTTCGTTCAGAACATCCCCTTCTACGGATTTGCCGCGCTCTGCATCGACCATCCGGAAGTGCAGGCGATGATCCCGCGCGTGTCGGACCGCCGCATCATCACCTACGGCTTCTCGCCGCAGGCCGACGTGCGGGCGGTGAACGTGGTGCTGGACACCTCGGGCGCCACCTACGACGTCGCCATCTCCGACCGGCATTCGGGCGAGACGCGCGTCATCAGCGGCGTGCACCTGCCGATGTTCGGCCGCCACAACGTCCAGAACTCACTGGCCGCCTTCGCCGTGGGCAACGAGATGGGGCTGGCGGACGAGGTGATGAAGGGCGGCATGGCGAAGTTCGCCGGGGTCAAGCGGCGCTTCACCAAGACCGGCGAGTCCAACGGCATCGTCGTCATCGACGACTACGGCCACCACCCGGTGGAGATCGCCGCCGTGCTGAAGGCGGCGCGCACCGCCGGCAAGGGGCGCACCATCGCCGTCGTGCAGCCGCACCGCTACTCCCGCCTCGCCAGCCTGTTCGAGGAGTTCTGCACCTGCTTCAACGACGCCGACGCGGTGATCGTCGCCGACGTCTACGCGGCCGGCGAGCAGCCCATCGAGGGCGTCAACCGCGACTCGCTGGTGGAGGGCCTGCGCATGCACGGCCATCGCCACGTTCTTGCGTTGCACGGCCCCGAGGAGCTGCCGCAACTGGTGCGTGAAATGGCGCGAAGCGGAGATCTAGTGGTGTGCCTGGGTGCGGGTAACATCACTCAGTGGGCCAACGCCCTTCCTTCGGAGTTGGACAAGCTCTTCGGACACGCTATGCAGGGGAAGTCGACATGACGGCCGCGCTCGCCATGACCAACTTCCACCTCATCGACCTGATGCCGAAGTGCCGCGGGCGGCTGACCGCCGACGCGCCGCTGGCGAACGTCACCTGGTTCCGCGTCGGCGGCCCGGCCGAGGTGATCTTCCGCCCGGCCGACGTCGAGGATCTGGCCGAGTTCCTGCACGCGCTGCCGCCCGACGTGCCGGTCACCGTGGTCGGCGTGGCGTCCAACCTGCTGATCCGCGACGGCGGCGTGCCGGGCGTGGTGATCCGCCTGGGCCGCGGCTTCGCCGACATCGCGGCGGCCGAGGCCGGCGTCACGGCCGGTGCCGCGGCGCTGGACCTCAACGTCGCCAACGTGGCGCGCGACGCCGGCATCGCGGGGCTGGAGTTCCTGTCGGGCATCCCCGGCACGGTCGGCGGAGCGCTGCGCATGAACGGCGGCGCCTATGGGCGCGAGGTGAAGGACGTGCTGGTGGCGGCGCAGGGCGTGGACCGGCGCGGCAACCTTCTGACCTTCTCCAACGAAACGATGGGCTTCACCTACCGCCACTGCGCGGTGGCGGACGACGTCATCTTCACGGGTGCGGTGTTCCAGGGCGAGGCGGACGAGCCGCTGGCGATCGCGCGGCGCATGGCGGAGATTTCCGACAAGCGCGGCGACAGCCAGCCGGTCCGCGCGCGCACCGGCGGCTCTACCTTCAAGAATCCGGACGGCGCGAAGAAGGCGTGGCAGCTGATCGACGAGGCCGGCTGCCGCGGCCTGCGCATCGGCGACGCCCAGGTGTCGGAGAAGCACTGCAACTTCCTGCTCAACCTCGGCGGCGCCACGGCGGCCGACCTGGAGGCGCTGGGCGAAGAGGTGCGGCGGCGCGTGCTCGACTCCTCCGGCGTGGTGCTGGAGTGGGAGATCAAGCGCATCGGCGTTCCGCCCGACGGGATGATGGGAGCCACGCCATGACCGCCCGCAAGAAGCACGTCGCCGTCCTGATGGGCGGCTGGTCGGCCGAGCGCGAGGTGTCGCTGGTCAGCGGCGCCGCCGTCGCCAAGGCG
>NZ_DASPMG010000167.1:0-12477 GCF_035627195.1 Azospirillum sp.
TCGGTCAGGCCCTTGCGCGCGATCTCGATCTCGCGCTTGCCGGCCTCGACGGCGGCCTGGCGCACGATCTCGCGGTCGGCCGGCGTCCAGCTGTTCCACACGTCCTTGTTCACGACGAAGATCAGCGGGTCGGCGACGTAGCCCCAGGTCGTCACGAACTTCTGGCCCACGGTGTGCATCTTCAGCACCGTGAACAGGAACATCGGGTTCTCCTGGCCGTCCACGGCACCACTGGAGAGCGCCGGCTGCGCGTCGGCCCAGCTCATCTGAGTCGGGTTGGCGCCCAGGGCGGTGAAGGTGTCGAGGAACAGCGGCGAGCCGACGACGCGGATCTTCAGGCCCTTCAGGTCGTCCGGCGTCTTCACCGGCTTCTTGGAGTTGGACAGCTCGCGGAAGCCGTTCTCGCCCCAGGCCAGCGGCACCACGTCCTTGGTCGCCAGCAGGTCGAACAGCTGCTTGCCGACCGGACCCTGGGTCAGCGCGTCGATGGCCTTGTGGTCGGGCATCAGGAAGGGCAGGGCGAAGAGGTTCAGCTCCTTCACCTGCGGCGACCAGTTGATGGTCGAGCCGATGGCGAGGTCGATGACGCCCTGGCGCAGGGCGGTGAATTCCTTGGTCTGGTCGCCGTTCACCAGCGCGGCGCCGGGGTACATCTTGATGTTGATGCGCCCGCCGGTCTTCTCCTTCACCAGCTCTGCCCAGCGGTCGCCGCCCTTGCCCCAGGGGAACGCGTTGCCGACGACGGTGGACAGCTTGTACTCGGCCTTGTAGTCGGCCGCGAAGGCGGCGCCCGGCAGGGCCAGCGCGGCGACGGCCAGGCCGGCCAGCAGGGCTTTCACGGATTTCATGGATTTTCCTCCCCAGTCGGCTTTTGCACAGAATGCGCGATGGTATCAGGCGCCGCCGCCCCAAGCCACAACCGAGGGGGGCGTCGGGCGCAAGGGTGGTACGGACATGGTGGAGCGCACGCGCAACGGCATGGCGCCGCTGCCGGCACCCTTCAATGACGCGCGGGTGGTGAATAAAGAGGCCGCAGTCACGCATTCGGGCTGCGGCCGAGTTGCCGACGGGAGTGTTTTCCCGAAATGTGGGGGATTGTTCGACGGGAACAACGTGCAATTCCGAATGGCCGCCTACACTTTCTCGTGGATTGAAATGCAAGTGGCCCCGGATGCGCGGTGCGCGCCGGGTTTGACCACGGTCGCCAGGATGCCGACAATGCCGCCTTGACCGGCAGGCGGCGCGGCGGACAGAGGCGGCATGAAAGCGAGAATCTTTGGAATCGCGTGGAGCGTGCTGGCGGTCGCCGCGGCCCCGCCCGCGGCCGCGACGATGCTGGGCAGCAACCCCAGTGAATGCGACATCGCCCGCGCGCTGCTGGGCGTGGCGGGACCCGGTTGCCCGCCGGCCGCGGCGCACGCGCCGGCACCCGTCCCCGCCTTGACGCCGCCGCCTCCGCCCGCCCGCGCCATGCCGGCCCCTGCGGCCACCGCCACGGCCACCGGGCCGGCAGCGGCACCGTCCATCGCCACGCCGCCGGGCGCGCTGAAGGCGGGCTTCCTGATCAACTTCGACTTCGCCTCGGTGCGCATCCGGCCCGAGTCGCGCGCCGTGCTCGACCGCGTGGCGGCGGTGCTGACGGCGCCGGGCGCCGGAGAGCTGCGCTTCCGCATCGTCGGCCACACCGACGGTGTCGGCAACGACGGTGCCAATCAGGCCTTGTCCGAACGGAGGGCGCGGGCGGTGAAGGAATATTTGGTCCGCCGGCACGGCATCAACGCGGCGCGGCTGGACGTGGCGGGTATGGGCGAGCGCGAACCGGCCGACCCCGCCCATCCCGCCGCCGCCGCGAACCGGCGGGTGGAGATCGTCAACCTTGGGCGTTGAACGCGTCGGCCTATGGCTTTTGGTGGAAGTCCGCTTTCCGCCTGGAATAGCCCCAATTTTAACGGTAAGCAGGGTTTCGGGCCGATTCTGAGCGGTGACCGGCGGTGCAATGACGGATCTCCAGCGCGTTCCCGAGTCTTCTCCGCTCCCGCGCACCGTACGGCGCGCCGGCGCCGCAGCGCTTCCGGTTCTCGGCGCTGCCGCGCTGCTGTATCTCAGCTTCACCGCCTTTCTCGTCTTCCACACGGCGGTGGAGGCGGCGAGCGTCCTGGTGGCGTTGGGCACCTTCACCGTCGCCTGGTACTCGCGCCGGCTGCTGCACGACAACCACATGCTGCTGCTGGGCACGGCGTACCTGTACGTGGCCGCCATCGATACGCTGCACACGCTGGCGTACAAGGGCATGGAGGTGATCCCGGGCGCGGACGCCAATATGGCCACGCAGTTCTGGATCATCGCCCGCGCCATCGAATGCGCGGGATTCCTGCTGGCCGTGGCGCGGCCCCTGGAGCGGCACGCGGCGTGGCGGCTGCACCTGGGCTTCGGCGGAGCGGCGGCGCTGGGCACGCTGAGCGTCCTGGTCTGGCCCGTCTTCCCCGACTGCTTCGTGCCGGGCACCGGCCTGACGCCGTTCAAGATCGGCAGCGAGTACGCCATCGTGGCCGGCTATGCCGTGGTGCTGGCGCTGCTGCACGCGAACCGCCGCCGCTTCGACCGGCAGATCCTCGTCTTCCTGGTCTGGGCGACGCTAGCGCGGATCGTCTCGGAACTGGCCTTCACTCTGTACGTCGACGTGTACGGCATCGCCAACGCGGTGGGCCACCTGTTGAAGATCGCCGCCTGTTTCTTCGTCTTCCGCGCGGTGGTCGAGACCGGGCTGGTGCGCCCGCAGGCGCTGATCGCCCGTGCCGTGGAGCGTGAGCAGGAACTGGCCGCCGAGGTCGCCCGGCAGGCGCGCACGCTGGATGCCATCCTTACCGCCACGCCGGACGCCGTGATGATGGTGGGGCGCGACTGCAGCCTGACCTTCGCCAATCGGGCCGCCGTGGACCTGCTGCGCCTGCCGCCCGGGGCGTGGCGGGGGCGGTGCTGGCGCGACCTGAACCTGCCGCCGGAAACCATGGAGCCGGTCGAGCACGAGGTGCGCGCCGTCTTCGACGATGGCCGCCCGCGCGCCGGCCTGATGCGCCTGGGTGAGCGCACGCACGACCTGCGCCTGACGCCGCTCTTCGACGCCCCATTCCCGGACGGCGGCATGGCGGCGCAGTCCGTGCTGATCGTCTGCCGCGACGTCACCGACCGCGAGCAGGCCGAAGCCAAGCTGCGCGAAGCCCTGATCGAGCAGGACCGTTCCCGCCGCGCGGCGGAGCGCGCCAACGCCGCCAAAACCCGCTTCCTGGCCGCCGCCAGCCACGACCTGCGCCAGCCCGTGCAGGCGCTGCTGCTGTTCGTCCACGCACTGTACGACCGGCTGGACGGCCATCCGGCCGGCACCTTGGTGGACACCATGCGCCAGGCGCTGGACGCGCTGAAGGCGCTGCTCGACGGGCTGCTCGACATCTCCAAGCTGGAGGCCGGCGTCGTGGTGCCGGAGGTGCGGCCCTTCGCCGTCGCCGCCCTGTTCGAGCGGCTGTCCGCCGAATACGCCCCGCGCATGGCGGAAAAGGGGTTGCGGCTGCGCGTGGTCGGCTCGTCGGCGTGGGTGGAGAGCGACCCCACGCTGCTGCTGCGCATCCTGCGCAACCTGCTGGAAAACGCGCTGCGCTACACGCAGAGCGGCGGCGTGCTGCTGGGCTGCCGGCGGCAGGGCGATAAGCTGCGCCTCATCGTGGCGGACACCGGGCCGGGCATCCCCCGCGACCGGCTGGACGACATCTTCGAGGAGTTCGTGCAGATCGCCAACACCGAGCGCGACCGCGCCCAGGGGCTCGGACTCGGCCTCGCCATCGTCAAAAGGCTGGCGAACCTGCTCGATCACCCGGTGGACGTGCGCACCGCGCCGGGGCGCGGGTCATGCTTCACCATCGGGGTGCCGCCGGTCCAGCCGCCGCACGCCGCCGCGCCGGCCGGCCGCGCCGGGGCGGAGGCGCCGGAGCGGGGCTTCGCCATCATCATCGACGACGAGTCCATCATCCTGGACGGGATGCGGGCGCTGCTGGAAAGCTGGGGCTTCGACGTGGAGACGGCGCTGAGCGCCGACGAGGCATTGCGCGCGCTCGCCGCGCGCGGCCGGCCGCCGGACGTGCTCATCTCCGACTACCGCCTGGGCGGCGGGCGCACGGGCGTGGAGGCGATCCGCGCGGTGCGCGACGCCTGGGGCGACGCGGTGCCCAGCATCCTGCTGACCGGCGACACCGGCCCCGACCGTCTGGTGGAGGCGCAACGCTCCGGTGTCGACGTGCTGCACAAGCCGGTCACCCCCGGCCAGCTCCGCGCGCTGATCCACACGGTGCGCGAACGCGCGCTGGAAGACGCGGATTGAGGGGGCTCCCTACCCCCGCGCCACCAGCCGGCGGCGCAGCGCCGTGACGGCGGCGCGCTGAACCTCGCTCCAACCCAGGGCCTCGGCCATGTCGTAGACCGCCTCGATGCGTTCGGGCTCGGCGGCCGGAATGGCGTCGAGCAGAGCCGACACCTGCGCGTACAGCTCCTGCGTCAGTGCCGCCAGCGGCTGGCGCAGGACCGCCCCGGACGGCAGCCGCGTCGCCACCGTGTAGAGCGCCGCCAGCGCCTTGAGCCGGCCGCCGAAGACTGCGGCGTCCGGTTCGGCGCGCAGCTCCGCCGCCACGCGCCCGGCCAGGGCGCGGGCGTGCGCCAGGAAGGCGGCGACGTCGGCCTCGCCCAGGTCGTCTCCCAGGCCGGGACCCGGATCGGCGTCCAGCAGGCGGGCGGCGAGGTCCAGCAGGCTTTCCACCTCCGACAGCAGGACGGCAACGCCGAAGCGCGCCACGCCGTCCTCCGCCCCGCCCTCCGCCCCGTCGTCCACCTCCGCCAGGAAGCCGGCGATGGTGGCGTTGACCTTGCGCATGACGCGCGCGGCGAAGACCGCCAGCGCCCCCTGCGCCGCCGCGTGGTCGGCGCGCAGCACCTCCAGCGCCAGCAGCAGCACGTCGAGACGCAGGAAGTCGGCCGAAATAACGGCGAGGTCGGGGTTGTCGTCGGCCGCCAGCAGGTCGTCCAGGCGCCGCGCATAGTCCGCCAGCGCCGCGTTCAGCGCCACGGCCACCTCCTGCGTCGCAGCCACCGCGGCATCCTGGAGGCCGCGCGCCACGGCGGCTTCGGCCAGCCGGGCGAACAGCCGGACCAGCGCCATCCAGTCCGCGCGCACGGCGCCGGGTGCCGCACCGGGGGCCGGCATGCCGGCGCGGATCAGCGCGGCCAGCGGCGCCAGCCCCTCGTCCACGATCACGCTGTCCAGCGCCACGGCGCGCGCCGCCGGCGCACGACGCACGGCGGCATCGAGCAGGCGGGCGGCCTCGGCCAGCGCCTTCTCGCCCAGCGTGCCGGCCGGCAAACCCTTGAGCAGCGCGCGCAACGCCTCCGCCGCGTCACCCGCATCGGGCGCGGCGGTGGGCCAGGACGCGTCCTCGAAAACCAGCACGCCCGTCGCTTCGGCCGCGTCGCCGGCGGCGGCCAGCGCGTTGCGCAGGGCCTGGGCGAAGGCGTCGGCGGTGGGGAAGCGGCGGGCCGGGTCCTTGGCCAGCGCCGTCGCCACCACGCCGTCGAACACGGCCGGCACCAGCGGGTCGACGCGGGACGGCGGCGGCGGCTCCTCGAACAGGATCTGCCGCATCACCTCCGCCACCGTG
Source organism: Azospirillum sp. (assembly GCF_035627195.1). Classification (GTDB taxonomy): domain Bacteria; phylum Pseudomonadota; class Alphaproteobacteria; order Azospirillales; family Azospirillaceae; genus Azospirillum. The sequence goes on from NZ_DASPMG010000167.1 coordinate 5,697, forward strand.
CCGGAGAACGGCCGGCGGCGGGCGAGCAGCGCGTAGAGGATCACGCCGGCCGAGAACAGGTCGCTGCGCGCGTCTGCCCCTTCGCCGCGCAGCACCTCCGGCGCCATGTAGGCGGGGCTGCCCAGCAGCTCGTCCCGCATGGTCAGGTCGCTTTGGGCGACGTGGGCGATGCCGAAGTCCATCAGCTTCGGCGCCAAGCCGTCCTCGACCATCACGTTGGCCGGCTTGACGTCGCGGTGGACGACGCCGGCCGCGTGCGCCGCCGCCAGCGCGTCCAGCACGCGCAGCACCAGCGTGGCCGCCTGCGTGGGCGTCAGCCGGTCGCCCGCGTCCATCATCCGCTTCAGGTCGCGCCCGGCCACCATCTCCATGGACAGCCAGGGCGAGCCGCGCCAGTCGCCGTGATCCAGGATGCGGACGATGTGCGGGTGGTCGAGCCGGGTGCCGATCTCCGCCTCCCGCCGGAAGCGAGCGAGGATGGAGGCGCGCTCCGGCCCGGCCAGCAGCTCGCCGCGCAGCACCTTCACCGCCACGTCGCCGCCGTCGCCGGCTTCGGCCGCGTAGACGATGCTCATGGCGCCCTCTCCCAACACGCCGCGCACGGCGTAGGGGCCGATCTGCGCCGGGCCGAGGTCGAAGCAGAAGGTGTCAGAATCGGTCATGCGCCCTCACATCGCTTCCGTATCACACCAGCCCCAGCGCTCCCACCCGTTGTCGAGGAAGGCGGCGAAGCGCTCCCCGCTGGGCAGGCGGCGACAGGCCACCATGGACGAGGTGACCCAGTGCGCCCCGCGCGTCCACCACAGGCTGGGCATCTCCGGCAGCGGCCCGACCATCGCCTCCAGCCGCTGGCGGTGCAGCGGGTTGTGCGCGGCGAAGCCGGGGTCCGGCCGGTCAAGCGCTTCGGCTTCGGCGGCGCTGGCCTCGGGATCGGCACCGTCCTGGCAGGCGGCGATCGCCACCGCCTCGGCCCGGCCGAACCAGGTGGCGCAGCCGAACGGCACGGCGGCGAGGTCCACCCCCACCGGCAGCGCCGCCGCCAGCACGAAGGGATAGAGCCGCCCGACGCGGTCGGCCGAGGGCACCAGCACGCCGGCCACCGCCCGCCCGCCGCACAGGCCCGGGGCGAGCGTGAAGCGCCACACCGGGCTGGCGGCGAACAGCCGCTCCCACGCCGGGCCGATGCGCGCGCGGCTTTCCGCCAGCGCCCCTTGCAGCCACGCGTCCCACGGCGTGATGAAGCGGGAGGGCAAGCCATGCGCCACGAAATCGCCCCGTGCCGGCACCTTGCCATGGAAGCCGGGGCCGAACGCCTCCTCGACCGGCGCGGGCGCGGTGCGGGCGCGGCTCATGCCGGGCCCTGGGGCGAGGGGAAGGGCAGCGGGCGCGGCGTTGCCTGTTCCAGCACCTCCAGCACACGGTCGATCAGCGCATCGTCCAGCGGCACGGCGGCAAAGCCGACGTCGAACAGCGCCGCCAGATGCTCGCCCAGCGCGCGGCGTTTGTCCTCGTGCGCCGGGCCGGCCAGCGTGCGCTGCCAGTCGGCCGCCATCCACTCGGCGACGAAGGCAGGGTCCAGCGGCTCCCGCCCACCGATCATACGGTAGGCGCGCAACGACAGGCGAAGCTGGTCCGGCCGCGCCCAGCCGGTGCGCAGCTGCTCCTCCAGACGCAGCACGAGGCGCGACAGGAACACGCTGCGCAGTGCCCGGCGATAGACCGCGTCGGCACGCGGCCCCAGCCGGTCGCCCTGGTACAGCCCACCGGCCAGCACGAAGGACGGCCAACCGCCGCGGTCGGCATAGCCGGTGGGGATCCCGCGCAACGCGTCCAGCGTCGGTAGGACGGCGGCAAAGTCGGTATCCTCGACGCGCGCCAGCGAGCGCGGCGGCGTGTCCAGCGCGCGGATGGCCGCCTCGGCGCGGGCGACGGCGGCGGCGACGCGGTCGACCAGCGCCGCGTTGCCGCCATGGCTGTTGGCCCAGAACCCGGCGACGGCCGCCGTGGCGGCCAGCGTGGCCCCGATGGCGAGCCCCTGGTGGCGCCGCCGCGAACGCTCCAGCACGCGGTCGACGCCAGCCAGATTGGCCTCGGCGAACACCACGTCGCGCAGCAGGCGTTCCAGGAAGAAGCTGTGGCGCTGCACCGGCGGGTCATCGGCGGGAGCGGCGGGGGTAGCGCCGAAGGCGGCGAAGGGTGCGGCCAGCCGGTCCACCGCTACCCCGCCCTGCGTGGCGCTGGTGAAGTAGACGCCGCGCAGCAGCGGCGCCTCCTCCTCCGGCCCGGCGGCGAAGGCGGTCTCGATCAGATCGGCCAGCGGCCCTTCCAGCGACGCCATCTGCAGCGGAAAGGTGAAGTTCAGCGAGCGGCGCTCGACGTCCGGCTCCTGGTGCAGGCGCTCCAGCAGCCGCTCGTCCAGGCGGCGCAGCAGCGCCGTGAAGGTGTCGCGGAACCACGCGGCGGGGCCGAGCCCGCCAGGCCCCTCGCCCATCGGGAAGGTGACGCCCCAGACCTGCCGCCGCTCCTCCTCCGTCAGCGCGTCGAAGAAACCGGTGAAGCCGCTGACCAGGTCCGCCTTGGTGCACACCACATAGACCGGGGGGCGCAGGCCCAACTGGGTGCGCAGCTCCGCCAAACGCCGGCGGATGGTCAGCGCGTGGCTGCGGCGGTCGCCATCGCTCCAGGTCGCGAGGTCGGGCAGGCTGACGGTGACCAGCACGCCGTTCACCGGCTGGCGCGGCCGGTGCTCCTTCAACAGCTCCAGGAGGCCCGCCCAGACACGCGAATCGACCGCGTGCCGGCTGTCCTGCGTGGTGTAGCGGCCAGCGGTGTCGACGACCACCGCCTCGTCCGTGAACCACCAGTCGCAGCTGCGCGTCCCGCCCAGCGCCGGAACGGACAGCGCGTGCGCGCCCTCGCCCAGCGGGAACCCCAGGCCGGAGGCGGTCAGCGCGGTGGTCTTGCCTGAACCCGGCGCGCCGATCATCAGGTACCAGGGAAGCTGGTACAGGTAGCGCCCGCCGAACCGCGCGCCGAAGCGCTGCGTGCGCAGCCGCTCCAGCACGTCCGCCAGCCGGGCCTGCAGGCCGGTGATCTCCTCCAGCGACAGCCGCGCCTCGGGATCCGGGGAGGCGGCAAGCGCCGCCACCAGCCGTTCGTTGGCCCGGCGCTCCCGCCGGTCGGCGCGTCCGTTGCCCAGCGCCCACACCAGCAGGATGAGCGCCCCGAGCGCCGCGCGCGAGCCCACGTCCTCCAGCGGCCGGTGCCCGGCCAGCACCACCAGCGGTGCGGCCACCCAGGCCACGGCGCACAGTGCCAGGGCACCGGCCAGCGTGACGGCCCAGCGCACGCGCGGGTTGCCAGTCAGGTGAGTAAGGATGGAACGGACTGCGGTCATGCCGACCTACCGCGGATACAGCAGCACGTCGACGCGCCGGGCGGCGGCGCGGGCGGCGGGCGAGTGCCCCGAGACCGGCGGCAGCTCGGCGTCGCCGTGCCCCTCGGCCGACAGGCGGTTGGCGCCGACGTGGCGCTCCAGGATCCGGCGCACCGCCTCCGCCTGCGCCTCGCTCAGCGCCTGCGCGGTGGGGAAGCGGACGTTGCGGCCGGGCAGCGCGTCGGTGTGCGCCACCACCAGCACATAGCCCTGCTCGCGCGCCAGCGTCTCGCCGATGCGCTCGGTCACGGCGCGGAAGCGCGCGCGCAGCGCGTCGCTGTTGGTGGGGAACAAAGCGCCCTGCATGCGCACCACCAGCGCCCCATCGTCGGCCGCCAGCACGCTGACGTCGCCGGTGGCAAGCTCCGGCTCCAGCGCCTTCCGGGCACGTGCCAGCAACGCCGGCCCGGCGTTGGGCGACGGCGGCGGGGCGAGGCGGGCGATCTCGATCGGCCGCTCGGGCAGCAGGGAGGCCAGACGCGCCGCCACCGGGTCGGCCCGCTCGCTCAAGGACTGCGCCAGCACCAGGAACAGCGCGGACAGGACGGCGGCGCATACGGCAGCGACCACCCACGGCGGCACCACCGCGCCCAGCGGCCGGAACCGCTCCGCCATGCCGCGCCACGTGGGCGACAGGGCGCGGTCGGACCCACCCCGCTCGCGCCGCAGAAGGCGGAACAGGTTGTCGCGCAGGTGGGCAAGGTCGTGACCGCCGCGCGGCCGGTCGCGGAACTTGCCCTCGAACCCCAGCGACAGGCAGACGTAGAACAGCTCCAACTCGCGCCGGTGCAGGTGCGGGTTGGACAGCATGGTCTCCAAGAGGTCGAAGAACCGCTCGGCCGCACCGGTGGCGCGCTCCACCGTCGTCACCAGCCCCTCGCGGCCCCAGGCGGAGCGCGGCCCCCACGGTGTGCCCAGCACCACGTCGTCCAGCGTGGCGCACAGCGCGAAGCGGCCGACGCGGATCTCCTCCTGCGGGATGCCGGCACCGGCGGCGTTGCTTTCGAACCGGCGCACCTCGGCCAACACGCGCTCGCGCAGCGCCTCCGGCCCGCCGTGCGCCGGCAAGTCGCGCAGCCGCCCGGCGAGGTCGAGCAGCGGGGCGGCGGCGGCCAGCAGCGGGTTCCACGAGGCGCGCAGCAGCGCCCCCGGCGCCAGATCGCCCACGGCCGGGGCGACGGGCTTCGGCCGTTCGAAAGACTTGGCGGACGGGCGCGAAGGCGGCCGCGCGGCGAGCGCAGCGCCGTCCCGTCCCATCGAGTCGCCAACCACATCGTCCGGCACCGTCCGCCCCTTCCCGGCACAACCGTCCATTGACGGTCCTCGGGGACGGTATATCAGGCCCGCCGGCCTTGGTCACGGCCAGCGGAAAACGGCCGGCGGGGATGCGCGCGGCGGCGCGATGCGCTATGGATAGGACTTCAGGCGCCCCGCGGCGGGCAAGATTTCTGTCGTCAGCGCACGGCCGGCCGGGTAAACCTTGGGCCGGCAGCGTTGCCGAGGAGGGAAGAGGGATTCATGGACATCAACGAAGAAACCCGGAACGGCATCCTCATCCTCAAGCCCGCCGGCCGCGTGGACAGCGGCACCGCCGGCGCCTTCGAGGCGCGGCTGGTGCAGGCGGTGTCGAACAATGGGGCCTCGGTGGTCGTCGACATGGCGCAGTTGGCCTACATCAGCTCGGCCGGCCTGCGCGCCCTGCTGGTCGCCGCCAAGCGCGCGCGCCCGGCCGGCAGCCGGATCGTGCTGGCCGCCATGTCCGCCTCGATTCGCGAGGTCTTCGACATGAGCGGCTTCACCAGCTTGTTCGAGATCCACGCCAACGCCGACGACGCGGTGAAGGCGCTGTCCTAAGCGCCTCCAGGTAAGGATAAGTCTCCAAACAAAAGGGGCGCCTTTCGGCGCCCCTTCGTTTTTTTCCTGATCGTGCGATCAGTTGGCCTGCTGGATCGCCGACAGCTGCCAGCGGCCGCCCGGCGTGCGGCGGAAGGTCCACAGCTCGGTCGCCTCGGTGCGGGTGTTGGGGTCGCCCTCCACCACGCGGCCGGTGGCGCGCTCCACCGTCACGTCGATCAGCCCGAAGCGCATCGCCACGGTGGCGTACTCGGCCCCCGGCTCGCGCCATGCCTCGGCCAGGTCGCCCTGCAGCAGCTGGGCGTCGGACACCCGGTTGTGCAGGCCGCGGCTGGCGTTCTCGGCTAGGTCGTCGGTAAAGTATTTCGCCATCTCCGGCGTCGCCATCTGGCGCAACGCGAAGGAATCCTCACGCCCGTAGGCGTCCTGGATGCCGACCAGCAGCCCCTCGAACTCCTGGTAGTCGGACGGGCCGATACCGATCTCGTCGCTGCGCTCACCACGGGCGCGGGGCGCCGGGCGCTGGCCCATGCCGCCGCCGAGCCCGCCGGCCAAACCGCCGAGGCCGGCGCCCATGCCGGAACCCATACCCGAACCCGTGCCGCCGCCCATCACGCCCGGATGGCCCTGGCGCTGGTAACCGGCCTGACCATTGCCCATCGGGCCGGCGCCCATGGCACCGGCGGCGTAGGCCGGCTGCTGGGCCGAACGGCTGCGGAAGAAGCGCACCGCCAGCCAGATCAGGCCGCCGATCAGCGCGAACTGCAGCAGAAGGCCGATGATGCTGGCGAAGCCCGCCATGCCGCCGAACAGGCCGCTGCCGGACAGCAGGCCGAACAGGCCGGCACCCAGCAGGCCGCCGGCGAGCGCGCCCATGAAGCCGCCGCGCGAGAAGAAGCCGCCCGGCTGCGCGGCCGGCGTGGCCATGCCGGGGCGCTGCATGCCGGCCGACGGCGCGTCCGGCGTGGCCGAGCGCTGCATCGGTGCCGCGGTGCTCGGCGCGGTGTTGGTGGTCGCGGGCGCGTCGTAGGTGCGCGTGCCGCGGCTGCCGCTGGAGGAACTCTTGCCGGCGCGCGCGTCCGCCGTGCCGGCCGCAAGCGCGATGACGAGCGCCGCCGCGATGGCGGTCAGCGATCGGGTACGAGTGGAGCGAGAGGTGAACATGGTGGTCCGTCGTCGTTGCAACCCGGAAGGCGGGCCGCCTGCTTATATGGGAAGGCAGGCATTCCGGTTTTAGGGGGGTGGCTGTCGATTTGCCAACCGTCTGCTCGGAAAAAAGGCACGCGGGAAAGGCCGTGCACACACCGATATTCCGCGAAGCGGAAATGAATTTCGCGGAACTTGATTCCGCATGTGGGTCTGCTACAGTGCGCCCCGGTCGCCCGCCGGCCGGTGCGCGCCCTCCCTCCGCGTGAGGGCGGCGCGCGGGGAACAAGGCGGGTCCTCTGGGGAGAAAGGCACGCAGTCCGCATGAGCACCCTCGTCAGCTAC
>NZ_DASPMG010000168.1:0-10911 GCF_035627195.1 Azospirillum sp.
CAAGGGCCGCATCTACCAGACGCACGGCGCGGCCTCGCCCGACTTCCTGAAGCTGGGCGGCAAGAAGGTGGAGGGCGCGGTGCTGGCCGCCAGCCTGATGCTGGTGCTGGACGAGATCGGCGACGACCACCCGTCGAAGAAGGTCGCCGGCGGCTACGTCGACGCCTACAAGGCGGCCTACGGCAGCGTCCCGGCCACCTTCGGCGCCAACGTCTACGACGCCGGTCTGCTGCTGGCCAACGCCGTTCCCGCCGCGCTGAAGGGCGGCAAGCCCGGCACGCCGGAGTTCCGCGCGGCGCTGCGCGACGCGCTGGAGACCAGCAAGGAGCTGGTCGGCACCCAGGGCGTGTTCACCATGACGCCGCAGGACCACTCCGGCTTCGACGAGCGCGGCCGCGTGATGATCACCGTCAAGGACGGTGCCTGGAAGCTGCTGAAGTAGAAATACGAGCCCCTCTCCCCTTGCGGGAGAGGGGTTGGGGAGAGGGGGATAGCCGCCGGACGACGGCGGAAGAGAGTCTTTGTCCCGGCTGCCGCCGGTAATCCCCCTCTCCCCAAACCCCTCCCCCGCGAGGGGGGAGGGGCTTATGCGGCCCCTCAAGAACCCCGCCAGATTCCCGCCTACACCCTGATTTTCTGCCGTTACACTAGTTGACTTTTCAAGTGAATAGTGAAACACTTACAACGCTTCCCGGAATCAATCCAAGTCCGCCCCGGCGCCATGCCGGCGGACGCTGACAGGGGCCTGCCGCCTGTGTTCGACGGCTTCATTCATCGCTGTGTCATCGGTGATCGCGGCCCAACCGTTGCGGTCAAGGACACCATCGACATCGCCGGCCTGCCCACCAAGGCCGGCAGCCGGTCCCTGGAGGCCGCGCCGCCGGCCGCCGCCCACGCCGACGTGGTGCGGGCGGTGCTGGACGCCGGCTGCCGCATCGTCGGCAAGACCGCGCTGCACGAGTTCGCCTACGGCATGACCGGGGTGAACGCGTGGTCCGGCACGCCGGTCAACCCGCGCTTTCCCGCGCTGATCCCCGGCGGCTCGTCCAGCGGGTCGGCGGCGGTGGTGGCGGCCGGGCTGGTCGACTTCGCCATCGGCACCGACACCGGCGGCTCCATCCGCCTGCCGGCCGCCTGCTGCGGCGTCTACGGCCTGAAGCCCACCTTCGGGCGGGTGTCGCGCCGCGGCGTGATGCCGGCGGAGAGCAGCCTGGACTGCGTCGGCCCCATGGGCGCGTCCATGGACGCCCTGGTCGCCGGCATGGCCGCCATGGACCCCACCTTCACACCGGAGGCGCCGCGCACCGGCGCCCCCGTCCTGGGCACGCTGTCCGTCGCCGCCGAACCCGCCGTGCTGAGCGCCGTGGCGCGGGCGGTGGCGGAGTCCGGCGCCGTCGCGCGGCCGGTCGAGCTGCCGTCGCTCGTGGCGGCGTTCAACGCCGGCCTGACGATCATCAACGCCGAGACCTGGGCCGCCTGCGGACGCTACCTGGACACCGGGCTGGTCGGCGCCGACGTCGCCGCGCGGCTGGCGAAGGCGGCGGAGACGACGGCCGAGGATCTGGCCGCGGCGGAAGAGGTCCGCGCCCGCTTCACGGCGGAGGTGGACCGCGCATTGGCCGACGTGGACGCGCTGGCGCTGCCGACGTTGCCCGGTTTCCCCATGGCGCTGGACGAGGCGCTGTCGGGTCGCGTGGACCTGCGCGCCTCGGCCCTGGTGCGGCCCTTCAACCTGTCGGGCCACCCGGCCCTCTCCATTCCCTTGCCGCCGGCCGATGGCCGCCCGGTGAGCCTGCAGCTTGTCGGCCGGAAGGGCGGGGACGCGGCGCTGTGCGCCGTCGGCCAGCAGATCGCCGCCCGTCTGGCCGTCCAATAACCCTCGTTCTTGGGAGACTTCACCACATGCCTCGCCACGAGATCGACAAGGACGCCTGGGGCGGTGCCGCGAAATTCGACGCGCTGCTCGCCGACATCCGCGCCCGCCGCAAGGAATTCGAACAGCAGAAATACATCTCCCAGGACGTCATCGAGCAGTTCAAGGAGATCGGCGTCTACCGCGCCCTGGTGCCCAAGCGCTACGGCGGGGACGAGAAGTCGCCCATCGACTTCCTGCTGATGGTCGAGGCGATCGCCGCGGCCGACGGCTCGGCCGGCTGGGTCGCCAGCTTCGGCATGAACCCCGCCTACCTCTCGGCCCTGCCGCCGCAGACGGTGGAGAAGGTGTGGGCGAACGGCCCCGACGTGGTGTTCGCCGGCGGCATCTTCCCGCCGCAGCCGGCCCAGAAGGTGGACGGCGGCTACCGCGTGAACGGCCGCTGGCAGTTCGGCAGCGGCTGCATGGGCGCCTCGGTCTGCGGCGTGGGCATCATGCCGGACGACGGGCAGGCCCTGCCGCGCATGGCGGTGATCCCGCGCGAATATGTCCACATCGAACCGGCGTGGGACGTCATCGGCCTGATCGGCACCGGCAGCCACGACCTGGTGGTCGAGAACGTCGTGGTGCCGGAGGAATGGACCTTCACCCGCGGTGGCGCGCCCACCGTGGACGCGCCCTTCTTCCGCTACCCCAGCCTCGCCTTCGCGGCACAGGTCCTGTCGGTGGTCACGCTGGGCCTGGCGCGCGAGGCGCTGGACGTGATCCAGGCGACGGCGTCGTCGCGCACCTCGGTCACCGGCGCTCCCAACATCGGCGACCGCCCCTACGTGCAGATCGAGGTGGCGAAGGCGGAGGCCAAGGTCCGCTCGTCCCGCGCCTTCTTCTACGAGGCGACCGAGGACGCCTGGGCCGCCATCCAGGCCGGAGGCCGGCCGACGCCGCACCAGACCAGCATGATCCGCCTCGCCGCCACCAACCTGACGCACGAGTGCGCGGAGGCGGTGCGCATCGCCTACCAGCTGTCGGGCATGACCAGCACCTACAACGATCACCCGCTGTCGCAGCTGTTCCGCGACGCGGCGATGTGCACGCAGCACGCTTTCATGGGGGCGATCACCTACCAGAACGCCGGGGCGATGTTCTTCGGCAAGCAGCCGCTCCCCGGATATCTCTGATCCTTAAACCAGAAACACGCCCATTCAGGAGGAACACATGGCCGACAAGACGCCGTTGCGGGTTCTGTTCTGCATTTCCGTCAACCAGAACTTCATGGACGCCACCGCCGAGGAAGCCGGTCAGGTCTGGCAGGCGTTCAGCCGGATGATGAAGGAGATGTCCACGCTGCCGGGGGCGAAGATCATCGGCACGCTGGACGACGACCGCTCCATGGTCGGCCCGTCGAAGGGCTATCCCTTCACCTGCTACTTCATGACGGACATGCCAGACTACGAGACGGTGGTCGCCGCCTGCAACCTGTTCCGCACCATCCCGGTGGGCGACGGCACCTACAAGCTGTGGAAGTACTGCGCGGTGGAGACGCGGATCGGCCGCGAACTCCAGATCCCGACCTGATCCCGGGGCATCGGCGGAATCGCACCATGTCCGAACGGCTGACACTCCGCGCCCTGCTCCGGCGGGTCGAGGACCTGGAGGCGGAGAAGCGGGTCCGCGCCTGCATCAACCGCTACATGGCGCTGTGCGACGACCTGCGCGAGGGCTTCGACCTGGAGCCGCTGATGGCACTGTTCACGCCGGACGCCGTGTGGGAGGGGCGGGGCCGCTACGCCGCCACCTTCGGCCGGCTGGAGGGGGCGGCGGCCATCCGCGCCATGTTCGCCAAGTACACGGTGCCGCCCGCCCACTTCCGCCTGAACGCGCACTTCCTCACCAGCGAGGAGATCGCGGTGGACGGGGACGCGGCCACCGGGCGCTGGCTGATGCTGCAGACCTCGACCTTCGCGTCGGGGGATTCGCAGCTCTCCGCCGCCCGCCTCGACGTCCGCTTCCGGCGGGACGAGGGGGAGTGGCGCATGGCGCACTTCCAGACCGAACGCCTCTTCAGCCGCAAGGTCGACCAGCCGTGGGACGCCGCCGCCGACCTGCCGGTGCCGAAATAAAAAACCCTTCTCTGTGAGAGAGCCATGACCACCATCACCGCATGCCGCAGCAAGAAGGCCCCCGAGGTCGACGTCACCGACCGGGTGCTGGAAGACAAGGTCCACACGTCGCTCTATTCCGATCCGGCCCTGTTCGAGACCGAGATGGACAAGATCTTCAACAACACCTGGGTCTGGGTCGGCCACACCAGCGAGGTGCCGGAATCCGGCTCCTACAAGACCTCCTACATCGGCCGCCAGCCGGTCATCATCAGCCGTGACCGCAAGGGCGAGATCCACGTCCTGCTCAACCGCTGCCGCCACCGCGCCGCCACCGTGTGCGAGGGCAAGCGCGGCAAGGTGAAGAGCTTCACCTGCCCCTACCACGGCTGGGGCTACGCGCTGGACGGCGAACTGCGCGCCCTGCCGAAGCCCGAGGAGTACGAGGGCGTCTTCGACAAGAAGGACTACCCGCTCATCAAGGTCCGGCACGAGACCTACCAGGGCATGATCTTCGCCACGCTGAAGGCGGACATGCAGCCGCTGACCGACTACCTCGGTGGGGCGAAGAAGTGGATCGACCTGTTCATGAAGCAGGGCGGCGGCTATCCGGTGAAGGTGCTGGGTGACCACCGCTTCCGCTTCCCCGGCAACTGGAAGATCCAGCTGGAGAACACCACCGACGCCTACCACTTCCCGATCGTCCACAAGTCGTTCGTCACCTCGCTGGACAACCAGACCAGCCAGGTCTTCGACTTCCTGAACGGTGCGGGCTTCGTGGAGGACCTGGGCAACGGCCACTCGGTCATGGTGATGATCCCCGAGCTGGTCGACCTGGAGGCCAACCTGGACGCCCCGATCCCCGCCCGCTTCGCCGAGTTCGCGGCCGAGCTGGAGCGCGAGGGCTACAACGACCAGGAGGTCCGCCGTCTGGTGCGCGCGGTGGGCGGCTCGGGCTTCAACCTGAACCTGTTCCCCAACGTCGCCTGCTCCATGGCGTTCTTCCGCGTGCTGCGCCCGGTCTCGGTCGAGGAGACGGAGATCCACCACGTCGCCATCGGCGGCGAGGGCGCGCCTGCCGCCTTCAACCAGCTGCGCATGCGCCTGCACGAGCACTTCCAGGGCCCCATGGGCTTCGGCACCCCCGACGACGCCGAGGCGTGGGAGCGCGTGCAGAAGGGCTCCTACGCCGGTGACGACGAATGGATCCTGGTCAACCGCGGCATGTCCAAGCTGAAGACCAGCCCGGACGGCAACGTCGCCGGTGCCGTCTGCTCGGAGACCGGCATGCGGGCCGCGTACCGCAAGTACAAAGAAATGATGACGGCCTGATCGCCAAGACGCTGATCGGCAAGAAGCGAGGATTGCATCCATGAGCACGCAGCTCAACGACGTGGCGGCCTTCATCAACAAGGAAGCCGACATGCTGGACTTCCAGGAATACCGCGAGTGGCTCGACCTCTGGGCGGAGGACGGCATCTACGTGGTGCCGGTCGACCCCAACACCGAGGACTACGCCAACACCCTGAACTTCGCCTACGACAAGGCCGAGATGCGCAAGCTGCGCGTCGAACGCCTGCTGGGCGGCGAGGCGATCTCCACCCAGACCACGCTGAAGACGGTGCGCGCGGTCGGCCGCTTCCGCATCCTGTCGGACGACGGCGCCACGGTGAAGGTGCGCTGCGCCCAGCACATCAGCGAGAACCGGCACGGCAACCTGCGCACCTACCCGGCCGACGTGACCTTCACGCTGCGCCGCCAGGGCGGGGATTTCCGCATCGCCGAGAAGGTGGTCCGGCTGCTGAACGCCGACCATCACCTCTCCAGCATCGGTTACATCCTGTGACGGGGGCGGCGGTGCACCACGGCGCGGTCGTCACCGGCGCCGCGCAGGGCCTCGGCCGCTACATCGCCGAGGCGCTGCACCGGGCCGGCCACGCCGTCGCCGTCACCGACGTGCGGGCGGACGCGGCGGAGCAGGCGGCGCGGGAGATCGCGCCGTCCGGCGAGCGGATCACGGCCTTCGCCCTGGACGTCACCGCCAAGGAGGACTTTACCGCCGGGCTCGCCCGCGCGGTGGAGGCCTTCGGCCGGGTCGACGTGCTGATCAACAACGCGGCGATGACGCCCACCACCCCGGTGATGGACATCACGCCCGAGGAGTTCGACCGCGTCACGGCGGTGAACCAGCGCGGCACCTTCTTCGGCTGCCAGGTGTTCGGCGCGCATTTCGCCGCGCAGGGCTACGGGCGCATCGTCAACATGGCCTCGCTGGCCGGGCAGAACGGCGGCACCGCGTCGGGCGCCCACTACGCCGCCAGCAAGGGCGCCATCCTGACGCTGACCAAGATCTTCGCCCGGCAGCTGGCCGCGCAGGGGGTGACGGTCAACGCCGTGGCGCCGGGTCCGATGGACCTGCCGTCGGTGCGCGCGGCCGTCCCGCCGGACCGGCTGGCGCAGATCATCGAGGGGATGATCCCGGTGAAGGCGCTGGGCGACCCGGCCTTCGTCGCCGACCTCGTCGTCCGTCTGGCCAGCCCCGAGGCGAGCTTCGTGACGGGCGCCGCCTGGGACGTCAACGGCGGCATCTTCATGCGGTGAGGACGGTGGGTCGTTCGTAGGTTGGGTTGAGCGCCAGCGAAAACCCAACGCGGCCGGCGGTGCGGACACGTTGGGTTTTCGGCTTTGGCCTCAACCCAACCTACGGGTGAATGAGGTGTGACAGGGAATGAGCAGCGAACAGAACGACATGGTGATCGAGGCGGTGGTCACCGCCCGCGAGGACCAGGCGGCGGGCATCGCCGTCTTCGAACTGGCCCGCGCGGACGGCGGCCCGCTGCCGCCGTTCGAGGCGGGGGCGCACATCGACGTGCACGTGGCCGACGGCCTCGTGCGCCAGTACTCGCTGTGCAACCCGCCGGGGGAAGCGGAGCGCTACCGCATCGGCGTGCTCGACGATCCGAACTCGCGCGGCGGCTCGCGGGCCATTCACCGCGACTTCGCCGCCGGCACGGCGGTGCGCATCTCCGCTCCGCGCAACCACTTCCCGCTGCACATGGAGGCCGGGACGTCGGTGCTGGTCGGCGGCGGCATCGGCGTCACGCCAATGCTGGCCATGGCCTACGCGCTGCGCGCCGCCGGCAAGCCGTTCGAGCTGCACTACTGCAGCCGCTCGCGCGACCGCGCCGGCTTCCTGGACGAGCTGGCGGCGGCCTTCCCGGAGCAGCTGCGCCTGCACTTCGACGACGAGGACGCGGCACAGCGCTTCGACCCGAAGGCGTGCCTGGGCGCCCAGCCGGCCGGCGCGCACGTCTACGTCTGCGGCCCGTCCGGCTTCATGGACTGGGTGATCGCCGAGGCGAAGGCCGCCGGCTACGACTCCGGCCGCATCCATTACGAATACTTCAACGCCCAGGTCGACACGCACGGCGACGCGTTCGAGGTGGTGGCGGCGCGCAGCGGCGTCACCCTGCAGGTCGGTCCCGACCAGACCATCATAGACGCGCTCACCAAGGCCGGCATCCGGGTGAAGAAGTCGTGCGAGCAGGGGGTGTGCGGCACCTGCATCTGCGACGTCCTGGAAGGCACGCCCGACCACAAGGACAAGTTCCTCAGCGAGGAGGAGCGGGAAGACAACGACCAGATCGTCGTCTGCTGCTCGCGCTCCAAAACCCCCCGCCTCGTCCTCGACATCTGACCTTTCCCACCAGACCGGGAGCACCCGCATGCCCATCGCCCGCATCAGCATGATGGAAGGCCGCACCGACGAGCAGAAGGAGGCGCTGATCCGCGAGGTGACCGACGCCATCCTGCGCACCGTGGCGACCCCGACCAGCACCGTCACCGTGCTGATCGACGAGATCCCCAAGAAGCATTTCGGCATCGGCGGCACGCCGGCCTCGAAGCTGTAAGGACACCGCCGATGACCGCGACCATCGACCCGCGCGATTTCCGCCGCGCGCTCTCCCAGTTCCCCACCGGCGTCACGGTGGTGACCACCCTGGACGACAACGGCGCCCCCATCGGCGTTACGGCCAGCAGCTTCAACTCCGTCTCGCTCGACCCGCCGCTGGTCCTGTGGAGCGTCGACAAGGCCGCCTACAGCGCCGCCATCTTCCGCGACGCCGAGCATTTCGCCGTCAACGTCCTGTCGGCCGACCAGATCGCCATCTCCAACCGCTTCGCCAGCCGCGGCGAGGACAAGTTCAAGGACATCCCCTGGACGCCCGGCCTGGGCGGCTGCCCCATCTTCGACGGGCTGGCGGCGCGGTTCGAGTGCCGGACCTGGAACGTCTACGACGGCGGCGACCACCTGATCGTGGTCGGCCAGGTCATGTCCTACGGCTACCAGACCGAACTGGCGCCCCTGGTCTTCGCCCGGGGCGGCTACGCGGTGTCCGAACGGCACCCGGCGATGGCGGGCTAGGGCGGACTTCACAACACATTCAGAGCCCCTCTCCCCTTGAGGGAGAGGGGTTGGGGTGAGGGGTATTACGGCCGGCAGGCCGGAAGAAATTTTTGTCCCGCCTCCGGCGGTAATGACCCCTCATCCCAACCCTTCTCCCGCTTTCAGCGGATGCCGGAGGCATCCGCCTGTCGCGGCAGCCGGATCGAAGATCCGGCGAGAGCGAGGGGAGAAGGGCTTTGAAAAGCCCATATGGGCTGGCCACGACAACGAACCGGCGGCGCGAACGCCGCCCCTTACAGGAGGGAACACCCATGGCACTGACCGGCGTCCTGCGTCCGGGCTTCATTCAGATCCGCGTGCTCGACAAGCAGGCGGCGCTGACCCACTACGTCGACCGCCTCGGCCTCAACACGGTTTCGGAAGGCTCCGACGGCCGCGTCTACCTGAAGGGCTGGGACGAGTTCGACCGCCACTCCGTCATCCTGCGCCCGACCGACACGGCCGGCATGGACGTGATGGGCTTCAAGGTCGCCTCCGATGCTGATCTGGACATCTTTGAGAAGCGCATCACCGACTGGGGGCTCACCGTCGACCATGTGCCGGAGGGCGAGCAGCCGGGCGTGGGCCGGCGCATCGGCTTCGTGCTGCCGTCCGGGCACCGCATCGAGCTGTACGCGGCGATGGAGCTGTCGGAGAACCATCCGCCCATCGAGAACCCGCACATCTGGCCGGAGGAGCCGCGCGGCATGCGCGCCATCCGCTTCGACCACGCGCTGCTCTACGGCCCGGACATCGAGAAGAACCTCGCCTTCTTCCGCGAGGCGCTGGACTTCTCGCTGGCCGAACAGGTGGACAGCCCGGACGGCGTGATCGGCATCTGGCTGACCTGCTCCAACAAGGCGCACGACATCGCCTTCGTCCGGTATCCGGAGCCCGGCAAGTTCCACCACGCCGCCTTCTTCCTGGAAACGTGGATGGACGTGGGCCACGCCGCCGACATCATGGCGCGCTACGACATCTCCATCGACGTCGGCCCGACGCGGCACGGCATCACGCGCGGCCAGACCATCTATTTCTTCGACCCGTCGGGCAACCGCAACGAGGTGTTCGCCGGCGGCTATACCTACTATCCCGACAACCCCACCCGCACCTGGGGTCCGGAGGAGCTGGGCCGCGGCATCTTCTACTACGAACGCCGCCTCAACGACGCCTTCCTCTCGGTTGTGACTTAAGCATCGAGCGCAGCCCGGGCGGTTTACCGCCCGGGCCAAACATGCGATGATCTTTCCTCGAATGCGCATCGATTGCGGCTGAGGAAAGCGGGACCGTGCGTCGACTGACATCGCTGTTGGCCTGTGCCGGCCTGTCCTTTCTGGCCGCCGCGTGCGCGAGCAACACGCCGCGCTCCATCTCCCAGGCGGAACTCGACACCCACGTGGCCGAGGCGTCCGGCCGCTTCAGCATGCCCGAATCCTGGATCCGCGAGGTGATCCGGCAGGAAAGCGGCGGGCGCACGATGATGAACGGCAAGCCGATCGTCAGCAAGGCCGGCGCCATGGGCCTGATGCAGCTGATGCCCGGCACCTACGAGGAGATGCGGCGCAAGCACGGCCTCGGCTCCGATCCGTTCGAGCCGCGCGACAACATCCTGGCCGGCACCGCCTACCTGCGCGAGATGTACGACCTGTTCGGCTCGCCGGGGTTCCTCGGCGCCTACAACTGCGGGCCGCGGTGCTACGGCGACTATCTGGCCGGCAACCGCAGCCTGCCGTCGGAGACGCGGAACTACATCGCCTCCATCGCCCCGCGCCTGGACAAGGCGCCGGCCGGCGGCGTCATGGTGGCGGCCGCCCCCGTGCCGTCCACCGGCGGCGGGGTCACGCTGGCGCCGCTGCCGTCCGCGTCGGTGCCGAAGGTCACGGTGGCGGAGGCCCTGCCGCCGCCGGTGTCCCCGTCCCCGGCCTATGCGCCGCCAACCTATGCACCGCCGGCACCGGCGCCCGTATCCCGCGCCGTGGGCGGGGAGTGGATGGTGCAGCTCGGCGCCTTCCGTTCGCCCGACGACAGCGCGCGGGTGATCGACCGGGCGCGCCGCTCGGCCCCCGGCGGCCTGCTGGCGCGCGCGCAGCACATGGTGCTGCCGGTCGACACGCAGTCCGGCCCGCTGTACCGCGCCCGCCTGTCCGGCCTATCCCAGCAGGACGCGGCGACCGCCTGCGCCAGCCTGTCCGGGCAAGGCATGGCCTGCTTCGTCGTGGCGCCGGGGGCGTAGCGGGCGGTTCTTACCCGCCGTCCAGCACCTCGCCGACGAAATCCAGGAAGGCGCGCGTCTTGGCGTCCAGGTGGCGGCGGGACGGATAGACGGCGTAGAGCGACGTCTCCACGGCCGCCCAGTCGTCCAGCGCCGTGCGCAGGCGGCCCTGTTCGACGTCCGCCCGGACGTAGGGCCACGGGATGAGGCTGAGCCCGAAGCCGGCGAGGAGCGCGTCCCGCACGGCGAGGCTGGAGGTGACCTTGTAGCGCCCGTCGAT
>NZ_DASPMG010000169.1:0-56416 GCF_035627195.1 Azospirillum sp.
GACGAAGCCGTAGCTGATGCCGCTGTCGCCGAACTCCCGCTGCAAATTGGACAGGGTCAGCTGCACGCCCAGCACCACCATGGCGACGAGGAAGGCCAGCACCACCGCGCTCGTGGCGAGATCGACCAAGGCCCGCGTGCGCGGGCTGGCCCAGCGGATGAAGAGGTCGACGGCGATCAGGTTGCGCTTGCGCAACGCCATGTCGGCGCCGATGAACGACGTCCAGACGAACAGCAGCTGCGCCATGTCCACCGACCAGACGATGGGATGGCCGAACGAGCGCAGGACGCCCGCGCCGAAGACCAGCAACACGATGGCGGCCAGCAGCGTCCGGCCGACGATCGATTCCACGGTGTAGGCGATGGAGGATTTGGTGGAGGACATGGCGGAGGACATGGCGGTGCTCCCGATCGTGGAGGCCCCTCTCCCCTTGAGGGGAGAAGGGATCAATGGTTACTTCGCCATCAGCGCGTCGATCTGCGTCTTCAGGTCGCTGTAGCCCAGCTTGGCGTAGACGCCGGCGGTCGCCTCGCGGAAGGGCTTGGTGTCGACCTCGGTCACGGTCACGCCCTTGGCGGCCATGTCCTTCTCGATCTGCGCCAGCGACGCCTCGGTGCCGCGCGACGCGGTGTCGCCGGCCGTCAGCGCCGCCTCGCGCAGCGTCTTGCGGATGTCGGGCGGCAGGCCGTCGAACCATTTCGCACTGCCGACGATGCCGGTGATCAGGTTGAAGTGCCCGGTCTTGGTCAGGTGCTTGGTCACCTCGTAGAGGCGCGAGCCGTAGCTGGCCGGGTGCTGCGCCTCCACCGCGTCGATGACGCCCTGTTGGAGCGCCGGATACACGTCGGCCCAGCCCATGGGGGCGGGGGTGGCGCCCATGGCGCGGATCGTCTCCATCCACACCGGCGCGCCGGGGGTGCGCATGCGCACGCCGCTCAGGTCGGCCGGCTTGGCGACGGGCTTGTTGGTCAGGAGGTGCCGCTCGCCCTGCCACCAGTTGAAGGACAGCACCTGCAGCCCGGCGCCGTCGTGCAGCTTCTTCACCCACTCCTCGAACATGGGGGAGGTCACCACCTTGCGGATGCCGTCGTATCCGGACGCCAGGTAGGGGCCGCCGAGCACGCCGAACTCCTTGACGTAGGTGGCCAGCCGGCCGCCGTCGACAACCACGGCCACCCCGGCGCCGTAGCGCGCCTGCTCCAGCACGTCCTCGTCCTTGCCCAGCTGCGAGCCGGGGAAGAGGCGGACCGCGACCTTGCCGTTGGTGCGGGCCTCGACGGTCTGCTTGAACTCCTCCAGCCCCTTGAACAGCGGGTCGGAGGTGGCCAATGCCGTGTTGATGCTCAGCGTGTAGTCGGCGGCCAGCGCGCTTCCGCCCAGCGCGATGCCCATCATGGTCGTGGCCAGCGCGGTGGCCCGCCACGCACGGGTGATGATGCTCATGCCCGTTCCCTCCCTCCCAGGAGTCGCCCGCCGTGCGGGCCAATTGTTTGTGACACGACTGGTATGGTAGTCTACAAGAATGGTGTTGGCAACGCCCTTGTTCGGGTGCATGATGATCCGGTGACCCAAGGAAGGCGGCGGGACCACCATGCTCAGCAGGATCGAACCGGACCTGACGGAACCCGTGGCGCGGCGCGTCTTCCGCGACCTGCGCCAGGCGATCGTCACCATGCGCGTCCGCCCCGGCCAACCCTTGTCGGAGCAGGAGGTGGCCACCCGCCTGGGCGTCAGCCGCCAGCCGGTGCGCGAGGCCTTCATCAAGCTGGGCGAGGCCGGGCTGGTCACCATCCGGCCGCAACGCGGCACCTTCGTCGTCAAGATCTCCGCCCGGCAGGTGCTGGACGCCCGCTTCGTGCGCGAGGCGGTGGAGCTGGCCGTCGTCCGCCGCGCCTGCGAGGAGATGCCGGCGGCGGCCGTGCACGAGCTGCGCGCCAACCTGAAGGCGCAGCGGGCATCCGCCGACGACGCCCAGCCCGACCGCTTCCTGGAGCTGGACGAGGCGTTCCACCGCGCCATCGCGCTGGGCGTCGGGTGCGAATACGCGTGGCGGGTGGTGGAGGAGACCAAGGCGCAGATGGACCGCGTGCGCTACCTCAGCCTGCCGCACGCCACGCCGCTCGACCGCCTGATCGTCCAGCACGAACGCGTCGTCGACGCCATCGAGGCGCGCGACCCGGCCTTGGCCGAGGGCGCCATGCGCGTGCACCTGCGCGAGATCCTCACCTCCCTGCCCGAACTGGAGCAGCGCTTCCCCGAGCTGTTCGACGGCGCCGCCTGAACCGCTTTCCGCGTCCGGAGTTCTTGCCCATGAAGATCCACAGCGCCAAGGTCATCGTCACCAGCCCCGGCCGCAACTTCGTCACGCTGAAGATCCAGACCGACGAGGGGCTGTACGGCCTGGGCGACGCGACGCTGAACGGGCGGGAGCTGGCGGTCGCCTCCTACCTGAACGACCACGTCATCCCCTGCCTGATCGGCCGCGACCCGCACCGCATCGAGGACACCTGGCAATACCTGTACAAGGGCGCCTACTGGCGCCGCGGCCCGGTCACCATGTCGGCCATCGCTGCCGTCGACACCGCGCTGTGGGACATCAAGGCCAAGGCGGCCGGCCTGCCGCTCTACCAGCTGCTGGGCGGGCAGAGCCGCAGCGGCGTCATGGTCTACGCCCACGCCAACGGCCGCGACGTGGCGGAGACGGTGGACCGGGTGGGCGAGTACATCGAGAAGGGCTACAAGGCGATCCGCGCGCAGTCCGGCGTGCCGGGGCTGGAGAGCGTCTATGGTGTCGCGAAGGGCGCCTTCTACGAGCCGGCCGGGCGCGGCCTGCCGGAGGAGTCCGTGTGGTCGACGGAGGCCTACCTGGACTTCGTGCCGTCCCTGTTCGAGGCGATCCGCGCCAAGCACGGCATGGGCCCGCACCTGCTGCACGACGTGCACCACCGCCTCACCCCCATCGAGGCGGCGCGCCTGGGCAAGGCGCTGGAGCCCTATCGCCTGTTCTGGATGGAGGACCCGACCCCGGCCGAGAACCAGGAGGCCTTCCGCCTGATCCGCCAGCACACGGTGACGCCCATCGCCGTGGGCGAGGTGTTCAACAGCATCTGGGACTGCAAGGACCTGATCCAGCAGCAGTTGATCGACTACATCCGCACCACCGTGGTGCACGCCGGCGGCATCACCCACCTGCGCCGCATCGCCGATCTGGCGTCGCTCTATCAGGTGCGCACCGGCTGCCACGGCGCCACCGACCTGTCGCCGGTGTGCATGGGGGCGTCGCTGCACTTCGGCCTGTGGGTGCCGAACTTCGGCGTGCAGGAGCACATGGCCCACTGCCCCGAGACCGACGCCGTCTTCCCGCACGCCTACACCTTCAACGACGGCTACATGCACCCCGGCGAGGCGCCCGGCCACGGCGTCGACATCGACGAGGATCTGGCCGCCAAATACCCCTACGCCCCCGCCTACCTGCCGGTCGCCCGGCTGGCCGACGGCACGCTGTGGAACTGGTGACGCCGGGATCAGGCCGCGTCGTGGAAGATGATCCCCAGGGTGTGGCGCCGCCCGGAGCGCAGCCGGCTCACGCCGTGGCGGTGGGCGACGCGGTGGATGCCGCGCGCGCCCTGCGCCGGGCGGCTGTTGACGGCGAAGATCACCGCATCCCCCCGGCCCAGCGGCACGACCTCGGCGCGCGACTGCATGCGCGGCCGCTGCTCCGTCAGCACGAACTCGCCGCCGGTGAAGTCCGCGCCCGGCTCGGACAGCAGGATCGCGGCCTGAAGCGGAAACACGTGCTGCCCGTAGAGATCCTGGTGCAGCGCGTTGTAATCCCCCGCGCCGTAGCGGAGCAGCAGGGGCGTCGGGCGGACCTGCCCGGCCTCGTGGCAGCGCGCGACGAACGCGGCGTGTTCGGCCGGGAAGCGGGCGGGCATGCCCATGGCCTCGTGCCAGCGGTTGGCGATCGGCGCGAGGTGCGGGTACAGCGCGGTGCGCAGCGCCGCGACCAAGCTAGGCAGCGGGTACGCGAAATACTTGTACTCCCCCCGGCCGAAGCCGTGGCGGGCCATCAGGACGTGGCTGCGGAACCGCTCGTCCTGGTCATAGAGCGCGGCGACGGCGGCACACTCCCGCGCGGTCAGCAGCCCGCCGATCATCGCCCAGCCCTGGGCGTCGAGGTCGGCGGAAACGCCCGGCCAGTCGACCGCCCCTGCCCTCCCGGCGGCGTCCCGCGTCCATGCCGCGGCGTCGGCGGCGTCTGCGGCAGCGTCTGCAATGGTGTCCATGCCGGCTTCCCCTCCCGACCGGTGGGTGTGGGCTCGCGCCCGATGCACCGCCGTGTTCGCAGATCCGGCCGGCCGCTTCCACCCGGTTCTTGCGGCCGCGGAATCCCAACCGGAATCCCAGCCGGAATTCCCGGCCGGAACACCGCCGCCCGCCGGTCAGCGAACCGCGGACAGGCGCCGGCGGGCGATGGCGCGATGCAGCTTCATGCGGTCGGCGACCGTCCGAAGGCGGCCCCTGACGCCCGGCGCGAAGAGGTTGTTCAGGTCACGGCCGAACATCTCCCAACTCCGCACCGGCCCCGTGTCGATGTGAAGGAAGAAGGAGCGCGGGTACCACCCCACGCCGCCGCGCTTCAGCGCGAGAGCCGTGCGGTGCGCGTCGGGCAGGCGCGACGGGAAGCTGACGTCGAGCGCCTTGCCCAGCAGGTGCTGGCTGTGTTCGGCCACCCCCAGGCCCTGGCGCGCCAGCTTGGCGTTCGTCTCGGGCGTGCGGAAGGCGGACAGCACGGTCGCCTTGCTCTGCCCCACGGCCTCCATGATGTCGGCCAGGAGGTCGAGCATCCCGACGTCCACCGGACCGACCGTGTTGGCGTGATGGTCGCGCAGAACCTTCGCCAGATCGGCCATGGCGTCGGGCAGCGGGCCGGCCGCGTCGCGGTAGGGGCCGTCGAAGGTCTCGCCCGTGTGCTGGTTGCGCAGATGGAGCCGGCGCGCCGCCGGCAGCGCCAGGGCACCGGCCGGCATCAGCATCAGCACGCCGCAGGCGGCCAGGAGGTCACGGCGTTTCACGGGCATCGAGGACATGGTGCGGACAGTTTGTTTCGACACGCGGGCCCGATGTCAACCCAATTGGCCGTGATCGCGTCACCGCCGATTGGGTTGACGTCGGGTCCGCGCGCCGGACCGGGGGCGCGCGGACCCCGGTCCGAAACATCCCGCCGCGAACGCGGCCGTCAGTGCGACGACGCGGCGGCGGCACCGATCCCGGTCTGCGAACGGACGTACTGGTCCTCGTAGGCGGCGATCTCCGCCCGCGCCCGCGCGCTGGTGTCGAGCTTGGAGACGACGATGGTCACCAGGAACGCCAGCGACATGGAGAACAGCGCCGGGTGCTCGTACGGGAAGATGGGCTGCGCGTAGCCGATCACCGCCACCCACACCGTCTTCGACAGGATCACCAGGACCACGGCCGAGACGAGGCCGGCCAGCCCGCCCAGCAGCGCGCCCCGGGTGGTCAGCCCCTTCCAGTACATCGACAGGATCAGCACCGGGAAATTGGCCGACGCCGCGATGCCGAAGGTCAGGCCGACCAGGAAGGCGACGTTCTGCTTCTCGAACAGGATGCCCAGCACCACGCCGACGACGCCCAGCGCCAGCGACGACAGCTTGGACACCCGCATCTCCTGCGCCTCGCTCGCCTTGCCCTTCATGATCACGCGGGCGTACAGGTCGTGCGCGATGGACGACGCGCCGGCCAGCGCCAGCCCCGCCACCACGGCGAGGATGGTCGCGAAGGCCACCGCCGACATGAAGCCCAGCAGCAGGTCGCCGCCCATCGCCTGGGCCAGGTGCATGATCGGCATGTTGTTGCCGCCGATCAGCTTGCCGCCGGCCACGCCGCCCTCGAAGTACTTCGGGTTGGCTCCGACGATGGAGATCGCCGCCATGCCCAGCACGCACACCACCAGGAAGAACAGCCCGATCAGGCCCGACGCCACGAACACGCTCTTGCGCGCTTCCTTGGCGTTGGGAACGGTGAAGAAGCGCATCATGATGTGCGGCAGCGCCGCCGTGCCGAACACCAGCCCCAGCGACATCGACACGGTCGACACCGGATCGGCCAGCATGGCGCCCGGCCCCATGATCTTGGCGCCGCCCTTGTGCGCGGCCATCGCGCTGGAGGCGACCGCCTCCAGGCTGAAGCCGAACTGCGCCAGCGTCAGCACCAGCAGCAGCAGGCCGCCGCCCAGCATCAGGCAGGCCTTGATGATCTGCACCCAGGTGGTGGCGATCATCCCGCCGAAGGTGACGTAGATCACCATCAGCACGCCCACCAGCACCACGGCGACCGCGTAGTCGAGGCCGAAGAGCAGTTTGATCAGCTGCCCGGCCCCCACCATCTGCACGATCAGGTAGCAGACCACCACCGTCAGCGAGCCGAGTGCGGCGAAGGTGCGCACCTTCGACTGGTCGAGGCGGTAGGAGGCGATGTCGGCGAAGGTGAAGCGGCCGAGGTTGCGCAGCCGCTCGGCCATCAGGAACAGGATGATCGGCCAGCCGACGAAGAAGCTGACCGTGTAGGCCATGCCGTCGAAGCCGGTGAGGTAGACGAGGCTGGACAGGCCCAGCAGCGTGGCCGCCGACATGTAGTCGCCGGCGATGGCGAGGCCGTTCTGGAAGCCGGAGATGCCGCCGCCCGCCGTGTAGAAGTCCGACGCCGAGCGCGTGCGCTTGGCCGCCCAATAGGTGATGGCCAGCGTCAGCCCGACGAACGCCACGAACATGGCGATGGCGATGGGGTTCACCGACTGCTTGTCCGCCGCCGCCATGTCGCCGGCCGCGAACGCCGGGCCGGCGGCGAGCAGGGCGGCGCCCAGCGCCGTTGCGAAGGCCGTTCTCATTGCTCGCTCTCCGCCACGATCTCGTTGTTGAGGGTCTCGAACGCGCCGTTGGCGAAGTGCGAGTAGACGCCGGTCAGCAGCCACGACAGCACGATGACGACGGCGCTCAGCGGAAAGCCGATGGAGATGGCCGATCCCGGCGCGATGGGCGTGCGCAGCGCGTCCGGCGCGAAGGCGACGGCCATCATCAGCGCGTAGTAGGCGCCCAGCACGACGACCGAGAGGAGCAGCGCCAGCCGCCCGCGCTTCTTGACCAGCACGTGGAACTTCGGGTTCCGGCGGACCCGCTCGTAGACAGGATCGGACATGTTTCCCCCGATGACTTGGTTTTGTCGGGGGATGCTCCTACCAATCCATTGTTTCCCGAATTTCCATCAATTGTGACGAATTGTGTTCCACGCGAAAATTCGCCACGGCGCGGGGGCTTGCCGTCGCGGGCCGGATCGGGCCACAGTCGCACCGCCCGCCCCCGCCGATCGAGAGCCATGGCCCACTCCCGCCTGTTCCTGCGCCTGTTCTCCAGCGTCCTCCTGGGCGTGGTCGCATTCTCGTCCGCCTGCTACCTGCTGTCGGTGCCGCTGGTGAAGGAGAAGGCCTACCAGATCGAACTGGACGCCAGCCGCACCATCCTCGACAACGTCCACGAGATGGTCGGCCGGATCCGCGCCGACCTCGACGAGCAGCGGGCCGCCATCATCGAGACCTTCAAGTCCGAGATGCGCGTCAAGGTGGCGCTGGCCACCGGCTACATCGATTACGTCCTCGGCCGGGCGGAGCGCGGCGAGATCACGCGGGCCGAGGCCGAACGCCTGATCTACGACGGGCTGAAGGCGTTCCGCTACGGCCGGGACGACTACATCTGGCTCGCCGACTACGACTCCTTCCTGCTGTCGCACCCCGACCCCGATCTGGCCGGCCGCAACGCCGCCGAGGTCCAGGACGCGCACGGGCGCTTCATCGTGCCGACCATGATCGAGCGGGCGCGGCGCGAGGGCGAGGGCTACCACGTCTATCCCTGGCGGCGGCCCGGCGCCGACCCGCCGGTGCACAAGCCGGTGCACAAGATGGTGCAGAAGATGTCGTACTTCCGCCACCTGCCGGCGCACCGG
Source organism: Azospirillum sp. (assembly GCF_035627195.1). Lineage (GTDB taxonomy): Bacteria > Pseudomonadota > Alphaproteobacteria > Azospirillales > Azospirillaceae > Azospirillum. The sequence goes on from NZ_DASPMG010000169.1 coordinate 8,017, forward strand.
CTGGTCATCGGCGCCGGCGCCTACCTGGACGACATGGACGCCGTGGTCGAACGCCGCATGCAGGACGCCGTCGAGGACCTGCGCCAGTCGCTGCGCAACGTCCGCATCGCGCGCACGGGCTACGTCTACATCTTCGACGCGTCGCGGCGGATGCTCATCCATCCCAACGCCAACATCGAAGGGACGGCGTTCGGCGACCTGCGCGATCCGGCGACCGGCGCCTTCATCGGCGAGGCGCTGATGCGCGCGGCGCACGAGAACCGCTACCTGCGCTACCTGTGGGACAAGCCGGACGATCCCAACAACTACGCCTACGAGAAGATCACCTGGGTCCGCCACGTGCAGGGCCTGGACTGGTACATCGCGTCGAGCGTCTACGAGGAGGAGCTGCGCAGTTCCTCCATCGTGCTCGGCAACCGGCTGCTCGGCGTGTCGCTGGGCGTGATGGTGCTGGGCGGCGGGCTCGGCTACCTGGGCGCGCACCGGCTGGTCCGCCCGCTGCGCCGGCTTGCCGACACCGCCGCGCAGGTCCGCGCCGGCAACCTGGACGCGCGCAGCGGCATCGTCCGCAACGACGAGATCGGCGACCTGGCGGCGACCTTCGACGGCATGGTCCGCCGCGTGAAGGACGACATCGCCACGCTGGACAGCCGCGTCAAGGAACGCACGGCGGCGCTGGAGGAGGCCGAGGCGCGCCAGCGCCTGATCCTCGACGCCATCCCCGCCGCCATCGCCTACCTCGACGGCGACGAGCGGCTGCGCTTCGTCAACCGCCGCTGGATGGAGCTGCCGCACGCCCGCGCCGGCGACGTCCTCGGCCGCAGCCTGCGCGAGGCCGTGGACGCGGACGCCTACGCGCACCTGTCGCCCTACCTGGAGCGGGCGCGCGCCGGCGAGACGACCGGCTTCGACTACGCCGCCACGGCGGGCGACGGGCGGACGCTGATCACCCGCAACACGCTGATCCCGCAGGGCGGCGCCCACGGGGCGACCATCGGCTTCTTCGTGCTGTCGCTGGACGTGACCGACGAGAAGGAGCGCCAGCGCCACCTGGAGGAGGCGGAGCGGCTGAAGGCGGTGGGCCAGTTGGCCGGCGGGCTGGCGCACGACTTCAACAACCTGCTCACCATCATCCTCGGCAACCTCGCGGTGGCGCGCGAGCGGTTCGCCGGCCTGGACGAACTCACCGCCTGCCTGGAACCGGCGCAGCGCGCCAGCCGGCGCGGCGCCGACATCACCGCCCGCCTGCTGGCGTTCGCGCGCCGCCAGCCGCTGAAGCCGCAGCAGGTCGAGGTGTGCGCGCTGGTGCGGGAGATGGCCGTGCTGCTCCGCCGCTCGCTGCCCTCCACCATCGCCATCGGCACGCCGCCCGCGGACGCCGCCGCCTGGGCCGTCGCCGACCCGACGCAGCTGGAGAACGCGCTGGTCAACCTCGCCCTCAACGGCCGCGACGCCATGCCCGAGGGCGGCACCCTGACCGTTTCGGTCCGCCTCCGGGATGCCGCGGGCGGCGAGGACTTCGACGAGCCGCCGGCCGCCGGCCGCTACGTCGAGATCCAGGTGCGCGACAGCGGCTTCGGCTTCGCCCCCGGCGCCGCCGCCCGCGCCTTCGAACCGTTCTTCACCACCAAGGCGCTGGGCTCCGGACTGGGCCTGTCGATGGTCTACGGCTTCGTCAAGCAGTCGGGGGGCTACATCCGCATCGACAGCGCGCCCGGCGCGGGAACCGCGATCACGCTGCTGCTGCCCGAGGCCGGGGCGCCGGCCGCCAGGGCCCCGGCCGACACAGCGGCCGACACGGGGGCGCACGGTGCGCCGCCGTCGGCGTGGCGCGGCATGCTGGCGCTGGTGGTGGAGGACGACGCCGACGTGCGGCTGGTGATGCGCCAGCAGCTCGTGGACCTCGGGCTGTCGGTGATCGAGGCGGCCAGCGGCGACGAGGCCATGGAACTGGCCGGCCAGATCGACGACCTGCGGCTCGTGGTCACGGACATCGTCATGCCGGGGGTGTCGGGCCTGGCGCTCGCCCGCCATCTGCGCGCCACCCGGCCCGAGGTGCGGGTCGTCCTCGTCAGCGGGTTCTCCACCGAGGAGCTGGACAAGGGTGAAGGGCTGGTCATTCTGGGCAAACCGTGGGAAAAACGGGAGTTGGCGGAGGCCATCCAACTGTCCGCCGCCCCGTGACCCGGGCCCCCTGACCCCGGCAACGCCGGGAGATGACGCCGGAACATGACGCCGGAACATGATGAAAGACCGCATGGCCGCGAGGAAGATCGTATACGTCGTCGACGACGACCCCGACGTCCGCGACCTGCTGCGCACCGCGCTGGGCGGCTTCGGCTACACGGTTTCCGCCTTCGGGTCGGGGCAGGCGGTGCGGGCGGCCATCCGCCGCGAACCGCCGGACGTCGCCATCGTCGACCTGGGCCTGCCGGACATGGACGGCCTGACGCTGGTCCGCGAACTGTGGGAGGACGTGCGCTTCGGCGTCATCGTCCTGACCGGCCGCGGCGACGTGTCTGACCGCGTGCTGGGGCTGGAGCTGGGCGCCGACGACTACATCGTCAAACCCTTCGAACTGCGCGAGCTGGTGGCGCGGGTCAACACGGTGATCCGCCGGCGCGAACAGCTGATGGCCGCCGGCCGCAGCGTCGCCGCCGGCAAGGCGCGCTTCGCCGGCTGGACCTTCGACGCCGGCGACCTGACGCTGACGTCCGACGACGGGCAGCACGAAACGCTGACGGCGGCGGAAGCGGCGCTCCTGACCATGCTGCTGAAGGCGCCGCGCCGCGTGCTGTCGCGCGACCAGCTGCAAAGCGCCGAGCTGGAGCGCGGCGACCTGCCGTTCGAGCGGGCGGTGGACGTGCGGATTTCCCGCATCCGCAAGAAGATCGAGCGCGACCCCCGCGCCCCGGCGCTGATCCGCACCGTGTACGGCGCCGGCTACCTGTTCTCCGCCGACGTGGTCTGGCTGAACGGGTAGCGCGCCCTTCCGTTCCGGCCGGCTCCGTCCCGGCCGGCCGCCGCCACAATTCGTAACAATTCGGAGAAAATTGAGAAAAGGGGCGCCGCTACGCTCCGGGCCAACGCCGCGACCAACGCGTCGACGTCCAAGCCTGGGGAAACGAAGCCATGGGTGCTGTCAACCCGTTCAGCCTGCATCTCGACAAGAACGACGCCAACTATGTGGCCCTCACGCCGCTGACCTTCCTGGAACGCGCCGCCGGCATCTGGCCGGACCGCGTCGCCGTCGTGCACGGCCCCGTCCGCCGCACCTGGGCCGAAACCTTCGTGCGCTGCCGCAAGCTGGCCTCCGCACTCGCCAAGCGCGGCATCGGCAAGGGCGACACCGTCGCCATGCTGGCCGCCAACACGCCCGAACTGTTCGAGGCGCACTTCGGCGTGCCGCTGGCCGGCGCCGTGCTGAACGCCATGAACACCCGCCTGGACGCCCCGGCCATCACCTTCATGCTGGAGCACAGCGAGGCGAAGATCCTCATCTGCGACCGCGAGTTCGCCCGCATCGGCAAGCCGGCGGTGGCGGCCATGGCGAACCCGATCCCGGTCATCGACATCGACGACCCGCAGTTCACCGGCGGCGAGTTGTTCGGCGAGTGCGACTACGAGGCGCTGCTGGCCTCCGGCGACGCCGACTTCCCCTGGACCATGCCCACCGACGAGTGGGACGCCATCACGCTCAACTACACCTCCGGCACCACGGGCAACCCGAAGGGCGTGGTCTACCACCACCGCGGCGCCTACCTGAACGCGGTGTCGAACGCGCTGTCCTGGAGCATGGGCGACGGCCCGGTCTACCTGTGGACGCTGCCGATGTTCCATTGCAACGGCTGGTGCTTCCCGTGGACGCTGGCGGTGGTGGCGGGCACCTCGGTCTGCCTGCGCGCCGTGCGCCCGGACGCCGTGCTGGCCGCCATCCGCGACGAGCAGGTCACCCACTTCTGCGGCGCGCCGATCGTGCTGAACATGATCAACAACGCGCCCGCCGAGATGAAGGCCGGCATCGCGCACAAGGTGAAGGTGATGACCGCCGGCGCCGCGCCGCCCGCCGCCGTGATCGCCGGCATGGAGCGCATGGGCTGGGAAGTCACCCACGTCTACGGCCTGACCGAGGTGTACGGGCCGGTGACGCTGTGCGTCTGGCACGAAAAGTGGGACGGCCTGGACCTGGACGGGAAGGCGGCGCTGAAGGCGCGCCAGGGCGTGCGCGGCCCGATGCTGGAAGGCGTCATGGTCGCCAACCCCATGACGATGCAGCCCGTGCCCAAGGACGGCACGACCATGGGCGAGGTCTTCATGCGCGGCAACAACGTCATGAAGGGCTACCTGAAGAACAAGGACGCCACCGAGGCGGCCTTCGCCGGCGGCTGGTTCCAGACCGGCGACCTCGCCGTGTGGCACGAGGACGGCTACCTGGAAATCAAGGACCGCTCCAAGGACATCGTCATCTCCGGCGGCGAGAACATCTCGACGATCGAGGTCGAGGACGTGCTCTACCGCCACCCCGACGTGCTGGAGGCGGCCGTGGTGGCGCGGCCGGACGAGAAGTGGGGCGAGACGCCCTGCGCCTTCGTTACGCTGAAGGACGGCGCCACCGCGACCGAGGCCGACATCATCGCCTTCTGCCGCGGGCATCTGGCCCACTTCAAGGCGCCGCGCACGGTGGTGTTCCGCGCCCTGCCGAAGACCTCGACCGGCAAGATCCAGAAGTACGTGCTGCGCCAGATCGTGAAGGAGCTGTGAGCGTGAAAGTCTTGTGTGCGGTGAAGCGGGTCGTCGACTACAACGTCAAGATCCGCGTGAAGGGCGACGCGTCGGGCGTGGAGACGGCCAACGTCAAGTTCTCCATGAACCCCTTCGACGAGATCGCCGTCGAGGAAGCCGTCCGCCTGAAGGAGGCCGGCAAGGCCAGCGAGATCGTCGCCGTCTCCATCGGCCCGGCGGCGTGCCAGGAAACCCTGCGCACGGCGCTGGCCATGGGTGCCGACCGCGCCATCCTGGTGCAGACGGACGCCGAGGTGCAGCCGCTCGCCGTCGCCAAGCTGCTCAAGGCGCTGGTCGAGAAGGAAGGCCCGCGGATCGTGCTGCTCGGCAAGCAGGCCATCGACGACGACAGCAACCAGACCGGCCAGATGCTCGCAGCACTCCTCGGCTGGCCGCAGGGCACCTTCGCCTCCAAGGTCGCCCCCGGCGACGGCACCCTCACCGTCACCCGCGAGATCGACGGCGGCCTGGAGACGGTGGAACTCACGCTTCCCGCCGTGGTCACCACCGATCTGCGCCTGAACGAGCCGCGCTACGCGTCCCTTCCCAACATCATGAAGGCCAAGAAGAAGCCGCTCGACACCGTCACCCCGGACAGCCTGGGCGTCGACGTGGCGCCGCGCCTGAAGACGCTGAAGGTCTCCGAGCCGCCAAGCCGCAAGGCCGGCGTCAAGGTGGCGGACGTGGCCGCCCTCATCGACAAGCTGAAGACCGAAGCGAAGGTGATCTGACGATGCGCACCCTGGTCATCGCCGACATCGAGGGCGGCGCGCTGAAGCCCGCCACCCTGAACGCCGTCGCCGCCGCCGCGAGGATCGGCGCCCCCGTGGACGTGCTGGTCGCCGCCGGCTCCGCCCAAGGCCCGGCGCAGGCCGCAGCCGCCATCGCCGGCATCGACACCGTGCTGGCGGCCGAGGGTCCGGCGTACGAGCACGCGCTGGCGGAGCCGCTGGCCGCGCTGATCGTGGCGCAGGCCGCCGGCTACACCCACATCCTCGCCCCGGCCACGGCGACCGCCAAGAACGTGCTGCCGCGCGTGGCGGCCCTGCTGGACGTGGCGCAGATCTCCGACATCACCGCCGTGGTGTCGGCCGACACCTTCGAGCGGCCGATCTACGCCGGCAACGCCATCGCCACGGTGCAGTCCTCGGATCCCGTCAAGGTCGTCACCGTGCGCACCACCGCCTTCGAGGCGGCCGCCGCCACCGGCGGTGCGGCGGCGGTCCGCACGGTGGACGGGGCCGGCGATCCGGGCCTGTCGCGCTTCGTGTCGGCGCAGATCGCCAAGTCCGAGCGGCCCGAGTTGACGGCGGCCCGCGTCGTCGTGTCGGGCGGGCGCGGCATGGGCTCGGGCGACAACTTCGCGCTGATCGAGCGGGTCGCCGACACGCTGGGCGGCGCCGTCGGCGCCTCGCGCGCGGCGGTGGACGCCGGCTTCGTGCCCAACGACCTGCAGGTCGGCCAGACCGGCAAGATCGTGGCGCCCGAGCTGTACGTCGCCGTCGGCATCTCGGGCGCCATCCAGCACCTGGCCGGCATGAAGGACAGCAAGGTGATCGTCGCCATCAACAAGGACGAGGAGGCGCCGATCTTCCAGGTCGCCGACTACGGCCTGGTGGCCGACCTGTTCAAGGCGCTGCCGGAGCTGGAACAGGCGCTCTAGGGCTCTGCATGGATGCGTAAAGCCCCTCTCCCTCGACGGGAGAGGGGCTTCATCCTCAGCCACAGAGCGCACGCACAAGAATACGGGAGAGAACACCAGGATGACCTACACCGCACCGCTGCGCGACATCCGCTTCACCCTGGACGAGGTGGCCGGCATCGGCGCCGTCGCCGCCCTCCCCGGCTTCGAGGAAGCGACGGAGGAGCTGTGCTCCTCCATCCTCGACGAGGCCGCCAGGATCGCCGGGGAGGTGCTGGCGCCGCTGAACCGCGTCGGCGACACCCAAGGCGCCACATGGGCCGACGGCGCGGTGACCACGCCCGACGGCTGGTCGGACGCCTGGAACACGCTGGTGGAGGGCGGCTGGAACGGCCTGCCGTTCGACGCCGAATGGGGCGGCATGGGCCTGCCGAACGTGCTGAACACGGCGGTGCAGGAGATGTGGCACGCCGCCAACATGGCCTTCGCGCTGAACCCGATGCTGACGCAGGGCGCCGTCAACGCGCTCCGGCAGTTCGCCTCGGAGGATCTCAAGCGGACCTACCTGCCGCGCATGGTTTCGGGCGAATGGACCGGCACCATGAACCTGACCGAGCCGCAGGCGGGCTCCGACCTCGCCGCCATCCGCTCGAAGGCCGAGCCGGCCGGCGACGGTAGCTACAGGCTCTTCGGGCAGAAGATCTTCATCACCTACGGCGACCACGACCTGACGCCCAACATCGTGCACCTCGTCCTGGCCCGCCTGCCGGACGCGCCGGCCGGGGTGAAGGGCATCTCGCTGTTCGTCGTGCCGAAGTTCCTGGTGAACGCCGACGGCAGCATCGGCGCGCGCAACGACGTGTCCTGCGTGTCGCTGGAGCACAAGCTGGGCATCCACGCCAGCCCCACCGCCGTCCTGTCCTTCGGCGACAACGGCGGGGCGCGCGGCTGGCTGGTGGGCGAGCCGCACAACGGGCTGGCCTACATGTTCGTGATGATGAACCACGCCCGGCAGTCGGTCGGCCTGCAGGGCCTCGCCATCGCCGAACGCGCCTACCAGCAGGCGCTGTCCTACGCCCGCGAGCGGGTGCAGGGCACGCCGGCCGGCTGGACGGGCGAGGGCCGCACGCCCATCGTCAACCACCCCGACGTGCGCCGCACGCTGATGGGCATGAAGGCCCGGATCGAGGCGATGCGCGGCATCCTCTACACCGCCGCCGCCGCGCACGACCTCCGCCACCACGGCGCCGACGCCGCGGCCCGCGCTGCCGCGGCGACGCTGGAGGAGCTGCTGACCCCCATCGCCAAGGGCTGGAGCACCGAGATGGGGCAGGACATCGCCTCGGCCGGCGTGCAGATCCACGGCGGCATGGGCTACATCGAGGAAACCGGCGCGGCCCAGCACCTGCGCGACGCCCGCATCACCACGATCTACGAGGGCACCACGGCTATCCAGGCCAACGATCTCGTGAACCGCAAGCTGCTGCGCGACAAGGGGGCCTCCCTCACCGCCTATCTGGCCGAGGTGACCGGCCACGCCGAGGCGATGGCGGCCTCCACCGACGCCGACCTGCGGGTGCTGGGGCGCGAACTGGTCCTGGCCGCCCGCCGCACCGGGGAGATGGCGTCCTGGATCCTGGCGCACGCGGCCGAGCCGGCGCTGGCCGCCGCATCGGCCGTGCCGCTGCTGAACGCCATGGGTCTGGTGGCCGGCGGCCACTGCCTGGGCATCGGCGCGCGGGCGGCGCTCCGCCGGCTGGCCGAGGGCGCGGCCGAGGGAGTGGCCGATGACGGCTTCCTGGCCGCCAAGCCCGTGACCGCGCGCTTCTACGCCGAACACCTGCTGGGGCAGGTGGAAGGCTTCCGCGCCGCCGTGGTCGACGGTGCCGCCACCGTGATGGCGCTGGACCCGGCGCAGCTCTGACCGGCTCCGCACCGCCGGCCGGCCGGCCGGCGGTGCCTCCTATCGGGGCAGGGACAGGGAGAGCCGGGGTTCCTCCGCATCGGAACCGGCCGGCGGCGGGCCGGCGCCGATGGCGGCCTCGACGAAGGCGACGACCGAGCGGGCGTAGCGTTCCGGCGTGACGCCGCGCCGGCGGTGCTTGGCGCGCTTCACGTACCAGTCCTGCAGCAGCGGCTTGATCAGCGCCGCCGTCATCTCCACGTCCGGCACCGTGAACAGGCCGCGCCGCGCGCCGTCCTCCAGCGCGTCGGCCATCAGCCGTTCCGTCATCAGCTCGCTGCTCACGGCCAGATCCCGGCCCTCCCTGGAAAACGCCTTGGCCTCCATGTAGGCGAAGACGAACCAGGGGTGCATCGCCTCCGTCAGGAAGATGTGCGTCTCCAGCAGCCAGCGCAGCCGGCCGGCCGGGTCCCCGGCGAGCTGTTCCGGCGGGTGGCCCAGCACCTCCTCCACCGCGCCGACGACCTGCCCCAGGATCATCATCAGCAGCGTGTCCTTGCCGTCGAAGTAGGCGTAGAGCGCCCCCATGCTCAGCCCCGACCGCTCGGTCAGGTCGCGCAGGCTCATGGAATGGAAGCCCTTGCGGTTGGCGAGATCCAGCGTCGTCTCGACGATGCGCGCCAGGTTGGCGATGGCGACCGCCGGCTTCTTCACCCGAATGGTGGCCGCGTGCCGCTCCAGGATGCGGGCGCACAGCGCCTCCATCGACAGGTCGTGCCGCGCCTGAAAGTCCCGCAAGCTGCCCATGCTGCCCATACATCCTCCCCCAGCCCGCCTCTAAATCGCTTGAAAGCCCCTCTCCCCTCGCGGGAGAGGGGTTGGGGAGAGGGGGTATTGCCGGCGGCAGCCGGGACATGAGTCTTTTCCGCCCTGCCGGCCGTAATCCCCCTCTCCCCAACCCCTCCCCCGCTCTCAGCGGGTCCAAAGGACCCGCCTGTCGCGTCAGCCGGATCAAAGATCCGGCGAGAGCGAGGGGGGAGGGGCTATGCAGCAACCCCAGGCCCTTCAAGCGATTGCCCGCCTTTAGCACGGAACGCCGTTGCGGGCGAGCCGCGCCCGATGTATAAAACGAGCGCTCGCTCGTTTTTTAGCAGACCCGCAGCGAAGACGCAAAGCCGCAAGCGGGCAAAAACCTTAAGGGAGGAGGCATGAGCGCCATGATGGACCTGACCGGGCGCACCGCGCTCGTCACCGGCGCGTCCAGCGGCCTGGGCCGCCATTTCGCCGGCGTGCTCGCCCGCGCCGGCGCCCGCGTGGCGCTCGCCGCGCGCCGCACCGACGCGCTGGCCGAGACCCGCGCGGCGATCGAGGCGGCGGGCGGAAGCGCCGTCACCGTCGCCATGGACGTCACCGACGCCGAATCCGTCCGCCGCGCGGTGGCGGAGGCGGAGGCGGCGCTGGGCGGCATCGGCATCCTCGTCAACAACGCCGGCATCACCGCCAGCGCCCCCTTCCTCGACATGAGCGAGGAGGACTGGGACCGCGTCGTCGACACCAACCTGACCGGCTGCGCCCGCGTGGCGCGCGAGGTGGCGCGCCGCATGCGCGACGGCGGCAAGGGCGGCAGCATCGTCAACATCGCCTCCATCCTCGGCATCCGGGTGGCCGGGCAGATCTCCTCCTACGTCGCCTCCAAGGGCGGGCTGGTGCACCTGACCAAGGCCATGGCGCTGGAGCTGGCCCGCCACGGCATCCGCGTCAACGCGCTGTGCCCCGGCTATGTGGAGACCGACATCAACCAGGATTTCTTCTCCACCGACGCCGGCAAGACGCTGATCAAGCGCATCCCCCAGCGCCGCCTGGGTCGGGCGGCGGAGCTGGACGGGCCGCTCCTGCTGCTGTGCTCCGACGCCGGCTCCTACATGACCGGATCGGTGATCGCCGTGGACGGCGGGCACCTCGTCTCCTCGCTTTGAACGAACGGATACAGCGTAGGTTGGGTTGAGGCGGAGCCGAAAACCCAACGTGTTCGCAATGCCGGCGATGTTGGGTTTTCGCTGGCGCTCAACCCAACCTACGGCTCCCCGCACTGGAAAAAGGACGGAACGCGCCATGGACTTCACCCTGTCGCCCGAGATCGAAGACTACCGCCGCCGCATCCGCGCCTTCGTGGAGACGGAGATCCTCCCCGTCGAGGCCGACCGCGCCAACTGGGACGAGCACGAGAACATCACCGAGGCGGCGCTGGCCCCGCTGCGCGCCAAGGCCAAGGCGGCCGGCCTGTGGGCCGTGCAGATGCCGCGCGAATGGGGCGGCCAGGGCCTGCCCATGGTCGGCGTGGCCGCGTGCTACGAGGAGATGAACCGCTCCATCTTCGGCCCCGTCTGCTTCAACGGCGCGGCCCCGGACGACGGCAACATGCGGCTCCTCGGCATGGTCGGCACGCCCGCCCAGAAGGAACGCTGGCTGAAGCCCATCGTCGATGGCGCCGTGCGCAGCGCCTTCGTGATGACCGAGCCGCACCCCGGCGGCGGCTCCGACCCCGGCATGATGAAGACGAAGGCGGAGCGCCGGGGCGACCGCTGGGTCATCACCGGCCGCAAGTGGTTCATCACCGGCGCCGACGCCGCGCAGCACTTCATCATCATCGCCCGCACCTCCGACGACAGCCGCAAGGGGCTCAGCGCCTTCCTGTTCGACCGCAACCAGCCCGGCTGGCGCATCGAGCGCCGCATCCCGATCATGGGTCCGGAGGAGCACGGCGGCCACTGCGAGCTGGTCTTCGACGGGCTGGAGATCCCGGACGACCAGGTGCTGATGACCATCGGCGACGGGCTGAAGGCGACGCAGATCCGCCTGGGGCCGGCGCGCCTGACCCACTGCATGCGCTGGACCGGCCTTGCCAAGCGCAGCCTGGAGATCGCCGCGGCCTACGTGAAGGAGCGCGAGAGCTTCGGCCTGAAGCTGGCCGAGCACGAGGGCGTGCAGTGGATGCTGGGCGAGGTCGCGATGCAGATCGAGATCGGCCGCCTATTGACCATGAAGGCCGCCCACGCGCTCGACCACGGCAGCTTCGCCCGCAAGGAGGTGTCGATGGCCAAGGTGCAGGTCGCCGACACGCTGTTCAAGGCGGTGGACACCGCCATCCAGCTGTGCGGTGCCCGCGGCTATTCCAAGGACACGGTGCTGGAGTGGATCTACCGCTACGCCCGGCAGGCCAAGCTGGTGGACGGTGCGTCGGAGGTGCACAAGATGGTGCTCAGCCGCAACTACCTGTCCGAAGGCGACGGCTTCTGGAGCTGGTCGTGAGCGGCGCCCCCTTCCTGGACGACGCCCGCCGGAGCGCCCTGGAATCCTGGCTGAAGGCCGAGGCCGGGGCGCGGACGGTGCGCGTGGTGGACGAGGGGCGCCTCAGCGGCGGCGCCATCTCGCTCAACCTCGCGGTGACGCTGGAGATCGACGGCGGCCCGCGCGCCGGCCGGCACGCGGCGGTGCTGCGCACCGGCTCCGCCTCCGGCGTTTCGGCCAGCCTGGGCAAGGCAGAGGAGGCGGCGGTGCTGCGCGCCGTCTTCGCCACCGGCGCCACGGTGCCGGAGGTGCTGTTCATCGGCGCCGACCCGGCCCTGCTGGGCGCCCCCTTCTACATCATGCGGCGCGCCGGCGGCGTGGCCGCCGGCCACCGCGTGGTCAAGAGCGAGGCGCCGCAGCGCGACCTCGCCCGCGACCTCGGCCGGCAGTTGGGGCGCATCCACACGGTGCGGCCGGGTGCCGCGGGGCTGGAGCTCCTGCCCCTGCCCTCCCCCAGCCCGGCGCTGCAATCCGCCGCCGACTTCCGCGCCTGGATCGGGCGCTACGCCGGGACCGACCCGGTGCTGGCCTACGGCCTGCGCTGGCTCACCATCAACGCGCCGCCGCCGGGGGAGCTGGTGCTGTGCCACCGCGACTACCGCACCGGCAACTACATGGTCCAGGACGGCGCGCTGACGGCGATCATCGACTGGGAGTTCGCCGGCTGGTCCGACCCGATGGAGGATCTGGCGTGGTTCTGCTCCGCCTCCTGGCGCTTCGGCCGGCACGACCGGGAGGCCGGCGGCATCGCCGACCGCGCCGACCTCTACGCCGGCTACGAGGAAACGTCGGGCCGCACGGTGGACGAGGCGGCGGTGGCGTACTGGGAGGCGGCGGCCTACCTGCGCTGGGCCGCCGTGGCGGTCCAGCAGGGCATGCGCCACACCTCCGGCACCGAACCGTCGCTGGAACTGGCGCTGACCGGCCGCATGCTGCCGGAGATCGAAATGGACCTGCTGCGGCACCTGGACGCCGTGTCTTCGAAAAGAGAACGCGCATGATCAACGACGATCCCGGCGCCCGCGACCTCGTCGCCATCGCGCTGAAGACCTTCCGCGAGGCGGTCCTGCCCGTGGTCCCGGCCGAGCAGCGCTTCGCCGCCCTGATGATCGCCAACGCGCTGGGCATGGCGGAGCGCGAATTGGCGGCCGGCGCTGGGGCCGAACCGGCGCTGGCCGCCGCCGTCGGCGCCCTGCTGGGCGAGGCGGGCGACCTGCCCGCCCTGCTGCCCCGCCTGTGCGCCGCCATCGACGCCGGGTCGTTCGACGCCCCGGACCGGCAGGCCGGTCTCCGCGCCGTGCTGGCGGAGGTGACGCGCGCCCGGCTGGCGGTGTCCAACCCCAAGCTGCTGGCGGCCGGACGATGAGCCTGTTCACGCCCCTGCCCTTCACGCCCCTGCCCTTCACCCCATTGCCCGGCACCGTGGCGCGGCGGCGCATCTACCTGCTGCGCCACGGCCACGTCGCCTACTACGACGCCGCCGGCCGCCCGCTGAATCCCAAGCTGGCCGAACTGACCGAGCGTGGCCGGGCGGAGGCGCGCGCGGCCGGCGCCCTGCTGGCCGGCGTGCCGCTCGACCGCGTGGTCTGCTCCGGCCTGCCGCGCACGCGGCAGACGGCGGAGCTGGTGGTGGAAGGGCGCGGGCTGGCGGTGGAGGAGGACCCCGCCTTCCTGGAGATCCGCACCGGCCGGATGGCCGGCGTGCCGAAGGAACGGCGCGAGGCCGAGTATATCTACGGCTTCGAGGGGGCGGACGCCGAGGGTGCGTGCTTCGCCGGCGGCGACGCCTTCGCCGCCGTGCGCGACCGCGTGGTCGCCGGCATCGAGCGGCTGGCGCTGGAGCCCGGCTGGACTCATCTGGCGCTGGTCGCGCACGACGGGGTGAACCGGGTGGTGCTGTCCTGGGCCTGTGGTGCGGGCCTGTGCGCGCTAGCGGCGTTCGAGCAGGACTACGGCTGCGTCAACATCCTGGATGTTGACGTGGATATGGACGTGGCGGGCGGCCGCATCCGCCGCCGCCTGATCCGCGCCGTCAACGTCACACCCGGCGATCCGGCGAAGGCCGGCATCCACGAGACCAGCATGGAGGTCGCCTTCGGCCCGCTGCTGAAGATGCCCTGACCGTTCCCCGCCGGATCATACAAGATCGGCGCGGAGCTGCGTCTTCAGCACCTTGCCGTAGTGGTTCTTCGGCAGGGCCTCGACGATGCGGTAGTGCTTCGGGCGCTTGAAGCGGGCGATGTGCGCGCCGCACAGCGCGTCGAGGCTCGCCGGGTCGACCGTGCGGCCGGGCAGCGGCACGACGACGGCCACCACCTCCTCGCCCCAGTCGGGGTGGGGGCGGCCGACGACGGCGACCTCGGCCACCGCCTCATGCGTCAGCAGCACCTCCTCGATCTCGCGCGGGTAGATGTTGACGCCGCCGCTGATGATCAGGTCCTTCGAGCGGTCCTTGAGCGTGAGGAAGCCGTCCTCGTCCATGGCCCCCAGGTCGCCGGTGTGCAGCCAGCCGCCGCGCAGCGTCTGCGCCGTCGCCTCCGGGTCGCGCCAGTAGCCGGCCATGACGGTGTCGCCGCGCACCAGCACCTCGCCGATCCCGCCGGGCGGCAGCGGCCGGTCGCCATCACCGGCCACCATCACCTCCACCACGCCCTGGGCGTAGCCGACGGAGGCCAGCCGCTCCTCGTACCGGGGGTGGCCGATGTCGGCGTGCAGGCGCTTGGGCAGCACGGTGATGGTCATCGGGCTCTCGCCCTGGCCATAGATCTGCGCCAGCTTCGGGCCGAAGAGGGCGAGGGCCCGCTTGCAGTCCTCCCGGTACATGGGGCCGCCGCCGTAGACCAGGGTCTTCAGGTTGCGGGTGTCGGCGTCGCCCGCCTCCGGCGCCAGGGTCAGCCGGTGCACCAGCGTGGGTGCCGCGAAGAAGGAGGCGCCGGGCCACGCCCGGATCAGCGCGAACATCTCCGCCGGGTCGAAGCCGCCGCTCTCCGGGATCACGTTCGCCGCCATGCCGGCCACGTGCGCCAGCATATAGCAGCCGGAGCCGTGCGTCATCGGGGCGGCGTGCAGGATCGCGTCGCCGGGCTCCACCCGGTCGACGTCGACGAAGTAGTTGGCGGTCATCGCCAGCAGGTTGCGGTGCGTCAGCATCGCCCCCTTCGGCCGCCCCGTCGTGCCGCTGGTGTAGAACAGCCACGCCGTGTCGTCCGGCGCCGCCGCGTGCGGGGCCAGCGCCTCGCCGGCCAGCAGCCGCGCGTGGTCGGCCGTGCCGGTCTCGACCACCGCCGGCTTGCCCTCGCTCGCCTCCACCGCCGCGGCGGCGGCCGCCGCGCGGTCGGGCGTGGCGATGAGGAGGCGCGCACCGCCGTGGTCGAGGATGTAGGCGATCTCGCGTGCGTGCAGCTTGGAATTGATGGGAACGGCGGTCAGGCCGGCGTGCCAGCAGGCGAAGACCGCCACCACGTAGTCGGGCGCGTTGGTCATCAGCAGGGCGACGCGGTCGCCGGGCGCCAGCCCGTGGCGCCGCCGCAGCCCACCGGCCAGCGCCGCCACGCGCGCCGCCAGCGCGCCGTAGGTCCACACCGGCCGGTCGCCGCGGGCGACCGCCACGTGGTCCGCCGCGGCCCGCGCCGCGCGCGTCAGGAGATGGGCGATGTTCATTCCCGCCTCACTGCGCCGTATAGCCGCCGTCGATCACCAGCTCCGAGCCGGTGACGAAGCGCGACTCGTCCGACGCCAGATACAGGATGCCGTAGGCGATGTCGTCCGGCGTGCCCAGGTGCCCGACCGGGTGCAGCGATGCCAGGTGGCGCCGCGCCTTCTCCGGGTCCGGGGCGGCGGCCACCGACCTGGCGACCATCGGCGTCCAGATGTAGCCGGGGTGGACGGAGTTGACGCGGATCCCCGTCCGGGCGCGGGCGCAGTGCAGCGCCGCCGACTTGGTCAGCAGCCGCACGCCGCCCTTGCTGGCGTTGTAGGCGGCCAGCTCCGGGTCGCCGATCAGCCCCTCGATGGACGCGACGTTGACGATGGAGCCGCCGTTGCCGGCGCGGCGCATGGCGGCGATGCCGTGCCGGGTGCCGAGGAAGACGCCGTCCAGGTTGACCGTCATCACGCGCCGCCATTCCTCCAGCGTCGTGTCCTCGACGCTGCGGCGGAACCCCACCCCGGCGTTGTTGACGAGGATGTCGAAACGACCGAAACGGTCGATCACAGCGTCGAGGACGCGCGTCCACTCCTCCTCCCGCGTCACGTCCTGGCGCAGGTACAGGGCGGCGCCCGTCTCCTCCTGGCGCAGGTACAGGGCGGCGCCCGTCTCCTCCCAGTCCGGGGCCGGCGCCTCGGCCAGGTCGGTGACCACCACCGTCGCCCCGTTGGCCGCCAGCAGCCGCGCGGCGGCGGCGCCGATGCCGCCGGCCCCGCCGGTGACGACCGCCACCTTGTTCTCGACCCGTCCCATCGCTCCCTCCAAACGAACACTTGTTTGTTGAATCGTATGACTCTACAGTTCCGCGAGTCAAGCCGGGTGTCCTGCGCGGCGCCCGTGCGTGCGCTTTTCCGTTCAATGTATTATGCAGGCCCGGACGGGCGGCTGTTAACGCGGGACGACACCATGGCCAAGGCGAAGATTATGGCGGGCAACCGGGCGCGGCGGCGGGAGGCTGCACCCCAGGAGGACGCCGTTCCCTTCGACCGCCGCCAGCAGATCATCCTGGAGGCCGCGCGCCTGTTCGCGCAGAAGGGCTTCGAGGGGACCTCCATGCGCGACATCGCGGCGGCCACGGGCATCCTGGCCGGCTCGCTGTACCACCACTTCACCTCCAAGGAGGAGCTGTTCGTGGCGGTGCACGAGGCCGGCATGCGGGTGCTGATGGAAACCGTCGGCGGCGCCGTGCAGGGCATCGACGACCCGTGGGACCGGCTGGAGGCGGCGGCCGCCGCCCACTGCACGGCGCTGCTGGAGAGCAGCGACCTGATGATCATGGTGGTGCCGAAGTTCCCGGCCAGCATCGGCGAGTACCGCGACACGCTGGTCCGCCAGCGCGACGCCTACGAACAGCTCATCGCCGGCCTCGTCGCCGCGTTGCCGCTGCCCGGCGGCGTGGACCCGCACGTCTTCCGCCTGCACGTCCTGGGCGCGCTCAACTGGACGCAGACCTGGTACCGCCCCGGCTCCCGCCTGCCGCCCGCCGAGATCGGCCGCCAGCTGGTGCGCATGCTGCGCCGGGGGTGAAGGGGGCGTGCCTTCGCGGAACGTTGGGTTTTCGCTGCGCTCAACCCAACCTACATGGAACGCGCCCGTAGGTTGGGTTGAGCGCCAGCGAAAACCCAACGTTCATCAGCCCGACACCGGCTCTCCGTAGGGAAGCACGAAGTCGCAATGCCGGTGGACGGCGCCCAGCACCGTGACCGGCCCCCATTCGTCCAGGCCGTCCAGGCCGGGGCCAAGGCGCACCTCGGCCCGCCCCGTGCGCAGCTCGTGCACCACGACCGACCGCACGCCGACGCGGACGATGCCGTCGGCCTCGCGTTCGGGGCCGAAGGGGCTGGGGATGGTGCGTTTCAGCAGGCGCGGCTCGAACGCCGGCAGGAGGGCCAGCGCCTCCTCCCCGCTGCCGTCCAGGGTGGCCTCGACCGACAGGATGGGGGCGCCGCGGCCGTCGCGGTACGCGGTCTGGTGGATGGCGGCGGAAACGGAGCGGGAGCCGTCCGCGTCGAAGCGGACCGCCCCCATCCGCTTCGGGAAGCCCCAGATCTCCCGGCCGCCGCACAGGGCCACGTCGTTGTCGACGACGATCAGGGCGAAGCTGCCGCCCCGCGCCGCCCCGTCGGCGGTCTGCGCGGGGATGCAGATCCCGCCCTCGGCCGAGGTGTAGTGCGGCCCCACCTCGGGGATCGACGGCACGCTGGCGAACCAGAGGGTGAACAGGCCGTCGTCCCGCGCCGGGCGCAGCGGCGCCGGGATCCAGCGGTGCACCGCCCGCGGCTCCGCCGCCCGGCATACGACGTTGAGGACCCGCGCGCCGACGTAGGTCCAGGGCGGCGCCGGGTACGCCCGCTGCTCCATGGCTGGTCTCCTGTGGGCGCGGCGCCGTTCCGGCCGGGCCGGACGACGCCGCGCCGAAAGGGCTTTACGACTTCACGAAGGGGCAGCCGCCGTCCTTCAGCGGGCGGATGATCTCGTCGGCCGGCATGCGGCGCAGGACCTTCAGCAGGTCCCAGGGCTGCGTCACCTCCGACGGCTTCTTCACCTCCACCAGGTACATGTCCTTCATCAGCCGGCCGTCCTCGCGCAGCGTGGCGCGCCCGGCGAAGAAATCCTCGACCGGCAGTTCCTTCATCTTCGCCATCACCGTCGTGCCGGCGTCCGAACCCGTGGCAGCGGCCGCCTTCAGGTAGTGCAGCACGGCGCTGTAGATGCCGGCGTGCGCCTGGGACGGCATGCCGCCCTTCATCTCGGCGGCGAAGCGTTTGGCGAAGGCGCGGCTGGCGTCGTCGCGGTCCCAGTAGTAGCCGGTCATGAAGCGCAGGCCCTGCGCCAGCTCCGGCCCCACCGACTTGGCCGACTGGATGTAGAAGATCAGCGCCGCCAGCTTCTGCCCGCCCTCGGTGATGCCGAACTCGCCGGCCTGCTTGATCGCGTTCACGGTGTCGCCGGACGCGTTCGCCAGCCCGACGATCTTGGCGCCCGACTGCTGTGCTTGCAGCATGAAGGAGGAATAGTCGGTGTTGTTCACCGGGTGGCGCGAGGAGCCGAGCGTGCGGCCGCCCTGCGCCTCCAGGATCTTGCGCACCGCATCCTCCATCGCCTTGCCGAAGGCGTAGTCGGCGGTGACGAAGTACCAGGTGTCGCCGCCCTCGGCGATGATCGAGCGGGCGAGGCCCTGGGCCAGCGCGTAGGTGTCGTAGAGCCACAGCGCGCCGGTGGGCGAGCAGGCCTTGCCGTACAGGTCCGCCGTGGCCGAGCCGACGTGCAGCACGACCTTGTCGGCGTTCCTGGCAAGCTCCTGCACCGCAAGGCTGACGGCGGAGTTGGAGATGTCGACGAAGGCGTCGGCGCCGTTCACGTCGATCAGCTGGCGGGCCGCCAGCGCGCCGACGTCGGCCTTGTTCTGGTGGTCGACCGGGATGATCTCCACGGGCACGCCGTTGACCTTCCCGCCGAAATCCTGCACCGCCAGCTTGGCCGCCACCACCGAGCCCTGGCCCGAGGTTTCGGAATAGCTGGAGCTGAGGTCCGTCAGCACGCTGATGCGGATCGCGTTGTTGGTGAACTCCGCCTGCGCCGTGCCCGCCGCCAGCATCAGCGCCGATCCCAGCAGCGCCGCCTTCAAACCACCCAAGAACGTCATGACATCTCCTCCCGCCGGTGGGTTCTTGCGCCCACGTCCGGGCGCCCACATCCGGAATAGACCGTAGCACCAACAAAGTTGCCAAACAACTGTTTGTTCACCGCGCCGCCGCGACGTCACTTCAGCAGCGGGCACTCGCTTTCGCCGGCCGGGCGGAAGGCGTCCTCCGCGCGGATGGTGCCCTGGATGGCGAACAGGTCCCAGTCGCCCTTCGCGTCCGCCGGGCGCTTGGCGGAGGCCAGATGGATGTCGCGCATCACGCGGCCGTCGGCCCGGATCCAGGCGTTGTTGGTGGTGGCGTCGTTGATCTTCGTCTCGCGCATCCTGGCCAGCACGGCCTTGGTGTCGGTGGTCCCGGCCGCCTCGATGGCCTTCAGGTAGTGCAGCACGGCGCTGTAGTTCATGGCGTGCGGCTCGGTCGGCGGGCGCTGCGTCTTCTGCTGGAAGCGCTTGGCCAGCTCGCGCGTGCGCTCGTCGGCGTCCCAGTAGAAGACGGTGCTGAAGGTGGCGCCCTGCAGGGCCGGCAGGCCGATGGACTTCACGTCGACCAGCAGGATGCCCATGGGTGCCGGGCGCTGCTTGTCGGAGAAGACGTTGAACTCGTGCCCCTGCTTCAGCGCGTTCTGCAGGTCGGACACGGCGCTGGCGATGCCGATCACCTTGGCGCCCGACGACTGCGCCTGCAGCAGGTGCGAGGAGAAGTCCATGTTGTTGATCGGGTGCCGGACCGAGCCCAGGACCTTGCCGCCGGCCGCCGTGACCGCCTTGGTGGTGTCGGCCTCCAGGCTGTGGCCGTAGGCGTAGTCCGCGGTGACGAAGTACCAAGTGTCGCCGCCGCGCCTGACCAGCTCCTTCGCCGACGCCACCGCCGCCTGGTAGGTGTCGTAGCCCCAGTGGAAGCCGTTGGGCGAGCACGCCTTGCCGGTCAGCGCCGAAGACGCCGCACCGGTGGTGATGATGACCTTGTTCCGCTCGGTCACCATGTGCTGCACGGCCAGCGCGATGGCCGAGTGGCCGAGGTCGAGGATCAGGCTCACCCCGTCCTGCTCCAGCCACTTGCGGGCGATGGCGGTGCCGACGTCCGGCTTGTTCTGGTGGTCGGCGAACAGCACCTCGACCGGCTGGCCCAGGACCTTGCCGCCGAACTCCTCCACCGCCAGCCGGGCGCCCTCGACCGACCCCTGGCCGAGCGTCGCCGACAGCGGACCGGACATGTCGGTCAGCACGCCGATGCGGACCGGCTCGGCCGAGGCCGCGGATGCGTTGGCGGCCAGCATGGCCAGGGCGAGCGTCGTCGCCGCGAAGGTGCGCTTCATGGTCTTTCCCCCCTCGTGTTGTGTTGGTGACGTGGTCCGGCGGGTGGCCGGCGTTACGAAACGCGCCGGCTGCGCCCTTCCCAGTAGGGCTCCCGCAGCTTGAACTTCAGGAGCTTGCCGGCCGGCGACAGCGGCATTTCGGTGCGGAATTCCACGCTGCGCGGGCACTTGTAGCCGGCGATGCGGGCCTTGCAGTGGGCGATGACCGCCTCGGCGTCCACCGCCATGCCGTCGCGCGCGACGATGACGGCGTGCACGCGCTCCCCCCACGTCTCGTCCGGCACGCCGATGACGGCGCAGGACGACACGGCCGGCACCTCGAGGATGACGTTCTCCACCTCGGCCGAATAGACGTTCTCGCCTCCCGACACGATCATGTCCTTGATGCGGTCGACGACGAAGAGGAACCCGTCCCCGTCCATGAAGCCGACGTCGCCCGTGTGCATCCAGCCGCCGCGCAACGCCGCCGCCGTCTCCTCCGGCTTGTTCCAGTAGCCGGCCATGACGTTGGCGCCGCGCGCGACGATCTCCCCGGCGCGGCCGGGCGGCAGTTCCTGCCCGTCGATATCCACCACCCGCACGTCGGCCAGCGACACCGGCCGCCCGGCCGAGGCCAGCTTGCCGGCCGCGCGCCCGTCCGCCGTGTGCCACCATTCGCCCAGCACGGTGACGACGGGCGCCAGTTCCGTCATGCCGTAGACCTGGGCGAAGCCGGCGCCGGGAAACGCCGCGATGGCGCGGTCCAGCAGCGTGCCGTCGATGGGGGCCGCGCCATAGAGGACGAGGCGCAGGCTGGACGTGTCGTGATTTGCGAACTCCGGGTGCTCGATCACCTGCTTCAGCATGGTGGGCACCAGGAACACCTCGGTCACCCCCTCCGCCGCGACGGCCTGCAGCACCGCCGGCGGCGTGAAGCCCGGCAGGATCACCTGCGTCGCCAGCCGCAGCGCGTACTGCATCACCGGCCCGATGCCGCCGACGTGGAACAGCGGGGCGACCTGCAGGCCCACCGACCGCTCCGGCCGCGGCGTCGCGGCGATGGTGGACAGCGCGTTGGCGTAGAGGTTGCCGTGCGTCAGCATCACGCCCTTGGGCAGCCCGGTCGTGCCGCCGGTGTAGAGGATGGCGGCGAGGTCGTCGCCGCCGCGCATGGCGTCCGGCACCGGCTCCGCCGCTTCGATCAGCGCCTCGAAGCCGGGCATGCCGTCGGGCGTCGGGCCGTCGCCCATGTGGACCAGCGTGCGCAACGCCCTGGAGCGTTCCTTCAGCGCGCCGGCCACCGGGGCAAAGGCGTCGTCCACCAAGAGGACGCGGGTGTCGCAGTCGTCCAGGGAATAGGCGACCTCGTCGGCGCTCCAGCGCGTGTTGACCGGGTTGACGGCGCCGCCGGCCCACCACACCGCGAACAGCGCCTCGACGTAGCGGTCGGAGTTCTGGGCGAGGATGCCGACGCGGTCCCCCGGCGCCACGCCCAGCCCGCGCAGCGCCCCCGCCAGCCGCGCCACGCGGTCGGCCAGTTCCGCGAAGGTGCGCCGCCGGTCGCGGAAGACCAGCGCCAGGGCGCCGGGCCGCTCGTACCGGCCCTTGTGCACGGGTTGCGTCAGGTGCATGGCGGTTCCCTCCCCCCTTTGTTTTTGGAACGACGACCGTCGCCCTACAGCGACCGCGCGATGATTTCTTTCATGATTTCATTGGTGCCGGCGTAGATCTTCTGCCCCCGCGCATCGAGGAACATCTGGCAGATCGGATACTCGGTCATGTAGCCGTAGCCGCCGAAGAGCTGCAGGCACTCGTCGATCACCGCGCACTGGCGGTCGGTCACCCACCACTTCGCCATCGCCGCCGTCGGCACGTCGAGCGTGCCGTCGGCCAGCTTGGCGATGCAGTCCTCGACGAAGACACGGGCGATGCGCGCCTCGGTCGCCGCCTCGGCCAGGCGGAAGCGGGTGTTCTGCATCTCCATCAGCTGCTTGCCGAAGACGCGCCGCTCCTTGGCGTAGCGCACGGTCTCCGCGATCGCCGCCTCCATGGCGCCCAGGCCCTGCAGCGCGATGACCAGCCGTTCCTGCGGCAGCATGGACATGAGCTGCTTGAAGCCCTGCCCCTCGACCCCGCCCAGAATGTTGGCGGCGGGCACGCGCACCTCGTCGAAGAACAGCTCCGAGGTATCCTGCGCGTGCAGGCCCATCTTCTCCAGCTTGCGGCCGCGGCGGAAACCCTCGCGGTCGGCCTCGACGATGAACAGCGTGATGCCGCGGCTGCCGGCCGCCGTGTCGGTCTTGGCGGCCACCACCACCACGTCGGCCAGCAGGCCGTTGCTGATGAAGGTCTTCTGCCCGGTGATGACATAATCGCCGCCGTCGCGCCGCGCCGTGGTGCGCATGGCCTGCAGGTCGGATCCGGCGTCCGGCTCGGTCATCGCCACCGCCGACACCGCCTCGCCGCTCACCAGCTTCGGCAGCCACGCCTCCTTCTGGGCCTGTGTGCCCAGGTGCAGGAAGTAGGGCAGCACGACGCCGCTGTGCACGGTGATGCCGAAGTCGATGAAGTTGGCGCGGCCCAGTTCCTCGTACACCACCGCCTCGTGGCGGAAGTCGCCGCCGCCGCCGCCGTATTCCTCCGGCACGCCGGGGCCGATCAGGCCCATTTCGCCGGCCTTCAGCCACAGCTCGCGGTCGACGATGCCGGCCTTGCGCCAGCGCTCGCGGTTGGGGACCACCTCCTGGGCGATGAACTGCCGGACGGAGTGGCGGATGATCTCGATCTCTTCCGGCGGTGCGGCGGATGGCATGGCGTTTTCTCCCGAATAAATCAGTGGCCCCGGAAGCGCGGGGCGCGGCGGTCGCGGAAGGCCGCGACCCCCTCGATGAAGTCCTGGCTGCCGATCAGCAGCGACTGGGTGTCGGCCTCCCACGACAGCGCCACGTCCAGGCTGACCGGCCCGCGGCCGAGCAGCGCCTTGGTCGCCGAGATGGCCCCCTCGGACGCCTGGGCGAGGCGGCGCGCGCGCTCCATCGCCACCGCCATCACCTGCCCCTCGCCGGCCAGCAGATCGGCGATGCCGATGGCGTGCGCCTGGGGGCCGGGGATGGCCTCGCACAGCATCATCACCTCGCGCGCGGGGCCGAGGCCGATGCGTTGCGGCAGCGTCCAGGCGAGCCCGTAGTCCGGCATCAGCCCGACGCGCCCGAAGGCGGCGCAGAAGGTGGTCTTCGCGTCGGCCACCACGAAGTCGCAGGCCGCCGCGATGGAGAAGCCGGCGCCGAACGCGCCCCCCTCCACCGCCGCCACCACCGGCAGGCGGCCCTGCACGATGGCGCGCACGATGCGCTGGCCCAGCGCCATGCGCCGCCGCAGGCCGAGCGGCGAGGATTCCGGCCCGTCCGTCTCCAGATCCGCGAGGTCGCCGCCGGCGCAGAAGTGCGGGCCGCCGGTCAGGACCACGGAGCGCACGGAACGGTCGTCCAGCAGCCCCTCCAGCGTGCGCACCAGCCCTTCGTAGAGGTCGGCGGACAGGGCGTTGCGCCGCTCCGCCCGGTTCATGGTGACGACGGCGACGCCGTCCTGCACCTCAAGGATCACGGGTTCACTCATGGGGGCCTCACTCGGCATAAAAGCGGCCGCCCTCGGCGGCCATGGCGCGCATGGCGGCGGTCGGGCGGTAGAGGGCGCCGAGAGCCGCGTGCCGGCCACACGCCGCCACCACCGCCTCCATCCCCAGCCAGTCGGCGTAGGCGAGCGGGCCGGCGACGTGGCGCGGGAAGCCCAGGCCCAGGACCAGCGCCATGTCGATCTCCGCGGCCGATCCGGCGATCCCGTCCTCCAGGCAGCAGGCGGCCTCGACGATCATCGGCAGCATCAGCCGATCGACGATCTCCGCGTCGGTGAAATCCCGCGTGCCGCCGGGCTGGATCGCGGCCAGCAGGACGTGCGCGCCGTCGTCCGGCAGCTTCCTCGGCCGGCCCTTGTCGTCCGGCTCGTAGCGGTAGAAGCCCCGGCCGGACTTCTGGCCCAGGCGCCCGTTCTCCACCATCAGCGACACGGCGTGCCGGGCGGGGCCGGCCATGCGCTCGGGATAGCCGGCGGTGATGATCTCCAGCACATGGTTGCTGGTGTCCATGCCGATGACGTCCTGCAGGTACGCCGGCCCCATGGGCCAGCCGAACGCCTCGGCCGCGCGGTCGACGGCGCGGAAGTCGGCACCGTCGGCGATCAGCCGCAGGAAGCCCAGGACGTAGGGCGTGAAGATGCGGTTCACCAGGAAGCCGGGGCAGTCCTTCACCACCACCGGCACCTTGCCCATGGCCAGCGCATAGGACGCCACCGTCGCGGCGGCCTCGTCGCTGGTCTTCGGCCCTCGGATCACCTCGACCAGCGGCATCACCGGGACGGGGTTGAAGAAGTGCATGCCCACGAAGTTCTCCGGCCGGCGCAGCGCCGCCGCCAGATCGCCGATGGGCAGGGACGAGGTGTTGGAGGCGATGATCGTGTCCGCCCGCGCCGCCGCCTCCACCTCCGCCAGCACGGCCTTCTTGATGCGGATGTCCTCGACCACCGCCTCCACCGCCACGTCCGTTTCGGCGAAGCCGGCGTAGTCCAGCTGCGGACGGATCGACGACACGACCGCGTCGGCCTTCTGCGCCGTCATGCGGCCGGCCGCCACCTGCTTGGCGGCCAGCTTGCCGGCCTCGGCCATGCCGAGGTCGAGGGCGCGCTGCACGATGTCCTTCAGGATCACCGGCACGCCGCGCGCCGCACTGGTGTAGGCGATGCCGCCGCCCATGATGCCGGCGCCCAGAACGGCGGCGCGGCGCACCGGCCGCCCGGCGTCGCGGTAGCCGCGCCCCTTGCGCTTGACCGCCTGGTCGTTCAGGAAGACGCGCACCAGCGCGTCCGCCGCCTGGGTGTGCACGACCTCGCCCAGCAGATCGGCCTCGGCCGCCAGCGCCGCGATCTTGTCCATCCCGGCGGTGCGTTCCAGCAGGTCGACCACGCGGCGGCCGGCCGGCACGTGCGCGTGGGCGCGCAGCACCACCGCCCGCACCGGGGCAAGGTCCGCCGTGGCGACGGCGGCGGCAACCACGGGGCCGGAGCGCGCCGCCCGCGCGGCACGCCACGCGTCCGGCTCGGCGATCAGCGCCCGCAGGGTGCCGAGTGCGGTGTCGCGCAGCCGCTCCGGCTCGGCCACCAGCGTGGCGACGCCGGCCGCCAGCGCCGCCCCGGCGTCGCGCGGCCGGCCGTCGGTGATCCAGGTTGCGGCCTCGGCCAGCCCGGCGAGGCGCGGCAGGCGCACCGTGCCGCCCAGGCCGGGGATGATGCCCAGCCTCACCTCCGGCAGGCCGACCTGCGCCGTCGCCGCCAGCACCCGCTGGTCGGCGGCCAGCGCCAGTTCCAGCCCGCCGCCCAGCGCCAGACCGTTGACGGCGGCGACGCTGGGCACCGGCAGTTCCTCCAGCGCCCCCAGGATGGCGCCGTTGGCGAGCGCCAGCGCCGCCACCTCGGCCGCCGGGCGGGCGAACAGGGCGGTGAACTCGGTGATGTCGGCGCCGACGATGAAGGCGCCCTTGCCGCTGGTCAGCAGCACGCCCGTCACGAGCCCGTCGGCCACGGCCGCGCGCACGTCGGCCAACGCCGCCTTCAACTCCGCGAAGGTGAGCGCGTCCAGCGCGTTGACGGCACGGCCGGCGCGGCCGAAGCGGATCTCCGCGATCCCGCCGTCCAGCCGCAGGACCTGGACCGACTGTCCCGAATGCATCACGTGTTCCCTTCCCGAAGTCAGGCGCACAGCGCGGCGGCGGCGCCCAGGCGCTCGCGGCATTCCGCGACCATGCGGTCGATGAGGTCCCGGCAGGTCGGGATGTCGTCGATCAGGCCGACGCCCATCCCGGCGGTGACGATGCCGCCGTCCGGGTCGCCCGCTTCCAGGGCGGCGCGGCCTCGGCTTCCGGCCACCAAATGGCGGATGTCGTCGAAGGTGCAGCCGCCGTCCCGCCGCTCGATGGCGGCCACCTCGCGCGACACGGCGTTGGTGAGGACGCGCGCGGTGTTGCGCAGCGTGCGGAAGATCAGCGTGGTGTCGCGCTCCCCGGCGTCCAGCAGGGCGCGCTTGATGGCGTCGTGGATGGGCGCCTCCCGCGTGGCGCAGAAGCGTGTGCCCATGTTGACGCCCTCCGCCCCCAGCGCCAGCGCCGCCGCCATGCCCCACCCGTCGGAAATGCCGCCCGACGCGATCACCGGAACCGTCAGCCGCCGCGCCGCCAGCGGGATGAGGACGAGACCGGGAACGTCGTCCTCCCCCGGATGACCGGCGCACTCGAACCCGTCGATGGAGATGGCGTCCACCCCGTGCCGCTCGGCCGACAGCGCGTGGCGCACGGCGGTGCACTTGTGGATCACGGCGACGCCGTGCGCCTTCGCCTTCTCGATGAAGCGCTGCGGGTTGTTGCCCGCCGTCTCCAGGATGCGCACCCCGCCGTCGATGGCCGCGTCGAGGTATGCGTCGTACGGCGGCGGGTTGATGGACGGCAGGATGGTCAGGTTCACGGCGAAGGGCTGGTCGGTCATCGACCGGCACCGCGCGATCTCCGCCGCCAGCGCGTCCGGCGTCGGCTGGGTCAGCGCCGTCAGCGTGCCCAGGCCGCCGGCGTTCGACACGGCCGCCGCCATCTCGGCGGTGCCGACCCACTGCATGCCGCCCTGGATGATCGGGTAGCGGATGCCCAGCAGCTCCGTGACGCGGGTCTTCATGGGCCGGCCCCTCACAACCGCTCGACGATGGTGACGTTGGCCAGCCCGCCGCCCTCGCACATGGTCTGCAGGCCATAGCGCAGGCCGCGCCGCTTCAGCGCGTGGACCAGCGTGGCCATCAGCTTGGTCCCCGTGGCGCCCAGCGGATGGCCCAGCGCGATGGCGCCGCCGTGCACGTTCAGCCGCGCCGGGTCGGCGCCGGTCGCCTGCAGCCACGCCAGGGGGATGGAGGCGAAGGCCTCGTTCACCTCGAACAGGTCGATGTCGGCGATGGACAGGCCGGCGCGCTCCAGCGCGCGGCGGGTCGCGGTGATGGGGGCCTCCAGCATGATCACCGGATCCTCGCCGATCACCGTCATCTGGTGGACGCGGGCCAGCGGCGCGACGCCCAGGCGCTTCAGCCCGCGCTCGTTCACCACCATCACGCCCGACGCGCCGTCGCACATCTGGCTGGCGTTGGCGGCGGTGATGCGCCCGCCGTCGGCCAGCGGCTTCACCTGCGCGATGCCCTCGGCCGTGGCGTCGAAGCGGATGCCCTCATCCACACGATGCACATCCACCCGGGGCACATCTGTCCCGCCGCCGTCCGGCAGCGTGACCTCCACCGGCAGGATCTCCGCCTCGAACAGCCCCTCGCGCGTCGCCGCGGTGGCTTTGCGGTGGCTGTCGAGGGCGTAGGCGTCCAGTGCGACGCGGTCGAAGCCGTACTTCTCGGCGATCATCTGCGCGCCGTCGAACTGGCTGAACACCACGCCGGGGTAGCGCCGTTCCATGCGCGGGCTCTTGTACTGGCCGAAGCCGTTCTTGGCCGGCAGCGTGATGGGCAGGCCCATGGGCACGCGGCTCATGCTCTCCACGCCGGCGGCGATGACCACGTCCATGGCGCCGGACATCACCGCCTGCGCCGCGAAGTGCAGCGCCTGCTGGGACGAGCCGCACTGCCGGTCGAGCGTGACGCCGGGCACGCTTTCCGGCAGGCCGGAGGACAGCACGACGTTGCGCGCGACGTTCACCCCCTGCTCGCCGATCTGGCTGACGCAGCCGAGGATGACGTCCTCCACGTCGGCCGGGTCGACGCCGGACCGCGCCACCAGCGCGTCGACGACGAGGCCGCCCAGGTCGGCCGGGTGCCAGCCCTGGAGCCGCCCGCCCCTGCGCCCGCCCGCCGTCCGCGCCGCGGCAACGATGTACGCCTCGCCCATCCGTCCCTCCCATCGTTCGTTGGCCATCTCGTTCGCTGGCCATCGTTCGTTGACGTTCATTTAATCAGCTAATTAAGAGCGGCGCAAGAGGCAAACAACCGTTTGGTTGGCATATGCGGAAAGGCCGGCTTCCGTGCGTTGCAGGCGTTCAATTAATCGATTAAATAGACTGGACACACCCACGGAGCGGCATGGCATGAGGGCGGCGCAGGCAAGGAGGACGGCGGCGGAGGGCTCCGCCACGCGCGACCGGCTGCTGGACGCTACCGGCGCCGTGATGGCCAGACGCAACTCGGCCGACGTCTCCTTGCAGGAGATCGCCGAGGAGGCGGGCGTCAACGCCGCCCTGGTGAAGTACTATTTCGGCAACAAGCAGGGGCTGCTGACGGCGCTGCTGGAACGCGACACCGCCGCGTCGTTCCGCGACCTGGACCGCCTGCTGCGCTCGACCAAGACGCCGACGGAGAAGCTGCGCCTGCACATCGCCGGCTTCATCCGGACCTACCTGCGCTACCCCTACATCAACCGCCTGTTCCGCGCCATCCTGGGCGGCCCGGACGACGACGGTGCGCGCGAGATCGCGCGCTTCTTCGTGAAGCCGCTGACGGAGTTCTACCGCACCCTGCTGGACGAGGGCGCCCGCGCCGGGGAGTTCCGGCCGGTCGACCCGATGCTGTTCTATTTCAGTCTGGTCGGCGTGTGCGACCACCTGTTCGACGCGCACTACGCCCTGCGCTACGCCTACGGCATCGAACAGGTGACGCCCGAACTGGCCGAGCGCTACATCGGCCACGTGACGGCGGTGATGATGGGCGGCATGCTGGCGCGATAGGCTAAGTCGCGTTGCGCATGCCAATCGGGCAATGGCTGGAACAGCCACGCGCGGCGGCCTGTTCTTCCCATCGGCATGTCTGTTTCAATTCGGGTGAATGCGCACTTCACGGCAGCCACGGAGCATTTCGCGACTGCTTTTTTCCCTCGCCCGCCGTTGGCCGGGCGGGGCGCCTTGAGACGCCCTCTCCCGGGGCCGCCGCATGCCCCGAAGCATTCCCCTTGCCGGACTACACGGTCGGCGGGCCGGCCTCCATGAGCATCCTCGCCCGCCTGATCCTGCTCGTTCTGCTGGCGCTGGCGCCGGTCTCCGCCGTGGAAGTGTGGAACCAGCTCGACCTGCGCCGCGAACGCACGGCGGAGATTCACGACACCGCCCTCCAGCTCCTCGGCCTGCTGGTCGGCGAGCAGCAGCGCCTCGTCGAAGGCGTGCGGCAGATGCTGTCGCTGCTGGCCGAGACGGACGCCGCGCGGGACCTCGACCCGGTCGCGTGCGGGGCCCTGCTGGAACGGACGCGCCAGCGGCTGCCGGGCTACCTCACCGTCAACCTCGCCGCCGCGGACGGCACCATCCTGTGCTCCACGGCCGAGGACCTGTCGGGACGGAACATCGCCGACCGAGCGCACGTGCGCGACGCGCTGGAAAGCGGCGGCTTCACCGTGGGCGAGTTCATCCGGCGGCGGCCGAGCGGCGTGCCGGCGATGCCGTTCGCCCTGCCGATCCGCAGGAACGGCGGGGCCATCGCGGGCGTGGCGACGGCGCTGATCGACCTCGGCTGGCTCGAAGGTTACCTCGCCAAGCACCCGCTGCCCGCCAACGCCGCGCTGTTCGTGGCCGATGGCCGGGGCGTCGTCCTGGCCCGCGCGCCGGAAGTGCCCGGCGCCATCGGCACCGTGCTTCCCGACCGCTTCCGCCCGCTGCTCGACGCCGATAGGATCGGCACCGCCGAGCTGGTGGGCATCGATGGGATGCCGCGCGTCTTCGCCTACGTGCCGCTCGCCGCCGGCGTCCGGCACATCTTCGTCGCCATCGGCATCGACCGCGACGCGGCTCTGGCCACCATCGACGAGGCGCTGCGGCGTTCCCTCCTGCTGACTGCGGCGGCGCTCCTGCTGAGCTTGGCGGCGGCGTTCCTGCTCGCCCGGCGCTACGTCCACCGCCCGATCGAGGCGCTGGTCGCCGCCACCCGCCGCTGGCGGGCGGGCGACCTCTCCGCCCGCTCGGGCCTGCGGGTCGATGGTTCCGAGCTGAGCCAGCTGGCGCACGCGTTCGACCGCCTGGCCGAGGAACTCGAGGCGGAGACCCGCACCCGGGCGGCGGTGGCCGCCGCGCTGCAGGCCAGCGAGGCCCGGCACCGTGCCATCGTCGAGACCGCCGTGGACGCCATGGTGGTCATCGACGAGGACGGCGTGGTCCAGTCCTGCAATCCCGCCGCCGAGCGGATCTTCGGGTACGCCGCGGCCGAGGTGGTCGGGCGGAACGTCGCCATGCTGATGCCCGAGCCGTACCACTCGGAGCACGACGGCTACATCGCCGCCTACCGGCGCACCGGGGTGCGCCGGATCATCGGCACCGGCCGGGAGGTCGAAGGGCGGCGCAAGGACGGCTCCACCTTCCCGCTGGAACTCGCCATCGCCGAGTGGACGGTCGGCGACCGGCGCTTCTTCACCGGCATCATGCGCGACGTCACCGGCCGCCGCGAGGCGGAGGAGGCCCTGCGGGCCAGCGAAGAGCGCTTCCGCGAACTCGTCGAGCACGCACCGCAGATCATGTGGGTGAACCGCCCCGACGGCACGGTCGAGTTCATCAACGCCGCCTGCCGGGCCTACACCGGCCAGGACATGACCGACGCCGAACGTTTGAGCGAAGTCCACCCGGACGACCGCGGGCGCATCCGGGAGGCCCGCACGCGTGGCCTTGCGGCCGGCGAGCCCTACGCGTTCGAGATGCGCCTGCGGCGGGTCGACGGCGTGTACCGCTGGCACATCGCCCGCGTCAACCCGATCCGCCAGCGGGGCCACATCGTCGCCTGGTTCGGCGGCGCGGTGGACGTCCACGACATCCACCACGCCCGTGAGGCGGCGGAGGAGGCCGACCGCTCGAAGAGCCGCTTCCTGGCGGCCGCCAGCCACGATCTCCGGCAGCCCCTGCAGTCGATCCTGCTGTTCGCCGAGGCGCTGCGCCCGCATCTGGCGGATGGCGCCGGGCAGGACCGGCTGGACCGCCTGCTGCACGGCCTCGACGTCCTGAAGGGGCTTCTGGACGGTCTGCTCGACATCTCCCGGCTCGACGCCGGCATCGTCGCCCCGCAGATCGAGGAGCTTCGCGTGTCCACCGTGCTGAAGCCGCTGGACGACGCCTACGCCCCGATCGCGCGCGGCAAGGGGCTGGAGTGGCAGGTCATCCCGTGCGGCGCCGTGATCCGGAGCGACCGCGTCCTGCTCGGCCGCATGCTGCGCAACCTGATCGAGAACGCCATCCGCTACACCGAGCGCGGCAAGGTGATGGTCGGCTGCACCGTCGAGGCTGACCGCGTGCTGATCGACGTCCTCGACACCGGCTGCGGCATTCCCGACGACCAGCTGGGCCGCATCTTCGAGGAGTTCCACCAGCTCGGCAATCCCGAGCGCGACCGGGCGCGGGGGCTGGGCCTGGGGCTCGCCATCGTGCGCCGCCTGTCGGCGCTGCTGGACCATCCGGTGGACGTCCGTTCCCGCGCCGGCGGCGGCTCCGTGTTCAGCGTCGCCGTTCCCCTTGCGGCGGAGCACGCCGAACCGGCGCCGCCGCCGGCATCCCGCACGGCGGCCCCAACCCGGCCGGAGGACCCGCCGGACCGACGGTTCGCGGTGGTGGTGGACGACGACGCGATCGTCCTGATGGGGCTGGAGACGATCCTGCGCGACTGGAACTTCGACGTGCTGGCCGCGGATTCGACGGACCGGGCGCTGGCGCGCCTGAAGGAGGCGGACCGCCGGCCGGACGTCCTGATCGTCGACTACCGCCTGCGCGGTGGGCGGGTCGGAACGGAAGCCGTCGTGCGCATCCGCGAGATGTGCGGGCAGCAGATCCCCGGCATCATCGTAACCGGCGAGATCGGCGCCGAGCCGCAAAACGACGCCATCGCCCACAACCTCGGCATCCTCCACAAGCCCGTCACCCCGCGCCTCCTCGAAGCGGCCCTGGTCCGGCACATCCAGGCCGCCGAATAGACGCTGGCGTGGGGATGCCGGCGGCCGGAACGCCTTAAACGGCCACGCCGGCCGGCGTTCGCATCCTACGTGATGCACACATCTCGGTGGAGGCTGAAAAGCCCTTCTCCCCTTGAGGGAGAAGGGTTGGGATGAGGGGTCATTACCGCCGGCAGGCGGGATAGAGAATCTCGTTCTCCGGCCATCCGGCCGCAATCCCCCTCACCCCAACCCCTCTCCCTCCAGGGGAGAGGGGCTCTTTTCTTCGTTACATCAATATGTTATCGTCGGCCGGAAAATGTGTGCATCACGTAGCGGTGTTCGCATCCCGGACGTCGCGGGCGTCGCGGAACTCCCTGCCCAGCTCATCCAGCCGACGGCGGTCTCCGGCCAGCCGTTCGACGGCCACCCAGCTGTTCCAGGCGGACGTGATGCTCCAGAGCGGATTGCCGACATGGGCGCGTGGAAGGCGGTAATGGAAGACGGCCCGCTTCCCGATCTTCTCGTACGGCAGCCTCGCCCGCACCTGGGCCGGGTCGAGGTGCAGGAACAAGGGCAGCAGATCGAGGTCGCGGTTCCGCGTCGGGTTGGCGTCGAGATAATCCTCGGCCAGGGCTTCCCGGCTCGGCCAGTAGTCCGGTGCCAGGACGCGGCGGACGTAGGCGCGCGGATAGGACGCGGGAAGGAAGGCAGTGCTTGCGGTCGGCCGCGTCGCCTCTTGCCGCAGCCACGGGGTCAGGAGCAGGAACGCCTTCAGCACGGCGGTGAGCGTTTCGGCGTCGAGGCTGGGCGGATCGATGTTGAAGTGAAGCCCCAGCGACCCGAACAGCGTCGTCCCCGCCCCGCGGGCGCCGGCGGCACGCAGCACGCCGATCGCCCGGTCCACACGGTCCAGCTTGTCGACCGGCAGCGGCGCGGTGATCAGCTCGCGCGGAACGACGCCGGCGAGCACGGTGCCGAGCCACGCGGCCCCGGTCGTCCCCAGGCGCACGCGCGGCGCTGCCGTCGACCGTTGCGGATGCGCGTAGCGGATGTCCAGCTCGACCGCCAGGCGCCCGATCGACGTGTCCAGGATGTGGAAGGCGTGCGGATCTTCCTGCCAGCAGGTCCCGCCGAACTCGGCCGCGAGGGCCTGCGCGGCGGATTGGGCGCTGATGCCCTGGAATTCGACCTCGACGCCGACGCGCCGGGCCAGACCGTGCGCGTTTCGCCGGAACGGCAGCTGCTGGAAGATGGGTGACGCCTCGAAACTGAGTCGAGGCCCCGTGACGGCGGCGGCGAGGCGCGGAGGATCGTGATTGTGCATCCGATTGCATGTGGCCATGCCGCGCCGATTTCCAAGGGTACGCGACGCCGGGGGGCGCCGTCAGGCGCCGTCCGCATCAGGCGTCCATTCCTCGGCTCCCGGATCCGCAGACGGCGGCGGGTCGGCCGGGCACCACCATGCCGCCGGGATGGCAACCATCTGGCGCCCATGAGGGCCCTGGATCAGCAGGGGCTCGCCATCGTATTCGAGATCGGCCAGCCAATGCTCGATGTTCCGGGCGAATTCGGCGGCGCTCAACGTCTTCATCGCGCGTCCGTCATGCGGAGCAGCGGTCCTGCCATTGCATTTCCGCAGCCTGGGCCGCCGCCTGGGCCGCGGCGCGCCAGGGAACAAGCCTGATGACGGCGTCCGCGTCGAGGTCGCCCGTCCCGCGGAGGCGATCGATGGCGGCCAGCGGCTCATCGCCGCACGGCAGGCCGGGCCGGCCGAGCAGGTACTGGTGGTTGTTGGCCGTCACGGCCCAGCCCGGCGGTTCCGACGGCCGGCTGGTCGCCGCGGTCACGACCGGTTCGGAGACCAGCCACGCCGCGTCCTCGACGCTCCACCCGATCAGCCGGCGCTGCCGGTGGCCGACGTCCAGCCACGCCCAGGAATGAAGGTGCGTGGTCAGGCCAGTGCCGATGCAGACGATCATGATGTCCTCCCTCCGCCGCCGAGGGCTTCAACATGAATGTTCGCCCTATGTTCCGCAAGAAGGAAAAAGCGAACCGGGCGCGGGCGCGTGTCCCCAGGTGGAATTCGGGCGCCTTCCCCTCGCTCTCGCGGCTCCAGCCTCCCTGCTACAGCGTGCCATTCGACAGCGCGTAACCGACGCCGCGCACGGTGACGATGGGGGCCTCGCGCCCGCTGGCCTGGCGCATCTTGCGGCGCAGGCGGGTCATCAGCGTGTCGACCGTGTGTTCGCTCACACGTTCGGAGTCGCGGTTGCTGATGACGTCCAGCAGGTACTCGCGCGACACCGGCCGCGGCCGGAAGGCGGCGAGCGCGGCGAGGATGTTGAACTCCCCCGTCGTCAGCGGAAGGAACGCGCCGTCCGGCCGGAACAATTCGCGCCGCACGAGGTCCAGCGTCCAGCCGTCGAAGCGCAGCGGGGCGTCGCCCGGCGCGGCGCGGCGCAGCAGGTTGCGCACCCGCGCCACCAGCTCGCGCAGGTCGACCGGCTTGGTGACGTAGTCGTCGCCCAGGCTCTCCAACGCCTCGACCCGGTCGGCGGTTTCGGTGCGCGTCGTCACGAAGATCAGGCCGGCGCGGTCGCGCAGCCCCAGCCGGCGCGCCAGTTCCAGCCCGTTGGCGTCGGGAAGGTTGATGTCCAGCAGCACGACGTCCGGCCGTTCGCGGGCCAGCAGTTCCTGCATGGCGGCGCCGTCGGCGGCCTGGAGCACGCGCAGTCCCGCCTCGGCCAGACCATGGGCGTACAGAACCCGCAACTCCACCGCGTCTTCCACCACCAGAACCGTCGCCTCGCCCATCGCGTTCCGGACCGCCTCCACGCCGCCTTCGCAAGAAACGGAGCATACACCCGCATCAACAGTGCGGCCAGCGCGTGATTTCCCGTAAACAATCCACCGGAAATGGGCGACAAGAGAGCGGATCGACCGGCAACAGCGCGTGACCATGGCCCGCGGAAAATTCGCCCTACGAACCATCCTGCTTTGCCTCCTCTTCATCGCGGCGTACTACGGCGCGGCAAGGTTCAGCGTGGCCTTGGCCCGCGTGCCGGAAAGCAACTGGACCGCCGTCTGGTTCGCCTCCGGCGTCGGCCTGCTGTGCGTGCGCGCGCTGGGCGTGGCGGGGCTGGTCTCGGTGGCGCTGGCATCGCTGGGCACGTCGCTGATCTACTACGGCCTGCGGGCCGGCCACCCGCTGCCGCTCGCAACGGCGGCGGCGCTGTCCACCGCACTCCTCGACGTGCTCCAGGTGTGGCTGGCCGACCGCGCCGCGCGCCGCTGGGAGATCCGCGAGCCGGGGGCCGGCGTGCCCTACGGCGGGCTGCTCGGCTATCTGGCCAACGTCTGCGTGCTGCCGCCGCTGGTGACCTGCACGCTGCTGGTGTTCAAGGACCCGCTGCTGGGCATCGGCCGCGCCAGCGCCGACGGCACGGCGGCGGGCATCCTGACCACGCTGTTCGTCGTCGTCACCGGCAACGCGCTGGGCCTGTTCCTGCTGGGGCCGCTGACCGTGGCGTGGCGCCGCAGCACCACCTTCGCCGGACGGTGGCGGGAACTTGCCGTCATGCTGGCGCTGGTGCCGCTGCCCATCCTCGCCTCCACCGTCGCCATCCCGCACGTCGCCATCCTGGCGCTGGCGGTGGCGCTGCTGGCGGCGCTGCGCTTCGGCCTTCCGGGATCGGTGCTGGCGATGCTGGTGCTGACGCTGTCGGCGGTCGTCACGGTGATGGCGCGGGAGGGGCCGTTCCCCGTCGACCGCCCCGATCTGGCGGTGTTCGGCTTCGCGCTGGTGGTCGTCGTGCTGGGCGTCGCCTTCCACGTGGTGGGCGGTGCCGTGGACGAGCTGGCGCACCAGCGCGCCATGCTGGAGCGGCTGGTCGCCACGCGCACCCGCGCGCTGGAGGTCAAGTCGGCGGAGCTGGCGGCGGCGGCCGACCGCAAGGCGGTCTTCCTCGCCTGGCTCAGCCACGAGGCGCGCACGCCGATGAACGCCGTGCTGGGCATGATCCGCCTGCTGCGCCGCGACGGCCCGGCCGGCGACTGGGACCGCCGGCTGGGCATCGCCGAGGACGCCGGGCGCCACCTCGTCCAGGTGCTCGACAACGTGCTGGAGTTGTCGCGGCTGGAGGCCGACCCGGCGGACCTGCGGCCGGAGCCCGCCGACCTCGCCCGGCTGGCCGGCGACGTCGCCGCACTGCTGGAGCCGGAGGCCGCCGCCCGGGGCCTGCGCCTGTCGCTGGAGACGGGGCCGGGAACGGACGCCGGCCACTGCGTCGACCCGCTGCGGGTCCGGCAGGTGCTGTTCAACCTCGTCGGCAACGCCCTCAAGTTCACGCCGGCCGGGCAGGTGTGCCTGCGCCTGCGCGCCGAAGCGGAGGACGGCGGCGCCAACCGCGCGCCGACGGACCGCGTCGTGGTGGAGGTGGAGGACACCGGCCCCGGCGTGCCGCCGGCCCAGCGCGAGGCGATCTTCCAGGCCTACGCCCGGGCCGGGCGCGGCGGGCCGCCCGGCGCCGGCCTCGGCCTCGCCATCGTCCGGCAGATCGTCGAGGGGATGGGCGGCCGGGTCTCCGTCGCCGCCGGGCGCCTGGGCGGCGCCCTGTTCCGGGTCGAGTTCCCGGCGGAGCGGGCCGCGCTGGCGCCCGCCGCGGCCGGCCCCGGCGAAGCCCCGCCGCCGACGCCGGCACTGGACATCCTGCTGGTCGAGGACGCCGAGGAGAACCGGATCGTCGTGGACGGCTATCTGGCGCCGGGCGGGCACCGCATCGTGCACGCCGCCAGTGGCGAGGAGGCTTTGCACGTCATGGCCGGGCGCCGTTTCGACCTCGTCCTGATGGACATCCGTCTGGACGGTATCGACGGGGTGGAGGCGACGCGCCGCATCCGCGCCATGGCCGACCCGGACGCCGCGCAGACCCCGGTCGTGGCGCTGACCGCCAACGCCAGCCCGGGCGACCGCGACGCCTACGCCGCCGCCGGCATGGACGAGGTGCTGACCAAGCCGGTCAATCCGGCGGCGCTGGCGGCGGTCGTCGCCCGCTACGCGCCGTCGAACGGGGCCGGCGTCGCCTTCGCGGGACCCACGGCGGCGATGAACGCCCTGTTCGCCGAGGTCGCCGCGGCGCTGGAGCTGGAACTCGCGTCCCTCGGCGACGGCGACCGCGAACGGATGGCCGCCATCGCCCATCGCCTGCGCGGCTCCGCCGCCACCTACGGCCACGCGGCGCTGGCCGCGGCGGCGGCGGCGCTGGAGGAGGCCGCCCCGGCTGCCGACCCCGCGGCCGTGGCCGGGGCGACCGCCGCCCTGCGGCGGGAACTCGCCCGTGTGGCCTCGAAAACGGGAGCCGCCTGAAGGCCGGCGCGTCATCCCCCGTTGCCGGCCACCAGGATGTCGGCGTGGCCCAGCGTGCGGACGTTCAGCACCGCCAGCGCAACGGCCGCCCCGGCGCCCGAACCGTCGGCGTCGAAGGACAGTGTGCCGGTGGTGGTGTCGAACACGAACCAGTCGTCGGCGTCGCCCGGCCGGTCGAGCGCGAAGTTGCCCGCCGCCAGGGTGCCCGCCGGGATGGCCCCGAAGTTCGGGCCGTCGGCGACGATCCGGTCCTCGCCCGCCGTGAAGTCGGCGACCGCGTCCACCCCGCCGCCCGGAGCACCGCCATGGATGCCGACGCGGAAGGTATCCGCCCCCAGCCCGCCGTACAGCGTATCGGCACCCAGGTTGCCGGCCAGAACGTCGTCGCCCTGGCCTCCGAACAGCACGTCGTTCCCCTGCCCGCCGAACAGCGTGTCGGCCCCCATGTTGCCGTACAGCGCGTCGCTGCCGAGGTTGCCGTACAGCACGTCGCCGTCCTGGCCACCGAAGGCGGTGTCCTGGTCCTGGCCGCCGAACAGCGTGTCCATGCCCTGGTTGCCGTAGACCACGTCGTCCTGCCGGTTGCCGTACAACACGTCGTTGCCGATGCCGCCGGTCACCGTGTCCAGGCCGGCGTCGCCGAACAGCACGTCGTCACCGCCTTCCGAGCCGATGAAGTCGTCGCCGGCCCCGCCGTGCAGCGTGTCGTCGTCGGCGCCCAGCACCATCCACTGCCCGGCGCCGTCGCCGCTGGCCATCTGCGAGCCCTCGCCGCCGGTCACCCGCACGGCCCCAGCCACCACGGCGAAGCCGACGCGGTCGAGCTGCAGGACGGTGCCGGGCGGCAGGTTGCGGGCGTCGATGACCAGCGCCACCGCGTTGCCGCCGCCCGGCGGGCCGGCGATGACGATGGGCGCGCCGGGGGCGCCGCCGGTCACCGTGGGCGTCACGGTGCGCACCGTCACCGTGGCATCGCTCCCCTGGGCCGCGGTGAAGGCGGCGATCGCTGCTGCTGCTGCGTCGCGCTCCTCCCCCTCCGGCATGAGGTTGGAGACCGCCTCGGTCAGCGCCGCGCCCGCCGCCTCCGGCGCCTGGGGCGTATCGGGGCCGCCGCTGCCCAGCATGACGCCGGGCGGCACCGTGGCCGACACGCCGCCGCTGCCGCCGACCGGCACCGTCTGGCCGCCGCCACCGGTCCCGGTGCCGCCGCCGGTGCTTCCGCCGCCATCGCCGCCGGACGGCGGGGGTGTTTCGGCGTCGTCGTTGAGGATGCCGGCTTCGGCCGTGGCGATGTCGATGACGCCCGCCGACGGGTTGGACAGGGTGACGGTAAACCCCTCGTCCGGCTCGGCGCCGCGGTCGTCGGCGACGGTGAGGGTAAAGGTCTTCGCGGTCTCCCAGGGGGCGAAGCTGACGGTGCCGGTCAGCGCCGTCCCGGCCGCGAAGTCGCCGGCCCCCGCAGGGTGCGTACCGGAACCGGCGACCGCGTAGTCGACGGTTGCCGCGCGTTCCCGGTCGACGGTGCGCGTGACGGTCACCGCGAAGGCGGCCCCGCCGCCGTGGCCTTCCGCCCGGCTGGCCGGATCGATGGAGACGGCGAAGTGCGGCACCAGCCCGGTCACCACTGCCCAGTCCCCGTACAGCGTGAAGTCGGCGGCCGAGAGGGTGCCGTCCAGGACCACCGCGTAGTCGGCGCCGGGGTTGTCGTCCACGCCGACGTGCAGCGTCGTGACGCCACCGGCGCTGCTGACCTCCACCGCCCGCCGGCCCACCGTGGCGCCGGTCCCGTCGGCGATGGCCGTCGCCTGCAAAAACAGCGCGTCGCCGTTGTCCACGTCGGTGATCCGCGTCGAGCCGCCGGCCATGTCGGCGGGCGAGAAGACGAACAGGTCGCTGCCCGCCCCGCCGGCCACCGTGTCGCCGCCGCCGCGCAGTTCGTACCAGTCGTCGCCCGCGCCGCCCCGGATCGAATCCGCCCCCGCCGTGCCGAGGACGCGGATGTCGCCGGTCGCGGCCGCGGCGTCCAACGCCAGCGAGCCCGCGTCGGCGAAGGCGTACTCCGCCGCCTGGGCCGACGCGGTGAGGCGGTAGTCGCCGCCGGTGCCGCCGCGGACCGTCTCGATGCCGGTGACGCGGCTCAGGTCGTGGCTGCCGGCCTCCGGCTGCAGCGTGTCGTTGCCGTCGCCGCCGGTGATCGCCGTCGCGGCGGTGTCGACGCCCGCCGGCAGGTGCAGCGTGCGGCCGGCCCCGTCGGCCAGGACGATCGCCTCGAATCCCGACAGGGTTCCGGCGAACTCCATGGCGTCGATGGTCAGCGTGTCGGTCCCGGCGCCGCCGTCGAAGGTGCCGCGGACCGGGTAGCCGAACGTCTCCACCACGCGCACCGTGTCGTCGCCGCCCCCGGCCGCGACGTGCGCGTCCGGTCCCACCGTCAGCCGGTCGGCCCCGGCGCTGCCCGCGACGCCGAAGATCCAGGAGGCGGCGTCGACGGTCACCTCCGCCGCGTCGTTCAGGAGCAGCAGCTCGATCCCCCGGACGCGGCCGTCCAGGGTGACGCTGCCGCCGCCGGTGACGACCAGCGTGTCGACGCCGCCCCCGCCGTCGATGCTGGCGCTGCCCAGGTCGGCGGCGCTGCCGGTGATGGTGTCGTCGGCTAGCGTGGTGACGCCGGTGGCCGCCGTCTGCGCGGTCGGCGACAGCACCGCGTTCGGCCCGGTCACCGCCACCGCGGCCCCCCGCAGCACCAGGGCGCCGCCGCCGTCGGCCAGCATCGCCGGGCCGACCCGCCCGAGCAGGTCGATGGCGACGTCCGCCCCGGCGGCATCGTCGGTGCCGATGAACAGGCGCGTGCGGGTGCCGTCGAAGGCGCCCAGCTGGACCTGCCCGCGCGCCAGGGCGTCGCCCGTCCCGGTCTGCGCCAGCACGGTGAAGGCGCCGACGCCGTCCATCTCCAGCCGGTCGCCGGTTCCGAGGCGGACCACGTCCACCCCGCCGCCCGACGCGGCGAAGCGGTAGGTGTCGTTGCCGCCGCCGCCCTCCAGCGTGTCGTTGCCGGCGCCGCCGCGCAGCGTGTCGTCGCCGGCACCGGCCGACAGCCCGTCCGCCCCGGCGCCGCCCACCAGGGAGTCCGCCGCGTCCCCGCTGGAAACCCAGAGGTCGGCGGCGGCGGCGGAGCCGTCGAACGTCAGCCGCCCACCCTGCGTGCTGGTGTTGAAGGTCGAGCTTGGCCGGGCGGTGTTGGCGCCCAGCACGATGGTGCGGTCCGCCGCGTCGCCGTAGATGCCGCCGGCGTGCGTGACGCCGGCGAAGTCGAAGACCCCGCCGCCCGTAAGGTTGAAGCGGGCGCCGCCCGCGTCGATGACGTCGCCGGCCAGCGCCGTGGCGGTCGTCACGAAGCCATCCTGGGCGACGGCCGTGATGGTCTCCGGCGCGGCGGTCAGGGTGTAGGTGACCGGCGCGGGATCGTCGTCGAGGATGGTGGCGGTCGCCTCGCCGGTCACGATCGTGCCGCGCGATTGTTGGAAGAGCAGGACCTTGAACGTCTCCGCCCCCTCGTACACGGTGTCGTTCGCCACCGTCAGGGTGACGGTCTTCGTCGTCTCCCCATCGGCGAAGAAGACCGTGCCCCCCAGCTGGGTGGCCGGCGTGAAGTCGTCCGCCCTGGCGCCGTCGGTGACCGGGCCGTAAAAGCTGTAGCTGACGTGGGCGGCGCCGGTCAGGTCGCCGCCGCGCGTCACGACGACGGTGAAGGCGTCGGCGCCGGCCGTGCCCTCGGTCACCGTCGCCGGCTCGATGGCGACGGAGAAGCGCACGTCCAGCCCGGCGACCGTCAGCCCGTCGGCCCCGCCCTGGAAGTCGGCGGCGCGGTAGGTTCCCGGCAGCACCACCGTGGCGTTGGGGTGCGAGCCGAAGCGCAGCGCCGTGCCCGCGCCGGTGGCGGCCACCACCACCTCGCCCGCCGCGGCCGGCGTGCCGTCGTCGGCGCGCACCGTGGTGACCGGGCCGGAAAGGATCCGGTCACCGTTGCCGATGTCGCGGATCCGCAGGGTGCCGCTGCCCGCCAGCGAGAAGGTGTCGGCGCCGGCCCCGCCGTCGGCCAGGACCTCACCGCCCAGGAAGTGGATCTCGTCGTTGCCGGCACCGCCGGCGACGGTATCGCCGTCGTCGGCGTCGATGGTGTCGTTGCCGGCACCGCCGGCCACGGAGACGGCGCCGCCGTCCGACGTGACGTCCAGCCCGCGCGCCGACCGCGACCCGTCGAGCACGGCGCGGTCGGCGCCGGTGAAGGTGACGGTCAGCGGGATCGCGGCCGCCGCCGCGTCCGCCCCCAGGGTGACGGAAACGTTCCGCCCGATGGTCAGGATGCCGTCCAGGCGGGTGGCGTGCCGCAGGTCGAAGGCGCCGTCGCCGTCCAGCAGCAGGGCGTCCACGCCGTCGCCGCCGCTCAGCGCCGTCAGCCCGGCGGCCTGCGTCGCGGTCAGCGTCAGCGCGTGGTCGCCGCCGTCGGCCAGGACGATGGTCTCGAAGCCGGCCGGCGCCGGCCCGTGGACGCCCGCCACCACCAGCGTGTCCAGCCCGTCG
The DNA here is from genome assembly GCF_035627195.1 of Azospirillum sp. Taxonomy (GTDB): domain Bacteria; phylum Pseudomonadota; class Alphaproteobacteria; order Azospirillales; family Azospirillaceae; genus Azospirillum. Next base: position 50,257 of record NZ_DASPMG010000169.1, read on the forward strand.
CCGCCGTCGAAGGTGCTGCCGGCCGCGTCGCCCTCCACCCGCACGGTGTCGTCCCCGGCCCCGGCGTCCAGCGCGGCCACCGGCCCGACCGTCAGCGCGTCGGCGCCGCCGCTGCCGCTGACCGCCGTCAGGCCCGTAACAGCCGCCGCGTCCACCGTCGCCGCCTCGGCCAGCGCCAGCGTCTCGACGTTGGCGAGGCGGCCCGTCAGGTCGAGGGTGCCGCCGCCGGTGACCACCAGCCGGTCGGCCCCGCCGCCGCCGTCGATGCTGGCGCTCGCCAGGAAGGCGGCGCTGCCGGTGATGGTGTCGTCCGCCGGCCCCGTCGGGGCGGCGGCGGCGGTCTGCGCGGTGGGGGAGACCACGGCGTTCGGCCCGGTCACCGTGACCGCCACTCCCTGGACGCTCAGCGCGCCGTCGCGCGCGGCGATGCTGGCCGGGGCGACGGCGCCCGCCACGTCGACGGCGAGCTCGGCGCCGGCCGTGTCGTCGGTACCGATGAACAGCCGCGTGCGGGTGCCGTCGAAGGCGCCGACCTGCACCTCCCCGCGCGCCAGCGCGGCGCCCGTCCCGGTCTGCGCCAGCACGGCAAGCGTGCTCAGCCCCGCCACCTCCAGCCGGTCGCCGATGCCGAGTGCCACCGTGTCCACCCCGTTGCCGGTGGCGGCGAAGCGGTAGGTGTCGTTTCCGGCCGCGCCGTCCAGCGTGTCGTTGCCGACGCCGCCCCGCAGCGTGTCGCCGGCCGCCCCGCCGGTCAGGCGCAGGTCGCGGATCGAGGCAGAGCCGTCGATCTCCACCCCCGCATCCGCGCCGTCGAGGTGCAGCGTGTTCGCCACCATGGCCGTGGTCGGGCCGAGGACGATGCGGGCCGGCTCGCCGTCGGCGTCGATCGCGTAGGCGTCGGTGACGCCGGTGAAGTCGAAGGTGCCGCCGCCCTGCAGCCGGAACCGCCCGCCGGCCGCGTCGATGGTGTCGCCGGCCAGGGCCGCGGCCGTGGTGACGAAGGTGTGGCCGACGCTGCCCGTCAGTTGCTCCGCCGCCGCCGTCAGCGTCCGGGTGACCGGCGGCACGTCGTCGTCGAGGATGGTGCCGGTGGCCTCGCCGCGCGCGATCGCCCCGCGGCTGGGCTCGAAGATGCTGACGCGGTAGGTGCGGTTCCCGTCGTTCTCGGCGTTGTCGGCGACCGTCAGGGTGATGGCGCGCGCCCATTCCCACGGCTCGAAGTAGATGGTGTCCGCGGTCGGCGTGCCGCCGGTGAAGTAGCCGCCGCCGGACAGGATGTAGCTCACGCGGCTGGGCTGCGAGAGGTCGCCGTCGCGCGAGAAGGTGACGGTGACGGTGTTGGCGGAGTCGCCCTCGATCCGCCGGCCGGGCGCCACCGACACCGAGTGGAGCGCGTGGATCCGCGCCATCGTCAGCCCGTCGGAATCCACGTTGAAGAAGGAGGCGTCGTACACCCCGTCCAGCACGACCGTGCGGTTGGGTCCGCCGTCGGTCGCCCCGAACGTCAGCGTCGTCGTGCCGCTGTCCGCCCGCACCATGACCTGGCCCGCCATGGGCGTGCCGCCGCCGTTGCTGACGGCGAACATCCCCGGTATGCGGATCCGGTCGCCGACCGCGAGGTCGGTGATGCGCAGCGTGCCGGGCCCATCCGTGCCGGCCGCGTCGAGGACGAAGCGGTCGGCCCCGTCGCCGCCGCTGGCGACGGCGCTGCCGCCGCCGAAGCGGATCTCGTCGGCGCCGGCGCCACCGCGCACGACGTCGCCGTCGTCGGCGTGCAGGGTGTCGTCGCCGCTGCCGCCGTCCAGGGTGAGGGCACCACCGTCCGCCTCGATCTCCAGCGCCTGCCGGGAGCGGGAACCGTCGACCGAGCCCCGCTCCGCGTCCGTCAGCAGGATGGACAGCGGCCCGGCCGCCGGGTCGGTGTCGGAACCCAGCGTGACGGCGACGTCGCGCCCGGTGACCAGCAGCCCGTCCAGCCGGGCGGCGTGGCCGAGGTCGAACGCGCCGTCGCCCTCCAGCACCAGGACGTCGTAGCCGTCGCCGCCCGACAGCGCGGTCAGCGCCGCCGTCTGCGCCGCCGTCAGGGTCAGCGTGTGGCCGGCGCCGTCCGTCAGCACGATGGTCTCGAAGCCGGTCGGCGCCGCCGCCAGCACGCCCGCCGCCACCACCAGCGTGTCGGCCCCGGCGCCGCCGTCGAAGGCGCCGGTGACCGTGTCGCCCTCCACCCGCACGGTGTCCGCCCCGGCCCCGGCGTCCAGCGTGGTCAGCGACCCCACGGTCAGCGCGTCGCCGCCGCCGCTGCCGGCGACCGTCTTCAGGCCGGCGAGCGCGGTGGCCGTCACCGTCGCCGCCTCGGCCAGCTCCAGTTCCTCGACGCCGGTGACGGTGCCGCCCAGCACCAGCGTGCCGCCGCCGGTCACCACCAGCCGGTCCTCGCCCTCGGCGGCGTCGATGGTGGCGCTGGACAGGTGGGCGGCGCTGCCGGTGATGGTGTCGTCGGCGGCGGTCGTCGTCCCGGTGGCGGCGGTCTGCGCGGTGGGCGACACCACCGCGTTCGGCCCGGTCACGGTGATCGCGGCCCCGCGCGCCACCAGCCCGCCGTCCTCTGCCGCCAGCATGTCCGGGGTGAAGCTCCCGGCCAGATCGACGGCGATATCGGCGCCGGGGGTGGCGTCGGTGCCGATGTACAGCCGCGTGCGCGTGCCGTCGCTGACACCCAGCTGCACCTCGCCGCGCGCCAGCGCCGCGCCCGTGCCGGTCTGCGCCAGCACGGTCAGCTCGGCCAGCCCTTCCACCTCCAGCCGGTCGCCGCCGAAGGCCAGCAGGTCCAGCCCGTTGCCCGAGGCGGCGAAGCGGTAGACGTCCCGCCCGGCGCCGCCGTCCAGCGTGTCGTTGCCGGCGCCGCCGCGCAGCGTGTCGCCGCCGGCCCCGCCCACGACCGACAGGGCACCCAGGGCGGCCGCGCCGTCCAGCGCCAGCGGCCCGCCGACGTCCCGCACCGTCAGCCGCGCGCCGTCCGGCACGGTGCCGGCGCCGAGCACGACCGTGCGCACGGATGTGTCGCCGGTGACGGTGTCGCCGGTGATGACGCCCGCGTTGCGCACGCCCGCGAAGTCGAAGGTCCCGCCGCCGCGCAGCGCGAAGGTGCCGCCGCCCGCGTCGATGCTGTCGCCGGCCAGCGCCGCGGCGGTGGCGACGAAGGTGTCGATGGCGGCGCCGGCCAGCGTTTCCGGCGCCTCGGTCAGGGTGTGCGTGGTGCCGGCGGGGTCGTCCTCGACGATGGTCGCGGTGGCCTCGCCGACGGCGATGACGCCCGGCGACGGCGACAGGAGTTGCACCGCGAAGGTCTCGTCGCCTTCGTACCGCGTGTCGTCGGCCACGGTCAGCGTCACGGTCTTCGTCGCCTCGCCGTCGGCGAAGGTGAGCGTGCCGGTGAGCGGCGTGCCGCCCGCGAAGTCGCCGCCATCCGCCGCGTTGGCGCCGGTGCCGACGACGCGGTAGGAAACGCTGGCCGTGCCGGACAGGTTGCTGAACCGCGTCACCGTCACGGTGAAGGCACCCCCCTGTCCCTCCGTCACCTGGGCCGGCGTCATGGCGACCGAGAAGGCGGGGGGCAGTCCCGTCACCACCAGCGCGTCGCCGTCGCGCACGAAGTTCGCGGCGGTGGCCAGCCCGGCGAACTCCACCGTGAAGTCGCCGCCGGGCACGCTGTCCTTGCCGACGTACAGGCGGGTCACGCCGTCCACGGTGCTGACCTCCACCGCCCCGGCCTCGACGGCGACGCCGTCGCCGTTCCGCACGGGTCCGGAGCCGAGCTTCAGACGGTCGCCGTCGCCCAGGTCGGCGATCCGCACGACGCTGCCCCGAAGGTCGCCGGGTTCGGCGAGGATGAAGGTGTCGTTGCCCGCCCCGCCCGACACCAGCTTGTTGTCGCCTTCCAGGTGGAAGGTGTCGTCGCCGGCCCCGCCGGCCAGGGTGTCGGCCCCCCAGCCGCTGCGGAAGACGTCGTTGCCGGAACCGCCGGTCAGGCGGTCCGCCGCCTGTCCGGTCAGGACGGTCATGGCGCCCTGGTTGGCGGACCCGTCCAGCGTGACCGCCTCCGTCGTGTATTCGGTGCGCGAGACCGTGAAGGTGGTGGCCGCCGTCCCGTTCACGCCGCCCGCCGCGACCGTGTAGGTGCCGCCCCGGCCGGTGATGGTCTCCACGCCGGTGATGCCGGCCAGCAGGACCGTGCCGCCGTCGTCGAAGTCGACGGTGTCGTCCCCGTCGCCGCCGGCCAGGGTGCGGGTGCCGTCGAGGAAGCCGGAATCGAGCACCACCCGGCGGTTGCCGCCGTCGGCCAGTTCGACCGCCTCGAAATCCGACAGCGCGCCGCGGAAGGTGCCGGTGGCGACGACCAGCGTGTCGGTGCCCGACCCGCCCTTGAAGGCGCCCCCCGACCCCGACGGACCGACGGCGCGGACCGTGTCGTCGCCATCGCCCGCGTCCAGTTCGGCCACAAGGCCGAAGCCCAGCACGTCGTTGCCGGCGCTGCCGTGAACAAACAGGAACTCGCTGCTGTCGGCCATCGTGACGCTGGCGGCGTCCTGCAGCCGGATCACCTCGACGCTGGCGAGGTTGCCGGTCAGGTCGGCCGATCCGGTGCCGGTCACCACCAGCTCGTCATACCCGTCCGAACCATCGATGCTGGCGCTGTCGAGCAGGTCGGCGTCGCCGGTGACGGTGTCCTCGCCAAGCCCGGTGGAGCCGGTGGCGTTCACCGCCGACGTGCCGGAGACCACCGCGCCGGGGCCGGTGATGGTGACGGCGGTCCCGCCGATCGACACGCCGCCGCCCTCCGCCTTCAGCATCGCCGGGGTGAGGAGGCCGGCGATGTCGATCTCGATGTCGGCGCCGGGCTGCGTGTCGGTGCCGATGTACAGCTTCGTGGCGTAGCCTCCTTCGTCGTAGGCGCCGACCTGCACCTGCCCGGCCAGCAGGCCGCCGCCCGTGCCGGTCTCCGCCAGGACCGTCAGGCTGCCGAAGCCGTCGACGACAATCCGGTCGCCGGTGCCCAAGGCGACGGAGTCCACGCCGTTGCCCGTGGCCGCGTACTGGAAGACGTCGGCGCCGTCGGCACCGTCGAGGTAGTCGTTCCCGCCGCCGCCGCGCAACGTGTCGTTCCCGCCGTTACTCCCGAACTCGTCGTCCCCCGCACCGCCGGCCAGGGAGTCGTCCAGCACGCCGCCCTGGGTGCGGAGCCTGCCGCTCAGCATCGCCGACCCGTCCAGCGTCAGCGCCACGCCCGTGGGCAGGAACCATGTGCGCAGGGATCCGCCCGGGGCCGCGTCGGGACCCAGGATCACCTTGACCGGCCCGCCGTCGCCGGTGTCCTGCAGGAAGATCCTGGAGATGCGCGACACCTGGCCGAGGTCGAACGTTCCGGTCCCGCTGAGCGCCATCTGCCCGTTGCCGGCGTCGATGACGTCGCCGGCCAGGTTGCCGGGCGTGGTCACGAACGTGTCGCCCGACGTGCCGGTCAGGGTCTCGGGGGCGCTGGTCAGCGTGTAGGTGGCCATGGGGGGAACTCCTGCTGGGCACGGCAGGCGTTCCGGACCGGGACCCGGACAAGAGGCGCCCGCCAAGCGTCCGGCGGTGAAACCGGAGGTGGTGCGATGCCCGCAGGTGCTAGCACGGGATGCCGGGGAGCCGTGTTCAACCCACGTTCAAAGTAGGGTCTTGCGCATCAACATGCGTTGAACATCTGCCCCGGGCGGCTGCGGCGGAACCGGCCGCGGCCGAGCGACGGTGCCGCTGGCGGACGGCACCGCCGTGACCCGGCCCTTGACCATCCGCGCCTCTTGATCCGACGAGACGAGTGCCGCCCTTTCAAGCCGGGCTCCGACGTGAAGCGTGCGCCGACCGATGGTCTGCACCTCGGAAGCCGTGTCCACCGGCTGCGGATCGGCCAGCATTCCGAACAGGAATGCTGGAAGCGCCGGCTCCACACGGCCTTTTACACCACCCATGCGGACACGATCCTCGTTCCGCGTCGAGACCGTGGCGCACTGAGTTCCAGCTCATTGCGACCGAATGTGCCAAGCTCCCAGCCCCGGTGCGGCTACCAGGGCTGGGACGATGCGGCGCGATGCAATCAGGGGCAGGTCAACTGGTTCTGTTG
>NZ_DASPMG010000170.1:0-12870 GCF_035627195.1 Azospirillum sp.
CTTCAGCGTCTTCAGCCGCGGCGCCACGTCCACACCCAGGGCATCCGGGGTGACGGTGTCGAGCGGCTTCTTCTTGGCCTTCATGATGTTGGGAAGGCTGGCGTAGCGCGGCTCGTTGAGGCGCAGGTCGGTGGTGACCACGGCCGGGAGCTTCAGCTCGATGGTTTCCAGGCCGCCGTCGATCTCGCGCGTCACGGTCAGCACGCCGTCACCCGGCGCCACCTTGGAGGCGAAGGTGCCCTGCGGCCAGCCGAGGAGGGCGGCGAGCATCTGGCCGGTCTGGTTGCAGTCGTCGTCGATGGCCTGCTTGCCGAGCACGACCAGCTGCGGCTGCTCCTTGTCGACCAGCGCCTTGAGCAGCTTGGCGACGGCCAGCGGCTGGGTCTCGGCGTCGGTCTGCACCAGGATGGCGCGGTCGGCGCCCATGGCGAGCGCGGTGCGCAGGGTTTCCTGGGCGGTGGCCGGGCCGATGCTCACCGCCACCACTTCCGTGGCCTTGCCGGCTTCCTTCAGGCGCACCGCCTCCTCGACAGCGATCTCGTCGAAGGGGTTCATCGAGAACTTGACGTTGGCGGTCTCCACACCGGACCCGTCCGCCTTCACGCGGACCTTCACGTTGTAGTCGACCACCCGCTTCACGGGGACCAGGATCTTCATGGGGGTGCTCTTTCCTCCTCGATGGATCACTCGGCGGGGATCACTCGGCGGCCATGCGCGGCGCGGGCGCGGGCTCGATCGGCAGGGATTGCGGGCGCCAGTCGGCGACGAAGTCGGGCATCGGCGGGCTCTTGGCCGGCAGGCCCAGTGCTTCCAGCACCTCGTCCGTCGGCACGGGCCGGCCGCCGGCCAGGAAGACGCCCTGCATCACCGCGACGGCCGCCGTGCCGGCCGCGGTTTCGACGCGGTGTTCGATGAAGATCCACTTCTCGTCCCAGCACAGCACGCGGCTGACCAGCTCGAAGCGCTGGAAGGGCCGCAGCGAGCGGCGGAAGCGGACGTTGACCGCGCCCAGCACCGTGGTCCAGCGCCGCTTCAGCATGACCCGCATCAGGCCGCTGCGCACCAGAAGGTCGATCCGCCCCAGGTCCATGACGCTGTGGTAGCGGGCGTTGGTCATGTGCAGGTTGAAGTCGAGGTCGGTCGGCCACACGCGCAGGCGCAGCCGCCCGGCCTCGGTCAGGCCCAGGGGCCGGCCGAACAGCGCGGCCAGAACGACCGCGACCAGACGGAACAGCAGATTCATCGCACCCTCGCGTCCTCTCCGTGGTCCGGAGCCGGCCGGAGGGCGCGTCGGCGTCCTCCGGGCTCAGTCCCCGTCGGGTTTGGTGCCGCGCTCGCCCACGGCGGACAGCACCTGTTTCTCGATCTCTTCCAGCTCGGCCACCGTCGCGTCGATGTCCTGGCGCTGCAGGGCAAGCTCGCCCAGGCGGTGCCGGACCCGGCCGAGCAACAGCTTCAGCTGCCCGACGTTGCCGCGGTCGACGTTGTAGAGATCCAGGTATTCCTTGATCTCCGCCAGCGAGAAGCCGAGGCGCTTGCCGCGCAGGATCAGCTTCAGCCGCGCCCGGTCGCGCTTGGTGTAGACGCGGTTGTTGCCGACCCGGTTGGGCGACAGGAGCCCCTTCACCTCGTAAAAGCGCAGGGCGCGGGGCGTGATGCCCAGTTCCTCGGCGAGCTGGTTGACCGAATAAAGCTCTTCCATCACAGGGCGCCTTCGTTCGCGGGGCCCGGCCGCTTCCTGACCTAAACGTCAGAGGGTTGCCGCCGGGTTATCCGACGTACGTAGCACACCATTGCGCGAAGTCCAAGGTGCCCTTTCACCCGCTTACCCCTGCGCCCTGCTCTGCTCCTCCGCCACCAGTTCCTTCTTGGACAGCTTGCCGACCGCCGTCTTGGGCAGTTCGGCGCGGAACTCGATGTGCTTCGGCATCTCGATGCGCGAGATCTTGTCGGCCAGGAAGGCTCTCAGCTCCCCCTCCGACAAGCTGGCGCCGGGCTTCAGCTGCACGAAGGCCTTCGGCGTCTGGCCGCGGTAGTCGTCGGGAAGGCCGATGACGCAGGCCGCCACCACGTCCGGGTGCAGGTAGATCGCCTCCTCGATCACCCGCGGGTAGACGTTGTAGCCGCCGCAGATGATGAGGTCCTTCAGCCGGTCGAGCAGGAAGACGTAGCCGTCCTCGTCGATGGTGCCGACGTCGCCGGTGCGCAGGAAGCCGTCCGGGCCGATGACGCGCGCCGTCTCGTCCGGGCGGCGCCAGTAGCCGGCCATGACGTTCGGGCCCTTCAGCACCAGCTCGCCCTTCTCGCCCGGCGGCAGGACGCGCGACGGGTCCTCCATGTCGCGGATCTGCACGACGACGCCGGGCAACGGCAGGCCGATCGAGCCTTCCTTGTTGACGCCGGTCAGCGGGTTGGAGTTGCACACGGGCGAGGCCTCGGTAAGGCCGTATCCCTCCACCAGCACGCAGCCGGTCATGGTTTCGAACTGGCGCTTCAGCTCCAGCGGCAGCGGCGCCCCGCCGGAGATGCAGTAGCGGATGGAGGTCAGGGTGTACTTGGCCACGTCCGGCGCGGTGACCAGCGCCTTGTACATGGTGGGCACGCCGGGGACGAGCGTGGCGCGGCGCTTGGCGATCGTCTTCAGGACCTGCTTCACCTCGAAGCGCGGCAGCAGGATCAGTTCCGCCCCCGCCACGATGCCCAGGTTCAGCACCACCGTCATGGCGAAGACGTGGAAGAACGGCAGCGCGGCCAGCACCCGCTCCTCCCCGTCCTTCATGCCGGGGAACCACGACTTCACCTGCAACAGGTTGGCCGACAGGTTGGCGTGCGTCAGCATGGCACCCTTGGGCACGCCGGTGGTGCCGCCGGTGTATTGCAGCACCGCGATGTCGTGCACCGGGTCGATGCGCACCGGCGACGGCCGGCCGTCGTTGGCGAGCAGCGTCTCGAACGGCAGGTGCCGGTCGTCGGCCGGGATGTCGGCCAGCTCGCTGCGCTTCAGCACGCGGAACAGCAGGCCCTTCACGGTCGGCAGGATGTCGGCCATCCTGCAGACGATGATGCGCTTCAGCCGGGTGCGGTCCAGCATCAGGCCGACGCGCGGGTACACCTGCTTGAGGTCGAGGGTGACCATCAGGTCGGTCTCGGAATCCTCGATCTGGTGTTCCAGCTCGCGCTCGACGTAGAGCGGGTTGTAGTTCACCACGGTGCCGCCGGCCTTCAGCACGGCGAAGAAGCAGACCACGTAGAACGGCGTGTTGGGCAGGCACAGCCCGACCTTCACGCCCGGCCCCACCCCCAGCGCCTGGAAGCCCCGGGCGGCGCGGTTCACCAGTTCGGCGACCTCGGCATAGGTGCTGCGGCGGCCGAGGAAGTCCAGGCACGGGCGCGCGGCGAACCGGGCGGCGGCCTCGTCGAACACGGCGCCCATCGCCCTGGGGGCGATCGGCATGGCCCAGTCGATGCCGGGCGGGTAGGCCTTGAGCCAGGAATGCTGCGTCTCTCCGGACGCGGGGGTGAGCCCGGCGCGGGCAAGGCTGTCGGTCATGGGTCCGCTCTCCTCGCGTCGGCCGGGGTCAGCGGCGAAATGCCGGATGGGTGGGGGCCGGGCGGGAGGGCATACCGATTCCGGATGTCCTGGACGTGATCATGTTCGCTCCCCTTTTTCATTGTTGCTCTCGGCGTTGCTCTCGGGGCTCGGGTCGGGTTCCCTTAGGCATCGCCCTGCAACGTCCTCTTTATGACGTTGACGTAAACGTAAAGCATCCTTACTGTCAAGTGCGTACCGCACGAACTTTCAGCACACGAACTTCGGAGGATCCTTCATGGTCGATGACCTGGTCAGCACCATCCAGTCCCGTTCCGGCGACCTGCGCGGGTTGGGGGCGAAGGTGCGCTTCGCGCTCGGCGGCCCCGGCGACATGATCCTGGTGGACGCCCGCGCGAATCCGGTCACCGTGACGCGCGCCGATGCCAACGGGAGCAGCGATGCCGACTGCACCATCCGCATGACGCCCGAGAACCTGAACAAGCTGATCAACGGGCAGCTCAACCCCATGCTGGCCTTCACCATGGGCAAGCTGAAGGTGGAAGGCTCCATGGGCGTGGCGCTGAAGCTGGCCTCCCTCCTGGAAGCGTAAGCCGTTTGGCCGATGCGGCACGACCTTGACCCATAGGTCAGGAACCGTTAGTTTGCACACACAACAGAGCGCAGGCCGGCACGACCGGCCACCATGCGCCAGGGTTGGAAGGCACGGACAGACAAAGTCCAGAGACCACGGGCATCGTCGAGACACGGGAACAACCCGGCCGCGGTGACCGACGCTTTTCAGGGAGGGTTTACCGGCGCCTTATCCCGGCGCCGGTCGGACCGACGGGACCGGCGGCAGCACCTTCACGGTGCGCCGCCGGTTTCGTTTTCGGGATCGGCGCTTTACGCCCGCAAACGCGCCAGCCGCTGCGCCGGCTCCGGATGGCTGGCGTGGAAGGCGGCGTGCAGCGGGTCACCGCCGGGGGCGTTGGCGTTGGCGGCATAGAGCTTCACCAGCGCGCGCGACAGCGCCTCGGCGCTGGTGTTCCGGGCGGCGAAGGCGTCGGCCTGGTACTCCCAGCCGCGCAGGATTCGCACCGCCATGGGGCGCAGGAACAGGCCCACCAGCGGCAGCGCCAGCACGAAGACGGCGAGCCGTTCGCCCACGCTGCCCCCCGCCATCGGCCCAAGAACGGCAAGGGCCGCGAAGGCGGCAAAGCCCGTCGCGGCCATCCCGGCCAAGTAGCGCGCCACGTGATGGTGGCGGGCGTGCCCGGCCTCGTGCGCCACGACCGCCTCGACCTCGTCCTCCGCCAGCCGATCCAGCAGCGTGTCGTGCAGCATGATGCGGCGCGCAGCACCCAATCCGACGACGCTGGCGTTGGCGCGCCGCGTGCGGCGGGAGGCGTCGACCACCCGCACCGCGCCCAACCGCAGGCCGCAGCGCGTCAGCAGCGCCTCCAGCCGGCCGGCCAGCCGCGCGTCGGCCAGCGGCGCGCTGCGGTTCAGCACCGTCGCGGCGACCAGCGGCTGCACCGCCGTGCGCAGGACGGCCACGGCGAACCACAGGCCCCAGGCCCACAGCCACCACGCCGCCCCGCCCCGATCCGCCAGCCACGCCACCGCCGCCAGAACCGGGAGGCCGAGTGCCGCCGACAGCGCCGCGCGCTTCGCCGCGTCGGCCAGGAAGAGCCCCGGCGAGGCGCGGTTCAGCCCGTGCCGCGCGTCGATCCCGAACACGCCCGCCGCCTGCACCGCCAGCCGCACGGCACCCCGCAGCGCCACCACCACGGTGACCAGGACCACCGCCCCGGCCACCGGGCCGAAGGCGGCGAACAGCCGGTCCAGCGCCGCCACGCCGCCGCCCAGCAGCAGCGCCACCACCGCGCCCTCCGCCAGCGTGCCGGCGATGGTCAGGCGGGTGCGGGCCAGCGTCACGTCGATGGCGGTGCGGGCGGATGCGGCGTCCAGCCAGCCTTCCCCCGCCCCTGCCCCCGCCCCCGCACCAAGCGTGCGCAGGTGCGCGGCCTGCCGCCGGTTCAGCCAGACCAGCAGCGCCGTCCAGGATGCCGCGAGGGCGAGCAGGATGGCCGTCACGCCGGCATCTCCGCGCCGATGGAGGCCAGCAGCCGGCGCGGGTAGCGCGCCCCGCCGCGCACGAAGGCGGTGTAGACCTGCACCAGCGCCGCCCCGGCGGCCAGCCGTTCCTGCACGTCCCAGCTGCCGTGCACGCCGCCCACCGAGATCACTGGCATGGGGTCGAGCGCCGCCGCGACCGCCGCCAGCCGCCGCGGGCTGGCCGACACCAGGACGAGACCGTCGACGTCGTGGGCGTGCGCCGCGTGCACGGCCGTGGGCAGCGGCGTACCGTCCTCGCCCGCGTGCACCTTCAGCGTCAGCGGCACGCGCCGGCCGGTGGCCTGCGCCTGCTCCGCCTGTTCGCGCTTCAGGTGGTCGAGCAGCGCGTCGACGGCGGCCGGGTCCTCGTCGCGCCGGAAGAAGGGGGAGCTGAGGTTGGCGGCGAGGTAGTCGGCGCGGTGCCAATGCGCGCGCAGCGCGGCGGCGTAGTCGTCCACCACCGCCGAATCCAGCCCGTCGCGCCGGCTGCCGATGTTGACGCCGACCGGGCAGTCGCGGTCATGGGGCAGGCGGGGCGGCGTGCCGGGCGTCACCGTGCCGACCTCGACGAAGCCGAAGCCGGCCGCCGCCAGCGCCCCGACCATGGCGCCGGAGCGGTCGAAGCCGGCGGCGAGACCCAGCGGATTCGGGAAATGCAGCCCCATGGCGCGGACGGGCATGCGCGGCGCCGGCCGCGCTCCGTGCAACACACCCAGCGCGCGCACGCCGACCGCCGTGGTCACCGCGTTCAGCGCGTCCTTCCACCCACCCATGCCAACCAAATCCCCGGCCGAATCCCGCCGCATCCGGCCGCGTCGCCGGTGCTCCCGACACGCGACTTTAGAGTTTCTCCGGGCAATTGCCAATTGTCGGGTGTGCCCACTTTTTGCGCGCGTGATACGCACGGTGACACGCTTACGAGAACAGGAACACGCCGTGCGCGCCGGCCACCATGAACACCAGGGTCGGGACCGACAGCACCGTGTTGGTGCGCGACGCCAGGAAGGTGACGCGGGTGCAGCGCAGCCGCTCCTCGACCGGCGCGTCGACGAAGCCCAGCACCTTCTTCTGGTGCGGCCACATGACGAACCACAGGTTCAGCACCATCAGCGTGCCGGTCCACGCCCCCAGCCCGATCACCGCCGATGGGCCGGAGAGCGTCAGCGCGTCGGCCAGCTCCCCCCGGTGCCAGAGCATGAACAGGCCGCTCGCCCACACGAGCAGCGAGGCGTGGCGGAAGATGCCGTGCTCGCGCTTGGACGCCGCGACGAACACGCCGCGCACGTCCGCCGCCGGATCGGCCGGCAGGACCCGGCGGTAGGTCGGGTTGTGCACGACGTTGGACCAGTTGTGGCCCATCCAGATGATGACGCCGACGATGTGCAGCCAGCGCGCCACCACATCCAGGGCGAAACTGTCCATCGCCGGCCGCTCAGTCGTCGCCGGCGGCGGCGGCGAGGTTCTCCTGGCCGCGCTGGCGCATGTAGAGCGGCCGTTCGCTGCGGGGCCCGCGCTTCTGCGCCGCCGCCACCGCCTCGTCGATCAGGTGGCGGTGGGGGGACTTGGTGCACACCGGGTCGGTGTTGGCGGCGTCGCCGGTCAGCATCAGGGCCTGGCAGCGGCAGCCGCCGAAGTCCTTCTCCTTCTCGTCGCAGCTGCGGCAGGGGTCCTTCATCCAGTCGTCGCCGCGGAACTTGCGGAACGCCGGCGACTCCTTCCAGATCCAGTCCAGGCCGTGGTCGCGCACGTTGGGGAAGTCCAGCTCCTTGATCAGGCGCGCCTCCTGGCACGGCAGGGCCGAGCCGTCGGGCGCGATGGTCAGGTGGATGGAGCCCCAGCCGTTCATGCAGGCCTTCGGCCGCTCGCTGTAATAGTCGGGAATGACGAAGTAGATCTTGGGCTTGTTGCCCAGGCGCTCGCGCGCCCGCTTCACCACCTCCTCCGACTCCTCCAGCTGCTCGCGCGTCGGCAGCAGTTCGGAACGGTTGAGCAGCGCCCAGTTGTAGTACTGGAGGTTGGCGAACTCGATGTATTCCACGCCCAGGTCGGCGGCGAGGTCGATGAAGGCCTGCGTCTGCCCGATGTTGTAGCGGCTGACCGGCACGTTCAGCACCATCGGGAAGCCCTGCGCCTTCAGCTCGCGCGCGACGGCGATCTTCTGGTCGAACACGTCGATGCCGACCATCGTCTCGTTCAGTTCGCTGTCGCAGGCCTGCAGGCTGAGCTGCACCTGCTTCAGCCCGGCCTTCTTCAGGTCGCGGATGCGCTCCGCGTCGATGCCGACGCCGGACGTGATCAGGTTGGTGTAGTAGCCGAGGCGGTCGGCCTCGCCCACCAGCTCCTCCAGGTCCTTGCGCAGGGCCGGCTCACCGCCGCTGAAGCCCAGCTGGAGGGAGCCCAGGCGCCGCCCCTCGCGCAGGACGGCCTTCCACTCCTCGGTGGTCAGCTCGTTGCGGTAGCGGTCGAAGTCGACGGGGTTGTTGCACCACGGGCACTTGAGCGGACACTTGTAGGTCAGCTCCAGCACCAGCCAGAGGGGCAGGCCAAGGCCGTCAAGGCTTAACCCGGATCCAGTCTTGGGCATGCGCCACCTCCAGAAATTCCAGAACGTCGTCGCGGACGTCGGCGTCGAAGCGCGCCGACAGGTCGGCGACGACATCGTCCACGGTGCGCACGCCGTCGCACGTCTGCAGGATCTCGGCCGCCGTGTCGTTCAGCTTGACCACGCCTTCCGGGTAGAGCAGCACATGCGCCTGCTGCGCCTCTTCCCAGCGGAACAGGTACATCGGGTTGATCTCGACCACGTCGGCCGCACCCGGCGGCTTGCCGATCACCATGCTCGCTCTCCAGGGTCAAGAGGAGAAGGGCCGCGAACGGCCCCTCCCGCACGTCAGCGGACGTAGACGTACGCCGTGACTTCGAAACCCAGGCGCAGGTCGCAGTAAGCCGGCTTCACCCACTTCTTCATGGCCGTTCCTCCCTTTCGAGGTCGCGTGGTGGTGGCCGCGGGGCGGCTGCCCCACGGCTTCCCCGATCAGAACGCATGCAAGCCCCCACTTCAATTGGCATAAAGTACCAATTGACGGCACTCCGGACGATGCGCCCCGCGCTGACGGAAATTGTTGATTTTTATCAAGGTTTTGCGCCACGCTGAAGGACGCATGCATACGAATTGCCCACTTCTCGCGGACGCGCCGGGGGGCTATGAGTCGCATGTCGCGCAAAGGAAGCCGCCACGCAAGACGGCCCGGCGCCCCAGGGGGAGGGAAACGCCTTGGAAGGAAGCGTCATGGACCCGAAGCTGTCCGCCTGCATCCGCAGCGGCGTCACCAGCGCGCCCGACCCGTGGGACGCGGCGCGCGAGCTGAAGGCGGCGCTGGACCAGCCGAACCCGTCGCTCGTCCTCGTCTTCGTCTCGCCCGACCGCGACTTCCCGGCGGTCAGCCGGGCGCTGACGGAGACCTTCGGCCCCATTCCCGTTGTGGGGTGTACCACGGCGGGGGAGATCACGCCGGCCGGCTACCGCCGCGGCTCCATCGTCGGCATCAGCCTTGCCAGCCCGGGCTTCATCGCGGTGGCGGAGCGGATCGACAACCTGCACACCTTCCACATGGCGCGCGGCAACGATTTGGTGCAGCGGGCACTGCGCCGGCTGGACCGCGAGGCGCCCGGCCTGTCGCGCGACCGCACCTTCGCCATGCTGCTGATCGACGGCCTGTCGGGCTGCGAGGAAGCGGTGGTGAGCGCCCTGCACGATTCACTGGGTGGCATCCCGCTGTTCGGCGGATCGGCCGGCGACACGCTGCAGTTCCGCCGCACCTGCGTGCTGCACGACGGGGTGTTCCACCAGGACAGCGCGGTGCTGCTGCTGGTGTCCACCAGCCTGCCCTTCCGCGTCTTCAAGACCGAGCATTTCGTCAGCTCGGAAGAGAAGATGGTGGTGACGGAGGCCGACCCGGTGAACCGCATCGTCACCGAGATCAACGGCGAGCCGGCGGCGCGCGAGTACGCCCGCGTCGTCGGGCTGAACATCGACGAGCTGACGCCCACCATCTTCGCCGCCCACCCGGTGGTGGTGCGCATCGGCGGGTCGTACTTCGTGCGCTCGATCCAGAAGGTGAACCCGGACCACAGCCTGACCTTCTTCTGCGCCATCGACCAGGGCATCGTGCTGACCGTGGCGCGCGGCATCGACCTCGTGGAGAACCTGGAGCGGCTGTTCGGCGACCTGCGCAACGACATCGGCCCGCCGGAGCTGGTGATCGGCTGCGAATGCGTGCTGCGCAACCTGGAGCAGGAGCAGAAGGGGCTGACCGACCGCGTCGGCCGGCTGATGGTCGACAACAAGGTGGTCGGCTTCTCCACCTATGGTGAACAGTACCTCGCCATGCACGTGAACCAGACCTTCACCGGCGTGGCGATCGGCCGGAGGGCGGCGCCGTGAGCCCGCTCGGCCCCCTCACCGAGCCGTTCCTCGACGCGGACCTGCCGGTGGAGGAGCGGCTGGCCCGGCTGGAGCGCGAGAACACCAAGCTGCGCAAGATCAGCAAGGCGCTGATGGACCGCGTCGAGCGGTCCATGGATTTCCAGGGCAACGCCTTCTCGCTGTTCCAGACGGCGATCGTGCTGGAAACCAAGGTGCGCGAGCGCACCCTGGCGCTGGAATCGGCCCTGCGCGAGCTGAAGGACACCAACCGCCAGCTCTCCATCGCCATGGAGGAGGCGCAGACCGCCAAGGGGCGGCTGAGCGAGGCGATCGAGTCCACCTCCGAAGGCTTCGTCCTGTGGGACGCGGAGGACAAGCTGCTGCTGTGCAACAGCAAGTACCGGGAGCTGTGGCCGGGGGCCGCCGACGACCTGCGCCCCGGCGTGCCGTTCGAGCAGATCATCCGCCGCGCCGTGGACGAGGAGCTGGTCATCGACGTCGCCGAGGGCGAGGACGTGGAGGGCTGGGTGGCGCGCCGCATCGCCAGCCACCGCAACCCCGGCGAGCCGTTCGTCCTGCAGTTCCGCAACGGCCGCTGGGTGCAGATCAGCGAACGCCGCACCGCCGACGGCGGCATCGTCGCCAGCTACACCGACATCACGGAGATCAAGCGCAGCGAACAGCGCCAGCGCGAACGCGAACTGGCCGAGAAGTCGGCACTGCTTCAGGCCACGCTCGACAACCTGTCGCAGGGCGTGTCGGTGTTCGACGCCTCGCTGCGCCTCGTCGCCTGGAACGACCGCTTCATCGAGCTGCTGGACCTGCCGGCCGACCTCGCCCGGCCCGGCACCTCGCTGCGGCCCTTCCTGGCGTCGGACTGCATGCGCCGCCAGTTCTCGCTGGACGCCGACGGCGCGTTGCGCGTCGAGCGGCCGAACGAGCCGCTGGCGGCGGAGCACGAGATGGGCAACGGCCGCGTCATCGAGCTGCGCCGCACCATCATGCCCGACGGCGGCTTCGTCACCACCTACACCGACATCACCGAGCGCAAACGGTCGGAAGAGGCGCTGCGCGACAGCGAGCGGCGCATTCGCCTGATCACCGACGCGGTGCCGGCGCTCATCGCCTACGTCGACGCCGACGAGCGCTACCGCTTCACCAACAAGGCGTACGAGGACTGGTTCGCCCGCCCGCGCGACGAGATCGACGGGCAGGCCATGCGCGACGTGCTGGGGGCCGAGCACTACGACAAGCGCCAGGAGTTCGTGGAGGCCGCCCTGATGGGCGAGCCGTGCGAGTTCGAACTGTCGCTGCCCGACGCCCAGGGCCGCATCGGCCACCTGCTGGCCACCTACGTGCCGCATCTGGCGGCGAACGGCGAGGTGGTCGGCTTCTTCGCGCTGATCCACGACATCACGGAGCGCAAGCGCGCCGCCGAACAGCTGCGCGAGGCCAACGAAAGCCTGGAGCGCCGCGTCGAGGAGCGCACCGCCGAGCTGCGCGCCGCCAACGAGGCGCTGAGCCAGGCCAAGGCCGAGGCCGACCAGGCCAACCTGTCGAAGACGCGCTTCCTGGCGGCCGCCAGCCACGACCTGCTGCAGCCGCTGAACGCCGCGCGCGTCTTCATCACCGCGCTGTCGGAACGGCGCCTCGCCGCCAAGAACCGCGGCCTCGTGCAGAACTCGCTCGCAGCACTGGAGGGGGTGGACGAGCTGCTGACGACGCTCTTGGACATCTCCAAGCTGGACGCCGGTGCCTTGCAGAGCGAGATCACCGACTTCCGCATCAAGGACATCCTCAGCGTCATGGCGGCGGAGCACGCCATGGTGGCGCGCGCCAAGGGGCTGAAGCTGCGGGTCATCCCCTGCAACTGCCCGGTGCGCAGCGACCCGCGCCTCCTGGGCCGCATCCTGCGCAACTTCATCAGCAACGCCATCCGCTACACGCCGGAGGGCGGCATCGTCGTGGGCTGCCGGCGGCGCGGCGACAAGCTGCTGGTCGGCGTGTGGGACACCGGCGTCGGCATCCCGTCGGAGAAGGTGGGCGAGATCTTCGAGGAGTTCCGCCGCCTGAACAACGGCGGGCGCGACCGAGGCATGGGCCTGGGCCTTGCCATCGTCAAGCGCATCGCCCGCATGCTGGACCACCCGATCGTCGTGCAGTCGGTGCCCGGCCGCGGCAGCCTGTTCGGCATCGAGGTGCCGCTGGGCCGCGACCCCGCACCGCTGAACGCCGCCGCCGAGCCGCCGATCGCGCGCGCCAACAGCGTGGCCGGTGCCCTGGTGCTGGTCATCGACAACGACGCCGCCGTGCTGGGCGGCATGATGGCGTTGCTGGACGGCTGGGGCTGCGAGACCATCGCCGCCGCCAGCGCGACCGAGGCGCTGGTGCTGTGTTCCGATGGCCGGAAGCCGGACCTGATCATCGCGGATTATCACCTGGACGACGAGCAGATCGGCCTGGACGCCATCGAGGAGGTCCGCGCCGGCCTGGGTGCGAAAGTGCCGGCGGTGGTCATCACCGCCGACTACACGGCCGAGGTGAAGGGGGCCATCAAGGCGGCCGGACACCACCAGCTGAACAAGCCGGTCAAACCCGGCCGCCTGCGCTCGCTGATGGCGCACATGATGCAGGAGATTAGGAAGGGGACGTGATACCGGCGAGCGGAGGCGCTGACTCACTGAGGGGGATTCCCAAGGCGAGCGATCCGTGATTCGATTCCCCGTCCACGTCGGGGAGGAGCGGATGCCAGCGGCGTTGCCGATCCGGGAAGACTTAAGCGCCGGCGAGTTGC
>NZ_DASPMG010000171.1:0-10437 GCF_035627195.1 Azospirillum sp.
CACCAGACGCGCGAGCTGATGCAGGAACTGCTGCTGGGCATCTGGGAACAGCACCGCAAGACCGTGCTGTTCGTCACCCACGACATCGACGAGGCGATCTTCATGGCCAGCCGGGTGGTGGTGATGTCCGCCCGGCCCGGCCGGATCAAGTGCGACATCGCCATCGACCTGCCGCACCCCCGTTCCTACAAGGTCAAGACGACGCCGCAGTTCGCCGCCTACAAGGAGCGCCTGACCGAGGAGATCCGCGTCGAGACAATCAAAACGCTACAGATGGAAGCGTGAGCGGCCTTCACCGGCCCGTATCGACCACCAGGTCGGACAGCGCAACGCCGGCCCGCACGGCGGCGGCATCCAGATCCTCGCGACTTTCCCAGCAGTGGCGGCCGTCCACCTCGACGAAGCGGCCGCCCAGGCGGATCGCCCAGACGCCGGTGGCGGCCATGTGCAGCACCCGGCCCATCGGCGGCGTTCCGCGCCGGGCGGCGCGGGTCAGGGCATCATGGCGGTCGAAGGTGGGGATCTCGGGATGGCCGGCGACCGGCTGGTCGGGGCGGCGGTGACGGCGCTGGCCGGGCGCCTCGGCGAAGGCGGTGGCGGTGGTCATGGTGGTCGATTCCTTGGTTTGGTCGTTCGGCCTCGTTCGCGGGCCGTTTGTTACGACACTGAACTACCCCAGACTCGCGCGGTCGTAAAGAGCTATTGTTGAAGAGGGATGCAAAAGAAATCTTTCGTCAGGATGACGACAACGACGTTCCGAACGGCGAAATCGTTACAATTTTAGAAAATACCGAAACAATGAGCCCGCCACTGAAACAGCGGATCAGGGAAACTTCGTCGCGGCCTTTGGGTTGATGTGGTGCACGCAGCCACGCCAAAGGAGGAAAGCATGGCGAACCGCAACGAAGGTGAAGGCAACCGCACGGCCGACCGCCAGTACCGCCAGGGCGTCAAGGACCACGTCGAGCATCACGACGTGCAGGGCGACGCCGACCGCGCCCGCAAGGCCGTCGACAGCCCGGAAGGCAAGGACCTGCGCCAGGCCGAGGAGCAGGGCAAGAGCCACGCCAAGGGCGAGGACCCGAACCTGTACAAGAAGGGTTCGTAAGCGCGGACGGCATCCGGCCTGAACCTAGGCGGTTACCCCGGAATGGTCACATCCGATTGTGCGTTCATCCCGTAAACATGGCTTGGTTGCAGGCATGTGGCCTGTGCCGCTTTACAGACGGGTTGGAGCATGCGGAAAAAGTTTGCAGTGGTCCTTCTGGGGGCCGGCCTTCTTGCCGGTTGTTCGGGGCTCGACACGCGTGAGCAGCGCGCGCTGTCCGGCGGTGCCATCGGTGCCGCGGGCGGTGCCGCCGTCGGCGCGCTGACCGGCGGCAGCCCCCTGCTGGGCGGCCTGATCGGCGGCGCCGGCGGCGCCGCGGTCGGTGCCTTGACCGCGCCCAGCGGCAAGAAGCGCTGACGCTTACGGCGCCCCGTTCCGGCCGGCCCGGGGCGGGGCGAACCGTTGCAGCCAAGCGCATTCCGGTGCAGAAGGAGGAAGACGCACGCGGAGGAGCCGCATGGCACCAGAATACAGTGGACCGGCGGCCGATCCGGCACCCTATTACACACGGGTTAACCGCCCGCTCCTCGACTTGCTGCCACCCGGGCTGGCGGCGGTGCTCGACGTCGGCTGCGGGGCCGGGGCGCTCGGACGCGCCTACCGGGAGCGCCACCCGCACAGCGCCTGGACAGGCATCGAGGTCCACCCCGAAGCGGCCGCTGAGGCACGCCGGCATCTGGCGCACGTGGTCGAGGCGGATGCGGAAAGCATCGATGCCGCCACCGTGCCAGGCGGGCCGTTCGATGCGCTGGTCTACGCGGATTCGCTGGAGCACTTCCGCGACCCGGACACAGCCCTCGGCCGGCATCTTCGCCTGTTGCGGCCCGGCGGCGTCGTGTGCGCCAGCATCCCCAACGTGCAGCACTGGAGCGCCATCCTCAACCTCGTCGCCGGGCGCTGGGAGTATCGGGACGAGGGGCTGTTCGACCGCACGCACCTGCGCTTCTTCACGCTCGACAGTCTCGTGGCCTTCTTCCGCACCGCCGGCTGTGCGGTGGAAGAGGTGGTGCCGCTGATCCCCCGTCCCGGCGTGCCGGCCATCTCCGGCTGGGATCGGCACGAAGCCTTGCTCGCCGAACTGGAGCGGCTGACGGCCAGCTTCGGGCTGCCCTTCGACCGGCGCCGGTTCCTCGCTTACCAGTACGTGGTGCGTGCGCGTGTCCTTCCGACCGGCAGGGGGCGCTGGTGAGGCCGTCGGCACTGATCAGCATCCTGTCGTGGGAGCAGCCGCGTTACCTTGCCAATCTCCTCGACAACCTGGACGGGGTCTCGCCGACCTTCGAGGGGCGGGTGGACTACCACGTGCACGTTCTCGATCAGGGCTCGGGTCCGGAAACGGTGGACGTCGTCAAGGCGTTCGTGGCGCGCGGCGGCAACCGGTCGGCGTCCCTGCTGACCCGCAACGTCGGCTTTGCGCACGGCCACAACCTGGTCTTCGATCACCATTACCGGCGCCGCCGCTTCGACTATTTCGTCGTGCTGAACCAGGACGTGCTGTTCGGTCGCGCCACGTGGCTGGACCGGCTGGTCGACGGTATGGCGGACGAGGGGGTGGGGATCGGCGGGCCAAGCGCCTGGCGTCTGAATCCCGGCGGTGGCGGCATGACGGCCTGTTTGCGCGGCGTCGCCCGGCCAGACGATGTCTACAGCATCCAGGCGTCGGTGGCGATCCTGCGCACCGGCGCGATCGAGCGTTTCGGCCTTTTCGACACCGCCTTCACGCCGGCCTATTTCGAGGACACTGACCTGTGCCGGCGCTACGCCGCCGCCGGGTTGCGCATGGCGTGGATCGACATCGAACACGTGCACGCCTATTTCGGCACGCACAGGAAGCTCCTGCGCGAACGGCATGCGGAACTGGCGGAGCGGTTCGGCGACTTCCGCCGCCGCAACGAGCGTCTTTTCTGCGAACGCTGGCTGCCCGCGCCGCCGACGGCGGTGACGCCCGACGACGTGCCGTGCCTGTGGCCCGGCGTGTACCGGCCGGCGGTCCCGCTCAATCCGTGAAGTCGTCCAGCGACAGCTGCCGCACCTCCGGCGCACGGGGCGGTTCCGGCGCGGGCGGTGGTTCCGGCGGGGCCGCCTGCGGACGCGGCGGCGGACGGCGGGGCGGCTTGACCGGCTTGTTGACCGTGCCCTTGGGGCCGACGCTGGGCAGGTCGCCGAAGTCCGGAAGCGGCGGCATGCGGGCCATCACCGCGCGCATCATGTCGGCGATGCGGTCGGCCTTTATGCGCAGGGCCTGCCCGCGCTCCCCGTCGTAACGCGGGTCGTCCAGGAAACCGCGGATGGCGACAAGGCCGCGCAGTTCCACCCCGCAGATCTCGTGCGTGCCGATCGGCAGCTCGCGCACCTTTACGAAGCCGGCGAAGAACCCGCCGCTCTCCTCGATGAACAGCAACACCATGCGCGCGTGCAGCCGGTCCAGCGCGGTCAGCAGCGGCGCTGCCAGATCGGGGTCGAGCGGCGCCAGCTTCTCCTCCACCACCGACGCCAGCGCGAAGAAGTCGCGCACCTTCTTGGTGAAGCGGCGGTAGCGGTTGAGCCCGCCCACGCCCACCCGCTCGCGCGCGTTGGCGCCCAGGTCGGCCGTGCGGCGCAGCATCTCGTCCAGCCGCATCAGCATGCGCGCCGCCGCCTTCTGCACCACGGCCGGCGGTGGCGGCGCCGAACGCGGGGCCTGCGGGGGGCGCGAGGATGACGGGCGGGGCGGCAGCGGCACGCGGCTCACCGCGCCGTGCGGACGGTGACGGTGCGCTGGGCGCCGCCGCGCAGCAGCGTCACCTGCATCGGCGTTCCGGTGCGCACCAGGCCGACGCGGTTGCGCAGCGCGGTGCCGCTGAGGACCGGCCTGCCGTCCACGGCGACGACCACGTCGCCGGCCTTGATGCCGGCCTTGTCGGCGGGCGAGCCCGGCTCGACCTGGGCGATGACGGCGCCGCCGCCGTCGGCGATGTTGCCGCCGACGTTCAGCGACTCGGCGATGTCGGGCGTCAGGTCCTGGATGGCCACACCCAGGCGGCCGCGGCGCACCGCGCCGAACTCGACGATCTGTTCCATCACCGCGCGCACGATGCCGGTCGGCACGGCGAAGCCGATGCCCACCGAACCGCCGGCCGGACCGATGATGGCGGTGTTGATGCCGATCAGCTCGCCGCTGAAGTTGACCAGCGCGCCGCCGGAGTTGCCGGGGTTGATCGAAGCGTCGGTCTGGATGAAGTCCTCGTACCCCTCGACGCGCAGGCCGCTGCGCCCCAGCGCCGAAACGATGCCTGACGTCACCGTCTGCCCCAGGCCGAACGGGTTGCCGATGGCGACCACGAAGTCGCCGACCTTCAGCCGGTCCGAATCGCCCATGGGCAGGGCGGTCAGGCGGTCGCCGTCGATCTTCAGCACGGCGATGTCGGTGGCGGCGTCGCTGCCCACCAGCTTGGCGCGGAAGCGGCGGCGGTCCTTCAGCGTGACGGTGATCTGCTGGGCGTTCTCCACCACGTGGTGGTTGGTGATGACGTAGCCCTGGCGCGCGTCGACGATGACGCCCGACCCGGCGCTGGATTGCGTGCGCTCCGGCGGCTGGTCGGGGATGTTGAAGAAGCGGCGGAAGAAGGGGTCGCGCAGCAGCGGGTTGTCCACCTGCGGGGCGCGCGAGGTAACGGCGATGTTGACCACCGCCGGGGTCACCGCCTCCAGCATCGGCGCGATCGTCGTCGTTCCGTTGGCCGTGGCGGGCAGGGCCGCGGGCGCGGGCGCCGGAAGGCCGGCGGCCGCCGCCACCGCAACGCCCAACACGGCCAACACACCTGCAAGCTTGCTCTTCATCCCTCGGCTCCCAATACGACGCGATCTTCAGACGCATACCCGGCGGCGCACATTTGGGAGAATATCGTGAATCGTTCAAGCCTGTCGTCTTGATCGCGGGGCGTGTGGCGCCATGTCAGGATTCCCCGCGCGGGCGCCGATGGGCGGTGGGCGGTGAAGGAATAGGGTGAGGAGGGTGACATGGCCGGCAAGTCGAACCCCACCTGGTCGAATCCGGCCGGCCTGCATTCCAGTGGCAAGCCGGCGACGGAACTGCCCGACCTTACGACGCTGATGGTCGGGCCGATGTCCGTCATGCGCGCCTGGGCCGACGTGAACCGCGCCGCGGCGAACTGGCTGCCGGCCACGTGGCTGGTCGCCGCCTCGCCGTTCTTCTGGGCGCCGCCGCTGTGGGTGGGCGCGCTGATGTCCGGTGCGGCCGGGCATGCGGAGGGCGGCGTCGCCGGCTCCACCGCGACGACGCGCGAGGCTGCCGTGGCACCGGCCCGCACTCTGGTCCCCCGCACCCCGCCGCAGCCGCCGCTTCCGGCCAAGCCGGCCGCCGCTCCGAAGCAGCCGGCCCGCAAGGCCGCACCGAGGAAGGCGGCACCGAAGAAAGTCCCGGCCGTAAAAGCCCCGTAGGTCAGGTTAAGCGCCAGCGAAAACCCAACGCCGCCGTCATGGCGGACGTGTCGGGTTGAAACCCGGCCTGCGATGCTACGGCGCCCGTCCCGTGGCCAGCGGCACGGTGACGGCGAAGCGGGAGCCTCGCCCAGGCACGGAGCGCACGTCCAGTGGATGGCCGAGCAGGCGCGCCGTGCGCCGCACCACCGACAGGCCGAGCCCCAGCCCCCGGCTGGGGTCGCGCGCCGGGTTGCCGAGCTGCACGAACTCCTCGAACACCGTCTCCAACTGTTCGGGCGGAATGCCGGCGCCGGTGTCCCACACCTCGATGCGCAGGGCGCCGGTGCGGCGTCGGCAGGCGACCAGCACGCCGCCGTGCTCGGTGTAGCGCACCGCGTTGGCCAGCAGGTTGCCCAGGATGCGGCCAAGCAGAAGCGGGTCGCTGCGCACCACCATGTCGCAGGCGCGGCTGCGCAGGTGCAGCCCCTTGGCCGCGGCAGCCGGCTGCACCTCCGCCAGCTTGGCGGCGATCAGGTCGCGCACGGCCATGTCGGCAAGGCGCGGCTGCACCGTGCCGGACTCCAGCGTCGAGACGTCGAGCAGCGCGTTCAGCAGCGATTCACCCGATTCCATGGCGGTGCCGAGCTGGCGGTGCACCTCGCGGGCGCGCTCGTCGGCCAGCCCCTGCTCCAGCAGGAAATGGTAGAGCCGCATGGCCTGGAACGGCTGGCGCAGGTCGTGGCTGGCGGCGGCCAGGAAGCGCGACTTGGCGGCATTGGCCTGCTCCGCCTCGCGCCGCCGCTCGGCCTCGCGCTCCAGCAGGCGTTCGCGCTCCACCGCCCCCTCGCGCAGGTGGTGCGCGGCCCAGCTCAGCGCCGCGCCCAGGTCGTTGATCTCGCGCACAGAGCTGGGCGGGATGGGCGGCAACGGCCAGTCCCGCTCCAGCCCCGCGGCGGCAACGGTCAGCGCGCGCACCGGAACGGCGATGCGCCGTCCGATGTGCAGCGCGGCCAGGGCCGCCAGCACCACCAGCGCACCGTTCAGCAGCAGCGCCTCGGCCAGTGCGCGGGCAAGCGGCGCGTCCAGCGTCTCTTGCGGGGCGGCGAAGCCCAGGCTCCAGCCGAAGGCCGAGCGGGCATAGCCGAGGGTGACGTCGTGTCCCTGCAGCGAGCGGCCGGAGGCCAAGCCCTCGGGGGCCGTGCGCAGGGCGGCGGTGAGCCAGTCGGGTGCGGTCCGGCCGGCGTAGTGCGCCGCGTCGGGCGCACGCGCCACCAGCGTGCCGTCCTGATCGACGGCGACACCCAGCCAGTCGGCCGGTGCGCCGCGCTCCGCCAGCAGGCGGCTCCAGCGCTCCGGCCGCACGGCGACGCCGACCACGCCGTCGACCAGCCCGCGCCGCGGCAGCGGCACGGCCACCGCCACCAGCGCCGGGCGCTCACCCGCGGCCGGCAGGTAGGAGGAAACCGCCGGCTTGCCCGTGGCGATCGCCTGCCGGATGGCGGTGCCGTAGGGCAGGGCGGTCGCCTTGCGGGGCGCGCCGACGCCGCTGGCCGTATCGATGGTGACATGCCCGTAGCCGTCGGCCAGGAACAGCGCGTGCCAGTAAGGATGGCCGTCCTTCAGCGCCGCCGCGGTGGTCAGGAAGCGCACGGGGTCGTCGCCCGGCAGCCCGCCGGCCACCACGGCGCCCTCCAGGGTGTGGACGATGCCGCCGAGGTCGGCATCGATCGCCAGGGCCAGCGCGTTGGCGGTGTCGCGCAGCCCGTCTTCCAGCGCGGCGCGCTGCGCCAGGGTATGCCGCACCGTCAGCACGCCGGAGAGCAGCAGCGCCGGCAGCAGCGCCGCCAGCACCAGCGCCACCAGATGCCAGCGCACCGGCCGCGCCCGCCGGGACCCGGCGGCGGGCGTCGCGGCGTACACGGCGGGAAGGGAGTAGGGACGATCCATCATGGGCGGGGTTTTAGTCCCCGCCGGAGGCCGGCGGGCCTACAAAGAGGGGGTAGAGCCGCCTTTGCGGTGCGGCGGCGATGCGTCTTTACCTCGCCCGGTTGCCGGGAGTAGGTTGCGGAGACGGACCGTCCGCACGCGAAACCCGACCCCGCCGGAGCCGGGCATGACTGATCAAGCGCTGCTCGAACTCACCGAGCAGGACTACCTGAAGATGGAAGAGGCGCTGTCGCAGACCGCCCGCGGGCGGGCCTTCCTGCGCATGCGCGACCGCCGGGTGCGCCTCGTCGCCATCGACGAGTTCCACGGCGTCGCCGCCCGCCTGGAGGAGCACGTCAAGCGCTTGGGCGGCACCGCTGCGGCCGCACCGGCCGCCGTGGCGCGCGCACCGGCCGGCGACGGGCAGATCGCCCGCGTGCAGTCGGAACTGGACGCGCTGCGCCACTTCGTCGACCAGGCGCGCGGCGACATGGCGGCGTTGCGCCCGTCGGACGGCGGCAGCGATCCCATCGTCGCCGCCACCGCCGAACTGGACGCCATCGTCCAGGCGACGGAGAGCGCCACCACCGAAATCCTCAACGCCACCGAGGTCATTCAGGAATACACCGCGCGCATCCCGCGCGACGATCCGGACTGGGCCGAACTTGCCAACGGCATCGAGGCGCAGTGCATCGAGGTGATGACCGCCTGCTCGTTCCAGGACATCACCGGCCAGCGCACCACCAAGGTCATCAACACGCTCCGCTACATCGAGGAGCGGGTGAACGCCCTGATCGAGGTGTGGGGCGGCGATGTCGGCGTGGGCGGCGCCCTGCCGGACGTCGCGGCCGCGCACCGCAAGCTGCACGATACACGCCCCGACGCCCACCTGCTGAACGGCCCGCAGCTCGACGGGCAGGGCGTCAGCCAGGACGACATCGACGCGCTGTTCGACCAGATGGCGGCGCAGAACCCAGCCGCCATCGAGCGCGCGGCACCCGCCCCGGCCGCCGCGCCGGCTCCTCCGCCTCCACCTTCCCCGCCTGCCCCGCAGCCGAAGAAGGCCGCGCCGCCCCCTCCTCCGCCACCTCCACCTCCGCCGCCCGATCCGCCGGCCGCGGACGGCGGGGCGAAGTTCTCGCAGGACGACATCGATGCGCTGTTCGCCTGAAGGAGGGAGCTGACCGCCCATGGCCTACGACGGCACCCTGAAGACGCGCATCCGCCTGACCCAGGACCAGCTCGACCGCGTGTGCGAGCGGCACGTGCATTTCATGGAAGGGCGCCCGGGCGGCGCGCGCGCCAACCTGCCGTTCTTCGATCTGTCGGGCCTCAACCTCTCCAACCGCAACCTGACCGGCGCGCATCTGGCCGGCGTCATCCTGCGCGACGGCAAGCTGAAGGGCACCGTTCTCGACCACGCCGATCTGTTCGGCGCCGATCTGCGCGGGGCCGACCTGCGCGGCGCCAAGCTGTTCCGCACCGACCTGCGTGGCGCCAACGTGCGCGGCGCCAACATGGAAGGTGCTGCGATGGTGGAGGTGGACCTGCGCGACGGCACCAAGGTCACCAAGAGCAGCATCGCCGAAACCATGGTGGTGGGCTTCCAGCCCGGCCCGGCGGACCTGTCGCAGGCGCGCCTCGTCAACACCGACATGGCGCGCGCCAAGCTGACCGGCAGCTTTGCCCGCGCCGCCGACTTCACCAACGCCACGATGTCGGGCGCGCGGCTGGAGCGGACGGACCTGCGCGACTGCAACTTCATCGGTGCCGACCTGCACGGGGCGGACCTGACCGGGGCCGACCTGCGCGGCGCCAACCTGGACGGCGCCTTCATGAACGAGCTGGACCTCGTCACCGCCGCCCGCACCGACGGCGAGGCCGCCGCCATCCGCGAGCTGCCGCCGCTGCCCGTGGCGAACGAGGCCGAAACGGCGCCGCCGCCCTCGCCCGAGGCGCTGGCCGATTTGATGAAGCAGCACCTGCTGTGGCTGGGGTCCAGCGGCAAGGTGGGCCGGCAGATGGACCTGACGGGGCTGAACCTGGAGGGGGCGAACCTGACGGGGGCGGTGCTGACGCTGGCCATCGGCTCGGGCGTGCACCTGCGCAACGCCGACCTGCGCGGCGCCCAGCTTCAGGCGGCGCGGCTGGATGGCGCCGACCTGCGCTCCGCCGACCTGCGCGGGGCGGATTTGCGCGGCGTGACGCTGGACCGCGCCATCCTGATCGACAGCGTGCTGGACGGCGCCAACCTGTCACCGCTGGCGATCCACTCGGCCGAGCGGATCATGCGCGCCTCGCTGGTGCGCGCGCGTCTGGCCGGCGCGTCGCTGGCCGAGGCCAACCTGCGCGGCTGCGATTTGACGCTGGCCGACCTGACCGGCGTCAACCGCACCGGCGCCGACCTGGAAGACGCCATCCTGGAAGGCGCCCGGCTGGGGCAGTAAGGAAAGCAATCCTTCCCCCGCAAAAGGCGGGGGAAGGAGAAACAGGCATCCTTACCCGGTGACGATCCAGCCGTTGGCGACGTTTGCGGCATTGATGCCGGTCAGGGTGATCTGGTCGCCGGTGCCGAAGCTGATGACGGCACCGTTCGGGCCGTCGGCGATGGTCCAGGTCATGCCGGCGGCGACCTGGATGCGGTCGCCCTGGGCGAAGTCGAAGTCGCTGACGGTGTCGGCGCCGCCACCGGTGGCGAAGACGAAGCGGTCGGCCCCCGCCCCGCCCACCAGCGTGTCGTTGCCCAGATTGCCGTTCAGCACGTCGTCGCCCAGGTTGCCGGCCACGACATCGTCGCCCTGGCCGCCGAAGACGCTGTCGTCGCCCTGGCCGCCGAAGAGCGTGTCATTGGCCATGTTGCCGTACAGCGCGTCGTTGGCCATGTTGCCGTAGATCACGTCGGCGTCCTGGCCGCCGAACACCGTGTCGGCGTCCTGCCCGCCGAACAGCGTGTCCATGCCCAGGTTGCCGTACAGCAGGTC
>NZ_DASPMG010000172.1:0-21688 GCF_035627195.1 Azospirillum sp.
CGGCGGGCGCCTGCTGGGCGCGCCGGGGCTGCCGGGCGGCGCCAACACGGCGGTGCTGGGCAACACGGCGGCCGGCATCGGCAACAAGGCGGTGCAGCAGGGCATGGTCTTCCAGGGGGCGGGCTTCGGCACCGCCAACACCCTGGCCGGGCAGAACACCGCCGCCGGCATCGGCAACTTCGCCGGCCAGAGCCTGTTCTCCGTCCAGCGCTGACGCGAGACCACCGGCCAAGGGGAAGGGGGCTGCCTTACGGGCGGCCCCCTTTTCCGTTACCTGCGACGTAATCGACCGCCCGCATCCCGGCCGTTACGTTTGCCCCAGCTTCACCAACCAAAGGATGCGAACCATGCCCACGCTCGCCGTCGCCCACCTGCGCAACGTCACCCTGGGTCCGGCCATCATCGAGTACCTGCAGCGCATCGACGCCACGCTGGCCCCCTTCGGCGGCCGCTTCCTCGTGCACGGCGCCCGGCCCGAGCGCGTCGAGGGGACCTGGACCGGCGACCTCGTCATCGTCCGCTTCCCCGACCGGGAGAGCGCCCGCGCCTGGTACGCCTCCCCCGCCTACCAGGCGATCCTGCCCCTGCGCACCGGCAACGCCGAGGGGGAGGTGATTTTCGTCGACACGGTGTCTGACGACCACCGCGCGACCGATATCCTGGCCAATATTCAGGGTTGAGGACGGGGCGACGAGAAAATTCTTTCAGCACCGTGTCGGATCCCGGCGGCTCCGCCCGTCCTCGGAACATTACCAACAAGGGAGGACCCAGATGACCAGCACGACCGATGCCGCGCCCGAGGCACGCGGCGGCGTGGTGCCCTACCTGCAAGTCGACGGCGCCGTGAAGGCCGCCGCGTTCTACGTCCGCGCCTTCGGCGCCGAAGAGGTCGCCCGCCATCCCGTCGACGAGCAGGGGCGGACCATGCACGTCCACCTCTACCTCAACGGCGGCTCGCTGATGCTCAGCGACGCCTATCCGGAGCATGGATACCCCTTGCAGGCCCCCCAGGCCTTCAGCCTGATGCTGCCGGTCGACGACATCGACGCGTGGTGGGACCGCGCCGTCGCCGCCGGGGCGGAGGTGGTCACGCCGCTGCAGGTGATGTTCTGGGGCGACCGCTACGGCCAGCTGCGCGACCCGTTCGGCGTCAGCTGGGCGATGAACGCCCCGGTCAAGGGCTGAAAAACTACGATATGACGAGCGGGGCCAGCGCGGCGCGCAACGCTTCGGGCAGCGATGCCGGGCGGCGCGTCTCGCGGTCCACGTAGACGTGGATGAAGTGGCCGCAGGCGGCCGGCGTCGGATCGTCGTTGCGGAACAGGCCGATCTCGTAGCGCACGCTGCTGTTGCCCAGCCGCGCCACGCGCAGGCCGGCCTCCACCCGCTCGGGGAAGGTGATGGGGGCGAAGTAGCTGCACCCGGTCTCCACCACCAGCCCGATGACCGGGCTCGATTCGATCACCAGGGCGCCGGCGTCGATCAGGTACTTGTTCACCACCGTGTCGAAGTAGCTGTAGTAGACCACGTTGTTGACGTGGCCGTAGGCGTCGTTGTCCATCCAGCGCGTCGGGATGGTCAGGAAGTGGCGGTAGTCCGCCCGGCCCTCGGTCTTGCGGTCCACCATGCGACAGCCCCCCCTCTAACAGATTCTCTGGCGGTTTGCGTTGCGCCCCTCGGCATACCCAGTAGTATGTCGAGCATGCGGGAGCTGTCCAGGCGGAAATCGGGAGACGGGGTGGTGAGCAGCGAACGGAGTCCCCTGGCCGCGCGGCTCGACCGGAACGGCAACGCCGACATCCTGGCGGCGGCGGCCGAATGCTTCATGGAACAGGGCTACCACGCCGCCGGCATCGACGACGTGGCGCGGCGTCTCGGCTGCACCAAGGGCCGGATCTACCACTACTACCGCTCCAAGACGGAGCTGTTCTTCGACGTCCACCGCGAGGGGATGCGGCGCAACTTCGACGCCGTCATGCCGGTGATGAAGGGACCGGAGCCGGCGGCGCGCCGCCTGCGCGCCATGTTCCTGCGGCACGCCCTGTCGATGATGGAGAACCTGGCGTTCGAGGCGGTGGTCGTGCAGGGCGTGCAGATGCACCGCCTGGGCGCCACCACGCCCGACCAGCGCCGCGCGCTCGCCGAGCTGATGACCATCCGCAACGACTTCGAGGCGCTGTTCAAGCGCGTCGCCTACGAAGGCGTGGAGGACGGCTCCATCCGCACCGACGACGTGTCGGTGGCGGTGAAGGTGGCGCTGGGCGCCATCAACTGGCTGTCCATCTGGTACCGCCCCCGCCCCGGCGAAACGCACGAGGACCGCCTGATCCTGGCCGAAAAGATCGTCGGCACGATCATGACCGGACTTGAGGTGCGGGGGTAAGGACGCCCGCCCCTCACCCCAGCCGGTCGCGCTTCAGCCGGATCCCCGCCGCCTCGCGGTCCCAGGTGCCCTCGGCCAGCCCCGTGGCGCGCAGAACGTGCTTTTGCAGCTTGCCGCTGGCCGTCTTCGGCAGGCCGTCCACCACCCGCACATAGCGCGGCACCATGAAATGCGCCACCCGCCCGGCCAGGAAGCGCACCAATTCCGCCGGATCGACCACCGCGCCCTCCACCGGGGCGACGACGGCCAGCACCTCGTCCTCGCCCACCTCGCTGGGCACGGCGACGGCCACCGCCTCCTTCACGCTCGGGTGCGCGCAGATCTCCGTCTCCAGCTCGAAGCTGGAGATGTTCTCGCCCCGCCGCCGGATCACGTCCTTCATGCGGTCGACGAAGAAGAACCGCCCGTCCGCGTCCACCCGGAAGGCGTCGCCGGTGTGGAACCAGCCGTTGCGCATGGCCGCCGCCGTGGCCTCCGCGTTGCGGTAATAGCCGGACATCAGCGCCCACGGCCGGTGCGAGCGGACCACCAGTTCCCCCACCGCGCCGGCCGGCACCGGCACGTCGTTGGCGTCCACCACGCGCAGTTCGAAGCATGCGCGCGGCGTGCCGGCCAGCCCCGGCTCCGTGATGCCCGGCCCGGCGGTCAGCGGGCTGGCGATCTCCGTCATGTTGTAGACGGTGTACAGATCCACGCCGAACCGCTCGGCGAAGCGCGGCGCGTCCTCCCCGAACGGCACGATGAAGACCTTCTCCAGGGTATGGTCGCGCTCGTTCGGCGTGGCCGGCGCCTTCAGCAGGAAGTTCGCCATCACGCCCAGCAGCAGCACGACGGTGCTCCGCGTCTCGCGGATGGCGTCCCAGAAGTCGGCCGTGCGGAACTCCGGGATCATGGCCATGGAGCCGCCCTTGGCCAGCATGCAGTAGACGTACAGCGTGCTGCCGCAGTGGAAGATCGGCCCGGCGATCATGCAGCGGTCGTCCGCCGTGATGCAGGGAAACGCGTCTGGCCCCATGGCGTGCAGCTGCACATAGGACGACACCACCCCCTTCGCTGCCCCCGTGGTGCCGGAGGTGTACATGATCGCCTGCGTATCCCACGGCTGGATCGGCCGGTCCAAACCCAGGTCGAGATCCAGGTCCCCCGCCTCCTCCGCCACGACCAGCGGCGCCACCGTCACCCCCGGCAGGTCCGACGGCGCGGTGTCGGCCGTGCCGACGGTGAGGATTTTGCGCACCTTGCCGCGGTCGATCTCCGCCAGCCGGCCGAGCAGCCCGGCGTGCGCGACGAGGACCGGCGCGTCGGCGTTGTCCAGCACGTGCTCCAGCGGCCGGCCGCGGGCCGCCGTGTTGATGGGCACATAGACCGCACCCAGGTAGTTGATGGCGAACCACGCCGACAGCAGCTCCGGCCCGTTGCCCATCCAGCACAGCACGTGGTCGCCCTGCCGCACGCCCTGCGCCCGCAGCGTTGCCGCCAAGCGGCGCACACGGTCCAGCGTCTCGCGGTAGGTCCAGGTCTCGCCGCGCCAGAAGGCGACGAAGGGCTGGTCGGGCTTCTCCGCCGCCTGCCGCTCCAGCAGGTTGCGCAGCACGCACTCGTCCGCCGTGGGGATGCGCGCCGCCCCATCGGTCTGCGTTCCCATCTGCATCCCGTATCCCTCCCCTGCTTTTCCGTTTATGTTTGCATCGCCAACGAAAGGATTGCAACATACTCGGTAGAATGTGCCCCCAGCGGAGCGGACCATGAGCGACTTCGTCTTCGAAACCACGCCCCGGATCGTGTGCGAGGCCGGCGCGTCGGCGCGGCTGGGGGAGATGGCGAAGGCACTGGGCGTCAAACGCGCGCTGATCGTCACCGACGCCGGGTTGGTCAAGGCCGGCCTGCTGGAGCCGGTGCGGGAGGGCTTCCGCGCGGCGGGGCTGGAATGCGCGCTGTTCTCCGACGTGCTGGCCGACCCGCCCGAGGAGTCGGTGATGACGGCCGTGCAGGCGGCGCGCGCCGCCGGGGCGGACGGCGTCGTCGGCTTCGGCGGCGGCAGCTCGCTGGACACGGCCAAGCTGGTGGCGCTGCTGGCCGGCACGGAACAGGCGCTGCCGGCCATCTACGGCATCGGCCTGGCGACCGGCCCGCGCCTGCCGCTGATCCAGGTGCCGACCACCGCCGGCACGGGGTCGGAGGTGACGCCCATCGCCATCGTCACCACGCCGAGCCACGAGAAGAAGGGCGTCGTCTCCCCCCTGCTCTACCCCGACGTGGCGGTGCTGGACGCGCGCCTCACGCTGGGCCTGCCGCCGCACGTCACGGCGATGACCGGCATCGACGCCATGGTCCACGCCATCGAGGCCTACACCACCCGCCACAAGAAGAACCCCGTCTCCGACAGCCTCGCCCTGAAGGCGCTGGAGCTGCTGGCCGCCAACATCCGCACGGTGGTGGCGGAACCCGGCAACGTGGCGGCGCGGGCGGCGATGCTGCAGGGCTCGCTGCTGGCCGGCATGGCCTTCGCCAACGCGCCGGTGGGTGCGGTGCACGCGCTGGCCTACCCGCTGGGCGGCCACTTCCACGTGCCGCACGGGTTGAGCAACGCGCTGGTCCTGGTCCCGGTGCTGGAGTTCAACCGCCCGGCGGCCGAGGCGCTGTACGCCGAACTGGCCCCCGCCGTGCTGCCCGGCCGCCGCTTCGCGACCCCGGCCGAGGCGGCGGAGGCCTTCATCGCCGCCATGCGCGACCTCGTCGCCGCCATGCCCATGGCGCAGCGGCTGGAACAGGTGGGGGTGACGCGCGACGACCTGCCCATGCTGGCGCGCGACGCCATGAACGTGCAGCGCCTGCTGGTCAACAACCCGCGCGAGGTCACCCACGACGACGCGCTGGCGATCTATGCTCAGGTGTTCTGATTGCGCTCAGGTGTTCTGAACGCCGTCGGCCGCGGCCGGCGCGTCGGATTCGAACATGACGCGCAGGCGGGCGCGGTGGGCGTTGCGGATGTGGGCGCGCGCCGCCTCCTCCGCCGCCTTGGGGTCGTGGCGCTCGATGGCGTCGACGATCGCCTCGTGCTCGTCCAGCGCGGTGTCCGGGCGCCCGTGCAGGGCCAGCGTCGTCGGCCCCAGCAGCGCCAGCGATTCGCGCAGCCCGTTGCAGGTCCGCAGCAGATAGCGGTTGTGGCTGCCCCGGTACAGCGCGTCGTGGAACAGCCGGTTGTTCTGCGCCAGCCGCACGGGGTTGCCGGTGATCCCCCGGTCGAACGCCACCATGTCGCGCAGCGCCGCGATCTCCGCGTCCGACGCGTGGCGGGCCGCCAGCGCGGCGGCCGTCCCCTCCAGCACCTCGCGCATCAGGTACAGCTCGGTCACCATCTGATGGTCCAGTTCGGCGACGATCAGGCCGCGCCGCGGCTCGTGCACCAGAAGGCCCTGGCTCTCCAGCCGGCCCAGCGCCTCGCGCACCGGCGTGCGGCTCAGACCCAGCCAGCCGGCGATCTCCGCCTCGCGCACCCGCGCGCCGGGCTTCAGCTGGCCGCCCTGGATCGCCTCGTGGATGCGGCGGTAGGCGCGCTCGCCGGACGCCAGATCGTCCTCCGGCCCCGCGGGGCGGAAGGGGTCCGTCGTCTTGCCCTTGGTCGGTGCCATGGTCGGTCCACACAGTTTCAGGCCCGGCGGTTTCAGGCCGGGTGCGCGACTCTAGGAAGCCGCCGCGCGGTGCGCAAGCTCACCCCTCGCCCGGCAGTCCCGGCGCCGCCGGGCGCGCGCGTTCCAGGGCGTAACGGACCAGGGCGCAGAACCGGTACACCGCGTGCACGAACTTGCCGTACGGCAGGGTGAGGAACAGCCCGGCGACGATGCCCAGGTGCACGGCCAGAGCCACGCCCATCGCCCCCGTGTCGCGCAGCGCCAGCAGCAGCAGCCCCGTCAGGCTGGTCAGCATCAGCAGCACCAGGAAGGAGACGTCCATGCCGAACCGGCCGCGCCCGTTCGCCACCGGATCGCTCTTCGCCTTCAGCCACATCAGCCCGGCCGGCCCGACGATCAGCCCGATCCCGCCCACCGTGCCCAGCAGCACCGGCAGGCTGAACACCGGATAGGGGGCCGCCCAGCCGAACACGTAATGATAGACCGTCGCCACCGCCGTCGCCGCGAAGCACAGCAGGAAGCCGTAAAAGGTGGCGTGGTGGAACCGGCGCCGCGCCAGCGATGGTGCTTGCGTCGGATAGGTGCAGCCGTCGCCGCTGCCGCCGCCCAGATGGCGCAGCGTCAGCGCGTCGCGCAGCGCCTGTCCGAAGGTGACCGGCGCCACGAAGTCCCCTCCCCGCTCCTCCATGTCGCGCCAGAAGTTGCGCCCGCCCATGAACAGCGCCAGCGCCACGTACAGCGCGACGGCGCCGAACACCCCGGCCATCACGTTGTGCGGGATGACGGCGTAGAAGTTGCCGCCGTGCCGTCCCGTCAGCGCCGCCGGCTCGACCAGCGCCACCGTCGCCACCATGAACAGCGCCAGCGCGGCGGCGGTGATCAGGCCGGCGGCCAGCCCGTTGCGCTCGAACAGGCGCGCCAGGAATCCGGGCCAGGCGTAGTCGCGGTAGGTCTGCGCGCGCAGCTCCGTGAAGGTCTGCGGGATGTTCACCGCGAATTCGTGCGGCGGCGCGTACTGGCAGTGGTGATAGCAGGACCCGCAGTTGTGGCAGAGGTTGGCGAGGTAGTTCAGGTCGGCCCGGCCGAAGGCCAGCCGCCGCTCCATCGCCGGGAAGACGGCGCAGTGCCCCTCGCAATAGCGGCAGGCGTTGCAGATCGTCATGATCCGCTCGGCCTCTTTCAAAACATCAGTGCCGGGCATGGTTCGCCGCCTCCTGTCCGGCGATGCGCCCGAAGACGCTGCCGATGGTCATTCCGATGCCGGCGATGTAGCCCTTGCCCAGGATGTTGCCGGCCATGATCTCGCCCGCCGCGAAGATGTTCGCCGACGGTCGGTCGTCCGCCATGGTGACGCGCGCGTGCTCGTCCACCGCCACGCCCAGGTAGGTGAAGGTGATCCCCGGCCGCAGCGAGTAGCCGTAGAAGGGCGGCGTGTCCAAGGGCCGCGCCCAGTGCGACTTGGGCGGGTCGATCCCGTCGGTCCGGCAGTCGTCCAGCACCGTCCAGTCGAACGTGCCCGGCCGCGCGGCGGCGTTGAAGCCCTGCACGGTGGCCTCCAGCGCGTCCGGGTCCAGGCCCATCCTGCCCGCCAGCTCGCGGATGGAGCCGGCGGTCACCGGCGGGAAGACGGAGGGCATGAACTTTCCCACCGACTTGGCGTCGATGATGACGTGGCCGATCTGCCCGGGCTGCTGCGCCACCAGCCGGCCCCAGATGGCGTAGCGCTTGGGCCAGAAGTCCTCGCCCTCGTCGTAGAAGCGTTGGGCGTGCTGGTTGACGACGATGCCCAGCGCCACGCAGTCCACCCGCGTGACGATGCCGCCGTCGAACTTCGGCGCCCGGCCGTCGATGGCCACCGCGTGGCACTGCTTGGGATCGCCCACGGCCTTCGCCCCGCGATCCAGCATCACGCGCAGCACCCGCCCCTTGTTGTAGGGCGTGCCGCGGATGATGAAGTTGTCGGCGACGTCGCCCCAGTATTCCTTCAGCCAGTCGACGTTGGCCTCGAACCCGCCGGCGGCGACCACCACGGCCTTCGCCCGCACCCGGTGCGGCGTGCCGCCGTGCATCACCTCGGCGGCATGGAACGCGCCGTCGCGGATGTCCAGGTCGCGCACCTCCGCCCCGTAGGCGACGGCGACGCCCAGCCGCTCGGCCGTGCGGTAGTAGGCGTTGACCAGCGCCTTGCCGCCGCCCAGGAAGAAGGCGTTGGTGCGCCCCAGGTGCAGCGTGCCGCCCAGCGATGGCTGGAAGCGCACGCCGCGCGCCGTCATCCACGCCCCCAGCTCGGCCGATTTGCGGATGGTGAAGCGCGCCAGCGGTTCGTTGGTCTGCCCGCCGGTGACGCGCAGCAGGTCGTCCCAGAACTCCTCCTCGCGGTAGGGGCCGGTCATGATGCCGTCGGCGGCGTCGTGCATGTAGCGCAGGTTGCGCACGTGCCGGCTGTTGCCGCCGCGGAAATCCCGCGGCGCCGCTTCCAGCAGCAGCACGCTCGCCCCCGCCTCGCGCGCGGTGATGGCCGCGCACAGCGCCGCGTTGCCGCCGCCCAGGACCAGCACGTCGTATTCGGCCTGGAAATCGGTCTGAAAATCCGCCAAGCGCCCCCTCCCGTCGCGTTGGATGGTGATTTCGTGCACAAATGTGTACAACGGTATACAAACCCGGTCAACGGGATCCTGCTTCCCTGTGCGCCGGCCCCGCAGGCCCGCCGCACCCACTGCGACGCGCGGTCCCTTGCCAAACCTCGCTCCTTGCTGGTTCTATGCCGAAGCGCCTATGCGGTTCAGCGTTTCTTAACGGGAGCGCTCTACCGTGCGGCGTGCCGGCATCAAGACCGCACCGAACCGGGACCGCACCGTGCTGCCAGATCCCTACCGCCGCCTGGAGGTCCTCGTCGTGGAGGACATGGCGCCCATGCGCACGCTGCTGCGCGGGCTGCTGCGCCAGCTCGGCGTCGCCACGGTGGTGGAGGCGGCCAACGCGCGCGACGCGTTCGACGCCATCCGCACCCGCCCGCCGGACGTGGTCATCACCGACTGGCACATGCCCGGCGGCAGCGGCATCGACCTGCTGACCTGGATCCGCCACGACCCGGCCTCGCCCAACCCCGTGCTACCGGTCATCCTGCTGACCGCGCGCGGCGATTTGCAGCACGTCGCCACCGGCCGCGACGCCGGGGCGACCGACTTCCTGGTCAAGCCGGTGTCGCTGAAGACGCTGGCGCTGCGCCTGAAGGTGGTGGTGGAGCTGCCGCGCGTCTTCGTGCTCAGCCCCGGCTTCTGCGGCCCCGACCGCCGCCGCAAGCAGGCCCCCGTCCCCGGCCGCAACGACGCGCGCGGCAGCGGGGAGGAGCAGGCCATCCTGCTGCCGCCCAGCCCGCTCCTCCAGGCCAAGCTGACCGGCGACGACTACACGGTGCTGCTGGAATCGCGGCGCGTGGCGGTGTCGCTGGACGAGTTCCGGCAGCGCCGGCGCGAGGCCGCCGCCCGCGACATCGACGAACTGTGCGCCGGCCTGGACGAGGCGCTGCGCGCCTACGGCGACCTGGACCAGAAGCTGCGCGCGCTCGCCGTTCCCTTGCGCCGCTGCCGCGACCGCGCGGCGCGGGAGGGGCGCGTCCTCGTGGCGCGGGTGGTGGATTCGCTGGCCGGGGTGCTGGCCGGCCCGTTCCAGGGGGCGCTCACGGCGCGGATGATCCAGCTGCACGTCGTCGCCCTGGCCGGCGTGCGCCGCGCCGAGACGGAAGCCGACGCCCGGCGCATCGCCGACCATCTCGCCGCCGATCTGGAGGCGCTCGCCGCTCCCTCGGACTCCGCCCTGCCGGCCGCCTCATGACCACTCCGCTGTTCGACGGGGATCTGCTGGCCGAGCTGCGCGAGGGCCTCGCCCCGGAGGACTTCCGCGCCGTCTTCGCCGAACTGCCGGACGCCGTGCGCCAGCAGTGGTCCGAACTCCGCGCCGCCCTCGCCCGCAACGACCACGGCGCGGCGAGCGAGGCCGCGCACAGCCTGAAGGGCATGGCGGCCAGCGTCGGCGCCACCCGGCTGGCCGAAACCGCCTGCGCCGTCGAGCAGGGCGCCACGCATACGGCCGCCGTCGCGGACCTCGAAGCGGCGGTCGCGGACACGCTCGCCGCCATGGCAACGTTCGATCCTCCCGCACAGCGTGTGCCGGACGGTCCGCGACGCCCCGTCGCACGAGTATCCGAAATCGGCTGCTGACCTGAGGCGCGTTCCGTGGTGAACTCCCCGCCGGATCGCGATACCGGGACAGGTTCGGAGGGACATGACGACGCTGCTGCTAAGCCACCCGGACTGCCTGGAGCACGACACCGGTGAGCTGCACCCCGAATGCGCCGACCGCCTGAAGGCGATCACGCACATCCTGGAACACGAGGATTTCTTCTACCTCGCCCGCGACGCCGCACCGGAAGCCACCCTGGAGCAGCTGCTGCGCGCCCACACCCAGGCGCACGTCGACCGCGTGCTGGGCGCCATTCCCAAGCCCGGCGACTACCACGAGTTCGACAGCGACACGGTGGCCTCGTCGGGCTCTGGCAAGGCCGCGCTGCGCGCCGCCGGGGCGGTGTGCGCGGCCATCGACGACGTGATGGCGGGCGGCAGCCGCAACGCCTTCTGCGCCGTGCGCCCGCCCGGCCACCACGCCGGGCGCGACAGCGTGGAGGGGTTCTGCCTGTTCTCCAACGCCGCCGTCGGCGCGCTGCACGCGCAGGCCGCGCACGGCATCCGGCGGGTCGCGGTGGTCGATTTCGACGTGCACCACGGCAACGGCACGCAGGACGTGCTGTGGAACGTGCCCGGCACCTTCTACGCCTCGACTCACCAGCAGGACGCCTACCCCTACACCGGCGCCATGTCGGAAACGGGGCCGGACGGCGGCTGCGTCGTGGTCAACGTGCCGCTGCCGGCGGGCAGCGGGTCGGACGACTTCCGCACCGCCTATTCGGACCTGATCCTGCCGCGCCTGCGCGACTTCGCGCCGGAGCTGCTGATCATCTCCGCCGGGTTCGACGGCCACGCCGCCGACCCGATGGCGCACCTGCGCCTGCAGGTGGCGGATTTCGACTGGGTGACGCGCCGCCTCCTGGAGATCGCGGCGGAGAGCTGCGGGCGGCGCGTGGTGTCGGTGCTGGAGGGCGGCTACGACACGCGTGCGCTGGCCGCGTGCGTGGCGTCGCACGTCCGGGTGCTGATGGATGCGTAGGGTTGTGGAGGCGCGCGCGCCGCGCGGCGCCGTCGGAGGATTGAATGCAGGCCATTGAATGGACCCAGGCCCTGTCCGTCGGATCGGACGTGCTGGACGGGCACCACCAGATGATCGTCGATTGCCTGAAGCGCCTGGGGCCGCTTCTGGGCCAGCCGGGCCGCGAGGACGAGATCACGGCGGTGCTGGCGATGCTGGAGGACTTCGTGCTGGTCCACTTCAGCGAGGAGGAGCAGCAGATGCGCGCCGCCGGCTACCCCGACTGGCGCCGGCACAAGGAGCTGCACGACCAGATGTACGACGTGGTCTTCAAGCTGAAGTCCGACGTCGAGCACGGCCGCGTGCCGGAAGCGGCCAAGCTGCACGGCCTGATCTACGACTGGCTGATCGAGCACATCATGGGCGAGGACCGCAAGTACATGCCCTTCCTCGAAAACCCCGACCCGTCCGCCGGCCGCACCTGGCACCGCTCCAACGGCCGGCCGTATTGAGAAGCTCTATAGCCCCTCCCCCAGCCCCGCTGGGGGAGGGAGGGACCCATGCGCAGCATGGGAGGGTGGGGGCAACGGCCTTCGTGGCAGGCGGGGGCCGCTGATCCTCGCGAACAACATGCCCCCACCCTCCCGCCTCCGGCGGGTCCCTCCCTCCCCCGCCGGAGGCGAGGGAGGGGCTGAATTCGTGTATCTCACGCCGCCGCTTCGGCCGTCGCGTCGGCGTGCTCCTCCGGGGCCTCGAACTTGTAACCGCGGCCGTAGACGGTCTCGATGTAGCGGGCGCCGCCGGTCGCCGCGGCGATCTTCTTGCGCAGCTTGCAGATGTACACGTCGATGACCTTGTCCAGCGGGTCGGCGCCGGTCAGGCCGTAGACCTCCCCATAGACGTGCTCCTTCGACACGACGCGCCGGTGGTTGGCGGCCAGCACGGACAGGATGGCGTGCTCGCGCTGGCTCAGGCGCAGGCGCTCGCCGTCCACCTCCGGATCGCGGCCGTCCAGGTACACCGTCAGCCGGCCGACCCTGACCATGTTGGAGGTCAGCCCGCGCGACCGGCGCCGCGTCGCCTCGATGCGGGCGCGCACCTCGGCGCTGACCACCGGCTTCACCAGCACGTCGTCCGCCCCGGCGCGCAGGATGTCCACCGTGGTGGCGGCGCAGCGGCGCTCGATCAGGCAGACCACGGCGGTCGTCACGCCGGCCGCGCGCAGTTCGGCCACGCACTCCGCCGGCTGCCCGATGCCGCCCAGCACGATGGCGTCGCAGGAAAGCGCGTCCGCCCCCTGCTCGTGCACCAGGGCCTGCAACGCCTGC
This sequence comes from Azospirillum sp., assembly GCF_035627195.1. GTDB lineage: Bacteria > Pseudomonadota > Alphaproteobacteria > Azospirillales > Azospirillaceae > Azospirillum. The sequence continues at coordinate 12,546 of NZ_DASPMG010000172.1, forward strand.
CAGTCCATCCGGTCGAAGGCGATCTTCCCGAGCGTCAGTTGCCGGCCGATGGCCTCGGCGATCAGGGTGTCCGGTTCGATCAGAACAGCGCGCATGGGGTTCTCCGCCAGAGCCAAGGCAGGCTGATTAACCATTCAATTTTAAGAAATTTGCCTTGGTCACAACCTTGTCACAGCAGTAAAGAACCAATGTTGCGCCGCACTGTCAATCAACAGAGTTAACACGGACGGGTTAAAACCTGATTTCCTTTAAGGGCTCTTTAAAAGGCGTTAACGCGCTTCTTTTGAAAAGGCTTTGTTTTGAAATTCGAAGTATTTTGAAAACGTCGCCCATATCGGGCATTTCAAAGAAATCCCGATTATCACCGCACGGCGTCCCGACGCCGCCCCCTATGCCGCCCTACGCCGTCGTGTCGGCGCGCAGGTCGTCGTCCAAATCCAGCCAGGCGCCGATCACCGGGCCGACGGTGAGCGTGCCGGTCAGCCCGGCGTCCGCCGCCGCCGCCGCGAAGCCGGCGTGCAGCTCGGCCAGCAGCGGCGCCGGCAAGCCGTCCGCCGTCTGCAGGGTCACGTCCAGCCGCCGCCCCTCGATCGCGGCCACCAGTTGCACCGCGCCCAGCACCGGCAGGCGGATCTGCAGGGCGACCGTGCAGCCGGCCTGCATGCCGTCCCCCAGCGCCACGGCGCACGACAGGCGCCGCACCTCGTCGCCCGCCAGAACGGGCCCCGCCAGCACCGGAATGCGCAGCACGCGCCACGACCGCCCGTCGGCGGTGCGCCGCGCGCGCGGCAGCAGCGCGTCTTCCAGATCGTCCAGCAGCGCGCCGCCGTCCAGCGCGTCGATGCGGCCGGCCACCTCGTCGCCCAGCCAGTCACGCGCCCCCTCCGCCGCCGCGGCCAGGAAGAAGGCCAGCCCGACGCCGAAGGTGGAATCGCAGCGCGGCAGCCCGCCGCGCACGCGCTGCGCCGCGTCGGCGTCCAGCGCGCCCAGCACCGGCAGCAGGCGCAACACCTGCGCGTCGGCCTCCACGTCCGTGGCCCTACCCACCCCGCAGGGTGCCGGCACCGGCGCGAAGCGGTCCGGCAGCACGGCCGGCAGCAGGATCGGGTGTTCCGGCCGGTTCATCAACACACCCTCCATCAATAAACGACGGCGTCCGCCTCGCCCGACTGCGGGATGACGATGGAACCGTCGTCGGACAGCGCCTTGGCGATCTGCACGATCTCCGCCTGGGCGTCGTTCACGTCGCGCATGCGCACCGGCCCCATGTTCTCGATCTCGTCCTGCAGGATCATGCGGGCGCGTTCGGACATGACGGCCAGGAAGTGGTCGCGCTGCTGCGCCTCCGCCCCCTTCAGCGCGATGGCCAGCTGCCCGGTGTCGCAGCGGCGGATGACCGTCTGCAGCGACACGCGGTCCAGGCGCAGCAAATCCTCGAACGTGAACATCAGCTGCTTGATGCGCTGGGTCGAGTCCGGCATCAGCGGTTCCAGTTCCGAGAAGATCTCGCCCAGCGTCTCGCGGTCGATGCGGTTGAAGATGTCGGCCATCCGCTCGTGCGTGTCGGAGCCGTGGGTGCGCGCGTAATTCGCCATGAACTCGTTGTGCAGGATCGATTCGATGTCCAGCAGCACGTCGCGCTGCACGGATTCGATCTGGATCATGCGCTCGATCACCTCGTGGCGCAGGCCGGGCGACAGCAGGGGCAGCACCTTGGCCGCGTGGTCGGTGCGCATCTTCGACAGGATGACGGCCGCCGTCTGCGGGTACTCGCCGGCCAGATAGGTGGCCAGCACCCCCTCGTTCACGTTGGACATCTTCTCCCACATGGTGCGGCCGGCCGGGCCGCGGATCTCGCCCATGATCTCCGACACGCGGTCGTCGGGAAGGAAGCGGGAGAGCATGCGCTCCGTGCTGTCGAACGACCCGACGACGGAGCCGACGTTGGCAAAGCGCTCGGTGAAGGTGCGCAGCAGCGCCTCCACCAGGTTGGACGTGACGTTGCCCAGGCTCGCCATGGCCCGGCTGACCATGCGGATCTCGTCCTCGTCCAGCTTTTCCATGAGGCGCGAGCCGCGCTCCTCGCCCAGGGCCAGGAAGATGATGGCGGTCTTCTCGGTTCCGCTCAGGCTCTTGTAGTTGTCGCGGATCTTGATTGGCATGCCCATGCTTCACCTCACAGGGAACGGTCGGCCGACGGGTGCCCGGCGGACGGGTCCGGCGCGGCAAGGTCGCGGTCGTAACGGAAGGCCATGGCCAGCACCGCCCCGGCCACCAGCGCCAGCCGGTGCGGAACCAGCGGCACCGGCTCGATCAGCCCCAGCAGCTCGACGATGGGGCGGTCGTCGCCGGCCGGCACGCCGCGGCGGCGCGCGAGGTCCAGCAGGCTGTCGGCCAGTTCGGCGGGCGCCGGCATGGCCTTCACGCCCCGCCGTAGGAACGGATCAGGCTGCCGGCGATCAGGAACCAGCCGTCGGTCAGCACGAAGAAGATGATCTTGAACGGCAGCGCGATCATGACCGGTGGCAGCATCATCATGCCCATCGCCATCAGGACCGCCGCCACCACCATGTCGATCACCAGGAACGGCAGGAAGATCAGGAAGCCGATCTCGAACGCCCGGCGCAGCTCCGACAGCAGGAAGGCCGGCACCAGCAGGCGCAGCTCCGCCTGCTCCGCCGTCTTCGGCCGCTCCGCCTCCGGCTTGCCGGAGAAGCCGGCGAAGGCGGACAGGTCCTTGTCGCGGACCTGCGCGGCCATGAAGCCGCGAAACGGCTCCACCATGCGTTCCAGCCCCTGTTCCTGCGTCACCTGCTCGTTCAGCATGGGGCGCAGCCCGTCCTGCCACGCGGCGTCGAACACCGGCCCCATGATGTGGAAGGTCAGGAACATGGCGAGGCTGAGCAGCACCACGTTGGGCGGCGACTGCTGCAGCCCCAGCGCCGAGCGCAGCAGCGACAGCACGACGATGATCCGGGTGAACGACGTCACCATGATCAGCAGCCCCGGCGCCACGCTCAGCACCGTCAGCAGCACGATGCCCTGGATGATGCGCCCGGACAGCGACGCCCCCTCGCCCAGGGAACCGCCGGCCAGCGCCCCCAGATCGAGGTTCAGCCCTTGCGCCAGCGCCGCCGCTGGGAGCAGCATCAGGGCGGCGGCCAGCGCCCCGGCGTATGTCCGATGGTGGGCCATGCGGCGGCGGCTCAATCCAGGCCCAGGTCGGTGCGCACGATCTCGGTCAGCGTCACGCCCAGGCGCTGGTCCTCGACGATGACCACCTCGCCGCGCGCGACCAGGCGATGGTTGACCAGCACCTCCACCGGCTCGTCCACCTTGCGCTCCAGCTCCACCACAGCACCACGGCCGAGCTTCAGGAGCTGCGCCACCAGCATGCTGGTGCGGCCCAGCACGACCTGCACGTCGACCGGCACGTTGTAGATGGCGCTCATCGGTCCGCCGGCCTCCTTCTCGGCCGGCTTTGCGTCGTCTTCCAGTACGTCGAGGTTCAGCGGGGCCATGATGCGGTCTCTTCCTTGAAAAAGTTTGCGTTTCGCCGTGACGCCCTTCTCCCCTTGAGGGAGAAGGGTTGGGATGAGGGGTCGTTACCGGCGGCAGCCGGGAAAATGAGTCCTCTTTTCCGGCCTGCCGGCCGTAATCACCCTCACCCCAACCCCTCTCCCCTCAAGGGAGAGGGGCTTCGAAGGGCTGCCAGCGCGCGGTCGCACAGGGCGGCGACGGTGCGCTCCAGATGTTCGGGGTCGTTGCGCAGGGCGCCCGCCTCCCAGGCGGCGTCCAGCGCGCCGGGCGGCATGGCGGGGTCGGTGTCGATCTCCAGGGCACCGGCGAAGCCGTCCAGCTTCGCGCGCACCGCGTCCTCCAGCTCCGGGTGGACGCGCAGGCGCAGCACCGGGGCTTTGCCGGCGGCGCGCAGCGCCTCGGCGGCGAGGCGCTCCACCTCGGCGCGGCCGGCGTGCTCGATCAGGCGGGGGGCGATGCGGCGGACCAGCGCCACCATCAGCGCCGCCCCGTGCGCCTCCACGCCGCGCAGGACCTCCGCATGGCGGTCGTCCAGCGTGCCAAGCCGTTCGTCCAGGCAGCGCAGCGCGTGCGCCAGCGCCGCCTCGATCCGCTCGGTGGCCTCCGCCTCGCCCTCGCGGCGGCCCTGCTCGACGCCGTCGGCGTAGCCGCGCGTCTCGGCGGCGGCCAGCGCCGCCCGCAGCGCGCGCTCGGAATGCTGCGGCAGGTCGAGCGGATCGACCGCCGGCTCGGGATTCTCGACCTTCGCCGCTTCTGCGGCGGCCTGCGCCGTGCTGTCGAAGCGCAGGTCGAAGCGGTAGCGCGGGTAGCCCATCAGGCCGCCTCCTCGTAGAGCCAGGAGCGCAGGATGTCGATCGCCTCATCCGGGTACTGGTCGACGATCTCGCCCAGCCGCCGGATGGAGGAGGCGCGGACCCGGCCCTCCACCGTGCGCAGCTCGATCAGCTGGTCCATGGTCTCCTCGATGTTCGGCAGGGCCGCCGGCGCCTCGGCGCCGTCGCCGGCCGCCACCTGCGCCGCCTCGCCGCCGGCCATGGCCGGCCCGGTGAGCTGAGGCGCGGCCCCGGCCACGCCCGGCCCGGCCAGCTGCGGCACCGCCGTCCCGGCCTCCGCCGCCGGTGCCGGTTCGGGCGCCGGGAAGACGCGGCGGATCAGCGGGCGCAGGCCCAGCAGGATCAGCAGGCCCGACAGCACCAGCAGGATCACCCACTGGATCAGCGTCATGACGTTGCGCGTCAGCGTCTCGGCCACCTCGTCCCACGGGTCGCGCGGCGCCACGTCCGGCGTCAGGTCGACGAACTCCAGGTTCTCCACCGTCACCCGGTCGCCGCGTCCCTGGTCGAAGCCCATGGCGGAGCGCACCAGCTCGGTCAGCCGCCCCAGTTCCTCGGCCGTGCGCGGCTCGTAGACGCGCGCCCCGTCGGCGGCGGTCTTCCAGGTGCCGTTGACCAGCACCGCGACGCTGATGCGGCGGATGTCGCCCGGCTCCACCACCGTCTCGCGCGAGACGTTGGAGATCTCGTAGTTGACCGTCTCCTCCTGCCGCTTGGTGTCGCTGGAGGACCGGTTGTTCTGCCCCTGCGCCCGCACGTCGCGCTGCGGCAGGTTCTGTTCGGCCGTCACCGGCGGCTCGCCGCTGGTGTCCTGGCTGCGCTCCTGCTCCTGCACGGTCTGGGTGGAGCGGACGACCTGGCTGTTCGGGTCGAAGGTGTTGCTGCGCACCACCTCGCGCTTGGTCTCCACGTCGGCGGCGACCTGGACGCGGACGTTGCCGCGGCCCAGCCGCGCGCTCAGCATCTGCTCCACGGCGCGCGCGATGCGCTGCTCGTGCGCCACGCGCAGCCCGTCGGCCCGCGCCGCCGCCACGCCGTTCCCATCGTCCTCGCTCAGCAGCAGCTCGCCGGAGCTGTCCAGCACCGTCACCGCGCCGGGCTTCAAATTGGGCACGGCGGCGGAGACCAAGTGGCGGATGGACAGCGCCTGGCGCCGCTCCATCGCCATGCGGCCGCGCATGCGCACCACCACCGACGCGGTCGGCGTGGGGGCGGCGCGCGAGAACTCCTCCCGATCCGGCAGCACGATGTGGACGCGCGCGGCCTCGACGCCGGCCAGCGTCTCGATGGTGCGGCCCAGTTCGCCTTCCATCGCGCGCAGGCGGTTCATGCGCTGCATGAAGCTGGTGATGCCCAGCGGCTTGTCGGTGTCGAACAGCTCGTACCCCACGCCGCCGCGCGACGGCAGGCCCTTTTCGGCCAGCAGCATGCGCAGCCGCGCGGCGTCCGCCTGCGGTACCTGCACCGCCGTGCCGTCGTGCGCGGCGGCGACGGGCACGCCCATCTCCTCCACCGCCTTCACGATGCGGCCGGCCTCGGCCGGGTCCAGGCCGGTGTACAGCGTCGTCATGTGCGGGCGCGACAGCACCACCGCCATCAGCGCCACCGCCGCCACGATGCCGACGCCCGTCGCAGCCAGGGCGAGCAGGCGCCCCCGCCCAAGCATTCGCAAATTGTCGATGAGTCCGCCCACGGCACCCGTACCTTTAAAGTTTCCGAAAAGCGGGGCTCCTAATCTGCACCCCGGACGCCGACACAACCTACCGGCCCCGCTTTTAAGCGGAGTAAAAAGCGGAAGCACCGGCAGAACGGATGTCCGTAAAACTTGATGATTTCGGCGGTTTGCTCAAATTTTCCGGATTTTGCAGGTGCAGGTCGCGATGAATACACGGACCGGTGACGCGCAGGCGGATTTCGCAGGCCTCGTCGGCAAGCGCCCCATCCTCATCGTCGTGCTGCCGCTGGCCCGGCTGGCGCTGGGGGCGGCGGCGGTGTGCGCCGTCGCGGCGGCCGGCTTCGGCGGCTACTGGCTGGCCGTCGGTTCGGCCGGGGTGGAGCGGCTGTTCGCCCCCGCCCCGGCCGCCGACAAGGGGGCCGCCACCATCGACCTGCCGGAGCTGATCGTGAACCTGCGCGCCGACACGCCGTCGCGCTTCCTGAAGATCGGCCTGACGCTGGCCGTGGCGCCGCCCGACCGGGCGAAGGTGGAGCAGGCCATGCCCTACCTGAACAACGCGCTTCAGGACTTCCTGCGCAACCTCGACCAGCACGACCTGCAGGGGTCCGCCGGCCTGTTCCGGCTGCGGACCGAGCTGCGCCGCCGCTTCAACCTGATCCTCGGGCAGGACGCCGTCGCCGACGTGCTGCTGCGCAGCCTGCTCACGCAGTAGCCGCCCCGCCCGGCAACACAGAGGCCCAAATGAGCGAACCGACCGACCCCGCAGGCGCCGACGACGGAATGGGGGACCTCATGACCGAGACCAAGGAACTGAGCCAGGAGGAGATCGACCGCCTCCTCGACTTCGCCATGCCCAGCGCGGACGCCGCCGGGCAGCCCGGCGCCATCGAGCGGCTGGTCAGCTCGACCACGGTCAACAAGGACCGGCTGCCGATGCTGGACGTGGTCTTCGACCGCATGGTCCGGCTGCTCAACACCTCGCTGCGGCAGTTCTCCTCCACCAGCGTGGAGGCGTCGCTGCTGCGCATGGACTGGCTGCGCTACAACGAGTTCCTCGACACCATCGAGCTTCCCGCCCTGATCGGCGTGGCGCGGGCGGAACAGTGGGACAACCAGCTTCTGGTGTCGGTCGACAGCGCGCTGATCTACTGCATGATGGACGTGCTGCTGGGCGGGCGGCGCTCGCGGCCGGGCCGCGTGGACGGGCGCGCCTACACCTCGATCGAGCGCAAGATGACCGAGCGGCTGATCAAGGTGATCCTCCAGGACCTCAGCCAGTCCTTCGACCCGCTGGCGCAGGTCGACTTCACCTTCGACCGGCTGGAGGTGAACCCGCAGTTCGCCACCATCACCCGCGCCACCAACGCCATCATCCGCGTGCGCATCGCCATCGAGGTGGAGCGCCGCGTCGGCCACGCCGAGATCGTCATCCCCTATTCCACGCTGGAACCAGTGCGCGGCAAGCTGGTGCAGATGTTCATGGGCGAGAAGTTCGGCCACGACACGGTGTGGGAAAACCACCTGAAGACCGAACTGATGCGCACCAAGCTGGACCTCGTGGCCGTGCTGCACCAGACGCAGGTGCCGCTGGGCGAGGTGCTGAACTGGCAGAAGGGCACGTCGCTGAAGCTGCGCGTCGATCCCGACACGCCGGTCATGCTGCTGTCCAAGACCACGCCGCTGTTCGCCGGCCACATGGGCCAGCGCAACGATTCGATCGCCGTGAAGATCGACACCGACCTCGAGACCAAGCAGGAGCTGATCGATGGTCTCCTTTCTCATTGACGCCGTGCTGGCGGTGATGCTGGTCACCGCCACCGTCTTCCTGGTGATCGTCAACAAGCGCCTGAAGGTGCTGCGCTCCGGCCAGTCGGAGATCAACACGCTGATCACCACCTTCTCGCGCACCATCGACGAGACCGACGCCTCGGTGAAGCGCCTCGTCGGTGCCGCCACCGAGATTTCCGCCAAGCTGGCCGACGAACTGGACCGCGCCAAGGTGGTGCAGGAGGACGTGGCGCTGATCCTCGGCTCGTGCGAGCGCGCCTCCAAGCGCATCGAGGAATCGGTGCAGCACGCCCGTGCGCTCGTCCGCCGCCTGGAGGAAGGTCCCGCGCGGCCCCGGCCGGTGCGCCCGGAAGCAACGCGGCCCGAGCCTGTGCCCATGGCGGTGCTCATGCCCGAACCCGCCCCGGCGGCGGTCGCCGACGAGCCGGCCGAACCGGCGGAACCCGCTCCGGCGGCGCCCGCCATGGCGCCCGCCGTGGCCGCCGAGGACGACGGCGGCTTCCGCCCCATGTCGCCCGGCGCCTTCTACGCGCGGCTGCGCACCATCGGCACGGGGGGCTGAGCCATGCTGCGCATCCTTCCCATCACGCTGGTGGCCGTGCTGATGGTGCTGCCGCTGAAGCTGGGCGCTCTCCTGGAGGGCTTCCCCGTGGTCGCCCAGCAATTCGACCGCGAGTTCGGCAAGCACGAACGCCCCTGGGCCAAGGACCTGAACGCCGCCGAATCGCCGAAAGACGCCCCGCCATCCACCCCCGCCGCCGCCCCGATCCCGGCGGCGCCCGAGATCGCGCTGGCCGCCCCGTCCTGCACCGACCCGGCGTTGCGCGCCGCCATCGTCGAGCAGAAGGCGGACACCGCCGCCCGCCTGCGCCAAGCCGGCGACACGGAAGCCGTGCTGGCCGCCACCGAGACGCGCGTCACCGCCCAGGTGCAGCGCCTGACCGAGGTGAAGCGCGAGGTGGAAACCCTGATGAAGCAGCGCTCCACCCTCCAGCAGGAGGACATCCGGCGCATGGTGGCGATCTACGAGACGATGAAGCCGCGCGACGCCGCGCGCATCTTCAACGACCTGGAGACGGACATCGTCATCGACGTGCTGGACCGCATGCCCGAGCGCCGCTCCGCCCCCATCATCGCCGAGCTGGAGGACACCAAGGCGCGCGAGGTGACGCGCATCGTGCTCCAGCGCCGCGCCCTGCCCGGCGACCGCGCCTCCCCCGGCGCCGCCCGCCCCCCGCTGACGAACTGATCCCATGCCCGCCCTGCCCGACGCGCTGAGCGCCCCCGCCCCGCCCCCGCGCGAC
>NZ_DASPMG010000173.1:0-20291 GCF_035627195.1 Azospirillum sp.
GGCCGCGCGGCGGTGACTGACGACGGGACCAACGAGCCGTGCACAGCAAGCTTACTGCCTCATCGACCCCGCGGCGCCGCCTCGCCGCGCCCCTCATGGGACTGGCGCTCGCCGCGCTGGCGGTCTCCGGATGCTCCGACGTCCGCCGTTCCATCGGCCTGGACCGCGCCAGCCCGGACGAGTTCGCGGTCGTCTCGCGCGCTCCGCTCAGCATGCCGCCGGACCTGCGCCTGCCGGCGCCGCGCCCCGGCGCCATGCGCCCGCAGGACGCCATGCCGTCGCAGGTGGCCGCCGCCACCGTCCTGGGCGCCACCCCGGCCGGCGGCGCCTCGCGCGGCTCCGCCCGCCCCACCGCCGAATCGCGCGGCGAGGCGGCCCTGCTGTCCAAGGCCGGGGCCGAGCGCGCGGAACCCAACATCCGCAACACGGTCGACCAGGAGACGACGGCGCTGATCGTCGCCGACCGCCAGTGGATCGACACCCTGCTGTTCTGGCAGAAGCAGGAGCAGCCCTACACGGTCATCGACCCGCAGAAGGAAAGCCAGCGCCTGCGCGAAGCCCAGGCCCAGGGCAAGCCAGTCAACGAGGGCACCGTCCCGACGATCTCGCGCAAGCGCAAGGGGCCGCTGGAAGGATTGTTCTGAGCCCCGCCAGCACCCAGATCAAGGGGCGCCTCCCACAAGGGAGCGCCCCTTTTTCGTTCCGGCCCCTTGTTCATATCGGGCCCCTTGTTCATATCGGATAGCCGAGGTGGTGATGATTTCGTCTCGTCTGGCCCGCCGCTTCGTCCTGGCCGGCGCTTTGCTGCTCGCCGCACCCGTGGCCCTGGCGCCGCCCATCCCCGCCGCCGCCCAGACGAAGACCGTCGAGAAGGGGGTGTTCTTCCCCGAAACGTTCACGCTGCCCAACGGCATGCAGGTGGTGGTCGTCACCAACCGCCGCGTGCCGGTGGTCACGCACATGGTCTGGTACCGCGTGGGTGCGGCGGACGAGGAGCGCGGCACGTCCGGCATCGCCCACTTCCTCGAACACCTGATGTTCAAGGGCACGGAGAAGCTGGCGCCCGGCGCCTTCTCGCGCATCGTCGCCAAGAACGGCGGGCGGGACAACGCCTTCACCTCCTGGGACTACACCGCCTATTACCAGAACGTCGCGCGCGACCGGCTGGAGCTGGTGATGTCCATGGAGGCGGACCGCATGGCCAACCTCCGCCTCACCGACGAGGTGGTGCTGCCCGAACGCGACGTGGTCCTGGAGGAGCGCCGCCAGCGCACCGACAACGAGCCGGCCAGCCGCCTGAGCGAGCAGATGAACGCCACGCTCTACGTCCACCACCCCTACGGCATTCCCATCATCGGCTGGCCGCAGGAGATCGCGAAGCTGACGCGCGCCGACGCCGAGGCCTGGTACAAGGCGTGGTACACGCCCAACAACGCCATCCTCGTGGTCGCCGGCGACGTCACGGCCGAGGAGCTGAAGCCGCTGGCCGAAAAATACTACGGCCCCGTCGCCCCGCGCGCCGTGCCCGAGCGCAAGCGGGTGGAGGAGCCGCCGCTGTCCGCCGCGCGCCGCGTCATCCTGCGCGACGCCGAGGTGCGCCAGCCGGCCATGCACCGCGCCTGGGTCGCCCCCTCCTACCGCCGCGATCCGGACGGGCACGCCTACGCGCTCCAGGTCCTGGCCGAGGTGATGAGCAGCGGCGCCACCGGGCGCCTCTACCGCTCGCTGGTGGTGGAGCAGAAGATCGCCACCTCCGCCTGGCTCGGCTACTCGCCCACCGCCTGGGACGCCACGGCGCTGTCGGTCGGCGCCTCGCCGGCCGCCGGGGTCTCCATGGACAAGCTGGAGGCGGCGCTGGAGCGCGAGGTCGCCAAGCTGCTGGAGAGCGGCGTGACGGCCGAGGAGGTCGCCACCGCCAAGCGCCGCATGCTGGCCGAGGCGGCCTATGCCCGCGACAGCCTGACCGGCCCGGCGCAGGCGCTGGGCGCAGCACTCGCCACCGGGCAGAGCGTCGACGACGTGGAGAACTGGCCGGTGCGCATCGACGCGGTGACCGCCGATCAGGTCAACGCCGCCGCCCGAAGCGTGCTGAGCAAACCCAACCACGTCACCGGCCTGCTGCTGCCGCCGGCCGGAAAGGAGAGCTGAGATGTTCCGTAACCTTCGGCGTCCCCCTCTCCCCAACCCCTCTCCCGCAAGGGGAGAGGGGCTTGCACGGCCTGCACTGAAAAGCCCCTCTCCCCCCCGCGGGAGAGGGGTTGGGGAGAGGGGGGCATGGCTGGCGCTTCTCCTCGCCCTCCTCTTCTTCGCCCTGCCCGCCCGGGCCATCGAGGTGAAGCGGGTGGTCAGCCCGGGCGGGATCGAGGCGTGGCTGATCGAGGACCACAAGAACCCCGTCATCGGCCTGGAATGGGCCTTCGAAGGGGCCGGCGCCACCGACCCGGAGGGCAAGGAGGGCCTCGCCAACCTCGCCGCCAGCACGCTGGACGAGGGCGCCGGGCCGCTGGATTCGCAGGCCTTCCAGGGCCGGCTGCAGGACATCGCCACCTCGCTCAGCTTCGACGCGGCGCGCGACGGCTTCTTCGGCAGCCTGCGCACGCTGAAGGACAACGCCGCCGACGCGTTCGAGTTGGCCCGCCTCGCCATGACCGAGCCGCGCTTCGACCAGGACGCCATCGACCGCGTGCGCGGCGCCATCCTGGCCAGCCTGCGCCGCGACCTGGCCGACCCCAACTACGTGGCGCGCCGCGCCTTCTACTCGGCCGCCTTCCCCGACCACCCCTACGGCGGGGAGGTGCGCGGCACCTTCGCCAGCCTGCCGCGCATCGGCGCCGACGACCTGCGCGCCTTCGCCAAGGGCCAGCTGGGCCGCGACCGGCTGGTGGTGGCGGCGTCCGGCGCCATCACGCCGGCCGACCTGGGCAAGGCGCTGGACGCCGTCTTCGGCGGCCTGCCGGCCAAGGCCGCAGGCGCGCCGCTGGCCGACACCACGCCCAAGGGGGCGGGGCAGACCATCCTGGTGCCGCGGCCCATGGGGCAGACGGTCATGCTGATGGGCCAGCCGGGGGTGAAGCGCGACGACGCCGACTGGTACGCCGCCAGCGTCATGAACTACGTGCTGGGCGGAGGCGGCTTCGGCTCCCGCCTGATGGAGGAGGTGCGCGAGAAGCGCGGCCTGTCCTACGGCGTCTACAGCTACCTCGTGCCGCTCGACCACGCGGCGCTGGTGCTGGCCAGCGGCTCCACCGTCAACGCCAAGGCCGGCGAGGCGCTGTCCATCATGCGCCAGGAATGGAAGCGCATGGCCGACGAGGGCCTGACGGAGCAGGAACTGGCCGACGCCAAGACGTACCTGACCGGCTCCTTCCCCTTGCAGTTCAACTCCACCTCGGCCATCGCCCGCATCCTGTTGCAGGTGAAGCGCGACGACCTGGGCATCGACTACCTGGACAAGCGCGACGCCTACATCAACGCGGTGACGCGCGCCGACGTGCAGCGGGTGGCCAGGCGCCTGCTGGACCCGGCGGCGCTGCTCACCGTGCTGGTCGGCCGGCCCGAGGGGGTGACGCCGACGCGCACCGTCGAGGACGGCGGCTGAGGGGCTTCCCTCCCGCCGTGAAATGCCTATAGTCGCCACCCTTGCCATCCCTTTGGAACCGCCATGCCTCCCAAGACCAGCTCCAAAGCCGCCGCCAAGATGTCCGAGGGCGAGATCGCCCGCGTGCAGGCCTACCTCCGCGCCACCTTCGGCAACGACAAGATCAAGATCGAGCCGCAGGCCAAGGCCGGGGAATCGGCCGAGGTGACCATCAACGGCGAGTTCGTCGCCACCCTGCACCGCGACGTGGAGGACGACGAGGTCTCCTACGCGCTGCACATGGTCATCCTGGAAGAGGACCTGCCCCAGCAGGCCCCGGCCCGGCGCTGAAGGCGCGGCGATAAGGCACGCGTGGCGCCGCGGGCCGGGGCTGGACGGCGCCCGGCCCGCGCGTCACATTAAGGGCGGGCATCCAGGCGCCGGGAGCTTGCCATGACCATTCTCGTGCCGATCGACGAAGCCAAGGCGATGCTCGCCGAACTGTGCGCCCGCGCGCGCGAGGGCGAGGAGATCGTGCTGACCGAAAACGGCACGCCGGTGGGGCGTATCGGCCCGATGGAGCGGCCACCCCGGCCCCTGGGCACCGACGCCGGCAAGATCAGGATGCACGACAATTTCGACGATCCGCTGCCGTGTTTTTGATGCCGGCCGCTTCCGCGCATCCAATCACCTTCTCACACTGTCATCTCCACCTGCACGGGGATGACGCAAACGTGTCGTATGCCGTGCCGGCGCTGCGGCGGAACGTGATAACGCGTTCCGCCGCATGTTGCCCACGCATGCCCAGTGATACCCTCCCGCGCCCGACGCCTTGAGGAGATCCGCGCCGATGTCCGCTCTCACCCAGTCCCCCGCCTGGCAGGCCCTGTCGACCCACCGCACGGCGATGGACGGCATCCACATGCGCGACCTGTTCGCCGCCGACGCCGGCCGGTTCGAACGCTTCTCGCTGGAGGCGTGCGGCCTGCTGTTCGATTATTCGAAGAATCGAATTACCGAAGACACCGTGCGCCTGCTGCTCGACCTCGCCCGCCAGCAGGACGTGGAGGGCTGGCGCGACCGCATGTTCGCGGGCGAGCGCATCAACACGACCGAGGACCGCGCGGTGCTGCACACGGCGCTGCGCAACCGCTCCAAGCGGCCGGTGACGGTGGACGGCAAGGACGTCATGCCCGACGTCACCGGCGTGCTGAAGCGCATGGGCCGCTTCGTCAAGGCGGTGCGCGAGGGGGCGTGGACCGGATACACGGGCGAGCAGATCACCGACATCGTCAACATCGGCATCGGCGGCTCCGACCTCGGCCCCGTGATGGCGACGGAGGCGCTGACCCCCTTCCTGCACCCGGAACTGGGCATCCACTTCGTCTCCAACGTGGACGGCACCCACATCTCCGAAACGCTGGAGTGGCTGGACCCGGAGACGACGCTGTTCGTCATCGCCTCCAAGACCTTCACCACGCAGGAGACGCTGACCAACGCCCACACCGCCCGCGACTGGTTCCTGGACAGCGCGGGCGACGAGGCCCACATCGCCAAGCACTTCGTCGCCGTCTCCACCAACGAGGCGGAGGTGCGCAGGTTCGGCATCGACCCGGAGAACATGTTCGGCTTCTGGGACTGGGTCGGCGGCCGCTATTCCCTGTGGTCGGCCATCGGCCTGCCCATCGCGCTGGGCATCGGCATGGAGCGGTTCGAGGACCTGCTGGCCGGCGCGCACGCCATGGACGAGCATTTCCACACGGCACCGCTGGAGCGCAACATGCCCGTGCTGATGGCCATGCTGGGCGTGTGGTACGGCAACTTCTGGGACGCCAAGGCGCACGCCGTGCTGCCCTACGACCAGTACCTGCACCGCTTCCCCGCCTACCTCCAGCAGCTGGACATGGAGAGCAACGGCAAGCGGGTGGACCGGCAGGGCAACCCCGTGGACTACGCCACCGGCCCCGTGGTGTTCGGCGAGCCGGGCACCAACGGCCAGCACGCCTTCTACCAGCTGATCCACCAGGGGACGGAGCTGATCCCCTGCGACTTCATCGCCCCCGCGCAGACGCACAACCCGGTGGGCGACCACCACCGCATCCTGCTGTCCAACGTCTTCGCCCAGCCGGAAGCGCTGATGCGCGGCAAGACCGCCGACGAGGTGCGGGCCGAGATGGCCAAGGCCGGCCTGCCGCCGGAGCGCGTGGAGGAGCTGGTGCCGCACCGCACCTTCCCCGGCAACAAGCCGACCAACACCATCCTGTTCGAACGCATCGACCCGCACACCCTGGGCGCCCTGATCGCGCTGTACGAGCACAAGGTGTTCGTGCAGGGAATCGTGTGGAACATCAACAGCTTCGACCAGTGGGGCGTGGAACTGGGCAAGCAGCTGGCCAGCAAGATCCTGCCCGAACTGGCCGAGGGCGCCTCCCCGCCCACCGCGCACGACGCCTCCACCAGCGGGCTGATCGGGTGGTACCGGAAGCATCGGACATGACGGCGGGGCGCAAGCCCCGCCGTCCTCTCGATCAGGCCAAGCCCAGCAACCCCCACAGCGAGTAGGTCGAGTTTCCGATCGTCAGATACTCGATCTCACCCATACCGTGCTGGTTGTTGTAGATGTAGTTGTGGATGTAGACGCCGTTGTCCAGGTAGCCGTCCGCGGCATCGGACTGCGTCCACAGCACCAGATCACTGCCGTTGACGATCAGCGCCGCAAGATCGCTCAACGTGGCGTCGTTGAAAACAAGGTGGTCGGCGCTGCCGCTGGCATCCGTGATCTCGTCGAACCCGCCGTCGTTGTTGTAGTGCAGATAGGTGTCGTTCCCATCGCCACCATACAGCTCATCCTCGTAGTATGAGCCTCCGCCGTTCAGCGTATCGTTCCCCGAGCCGCTGTATTTCCCGCCATAGAGAACATCCCATCCGGTCCCGCCGATGAGGAAATCATGGCCCTGGTCGCCATCGAGGTCGTCATCGCCGTCTTGCCCGAGCAGCGTGTCGTCGCCGCTGTGACCAAAAAGGTTGTCGGTCCCGGCGCCGCCGTCGAGGTAATCAGCCTGAATCCCGCCGACGATGCTGTCGTTTCCGCCCTGACCATAGACCGACACCTGTTCGGTCTGCGGCACATTCCAACCAGGACCGGGAAAGACGTCGTTCCCGGAAGTCAGTACATAAGTGCCCATGTATCAGCCCCGTCATAATAACATATGTATGCGCTTGGCGCGCTTAGACCATTAACTCAGGAAGTTATTATTATTTATGCGTCAATATGCCTCATGTTATCTAATCATTAGATGCCGCATGCGTTAGATATAGAAACATTTAATATCTAATGGTTATTTACGTTTTGCACACAATTCCTCTTCATCATGAGATCCCGGCCGATCGAACACGCCCACCACCTGCTTCACACCGCATCGAGCATGAGGAGCGGGCCGCACACCGGATAGACGAGAGGGAATTCCATGTCGATTTCGGAAGTCTCCAGTGGATTCCTCCCAGGCACGACCGCCGTCAAACCGAAGGAATCCATCGCGACGCCAAGCAGCCAGATCGCTTCCGGCACGACTGGATCGGCGCCGGCCGATTCAGTCGATTTCAGCCCCCTTGCCAAGTCTCTGCAGGGGGATGCCCTCTCCCTGTTCTCGACACTGTCGGCCGGTGACCGTTCGGCGCTGGGCGATCTGGTGACGTCGGGCCGCATGTCGGGCGATGACATGAACTCCGCCCTGATGAGCCGATTGAAGTCCGCCCGCAAGCAGCAGTTCTGGAAGACGACGGCCGAGGCGACGGAAAACCTGGATCCGACCGGCGCTCCCCGGCACCAGGACCTCCAGGGGCTGCGCCGCAGGCAGAGCGAGCTTCGCGATCAGCAGTTGGAACTTGTCAAGGCCGGACAGGGGGACGGCGAACAGGCGCAGGCAATACAAAGCGAGATGGATTCCGTCTCCACCACCTTGCGGACACGGGCGTCCGGCCGCGGTCTCTGGGTCGGCACGTCGCCCAGCATGCCCCTTGGCCACCCGAAGTATCTGGTCAGCGAGCAGGAAAAATCGGCCGGCGAAAAGCTTGCCGCCACCGGCTTCTCATCGGAAACGTTCGACGCCGCGGTGCGGGACATGGCCGCGAAGGATGTCGACGCCCTGATCAAGGAGACGCCCTGATCAAGGCGGGCGCCGCCTCGCCGAACCCGCACGCACCGGCCGTATCAGGCCTTCCCCGGCGAATAGCTGGGCGGGTCGCTGGCCGGGAAGGATTCGTCGGCGGCCTCGTCCACCAGTTCCCACGGGCGGCGGGTGTCGTCGCGCATGTGCTCCGGCCCGGCGTGGCGGACCTGCTGGTGGCAGTGCGGGTCGGTCGGCCCCTGCGGTTCGGCGTCGCGGAAGGCCGGGGCGTGCTGGTGGGCGGGCGGCTGCGGCAGGCTGCGCGGCCATTGGTGGCGGGCGCGGCTGCGGCTCCAGGCATAGGCGGCGGCGCCGGCCATCAGGCCCGTGGCGCCCAGCACCCACCAGAGCCCCTGTCGCCCCTGAAGTCGGTTGCGGGTGTCCATCGCGTCGTTCCCCCGTTGCGGTGCTCACCATGTAAACACCGGGAACGGCGGAGTGTGCCGGGGCCATACGGCAGCGCATGGAGGGGCTTGGGGAAACCGTGGGCAGCGGCTAATATCCGGCCCCTCAACAAACAAGGCCAACAACCGAGGCCCGCCATGCCCCTGCCCTTCCTCTCCGGTGTCCGCGTCATCGACCTGGGCCAGTACCTGCCCGGCCCCTTCGCGGCGCAGATGCTCGGCGACTTCGGCGCGGAGGTGGTGAAGGTGGAGCCGCCCGACGGCGACCCGCTGCGCCGCCTGGGCCCGACCGACGCCGACGGCACCACCGGCGTGTACAAGCTGATCAACGCCGGCAAGACCGTGGTCCGCATGGACCTGAAGAGCGAGGCCGGCCGCCACGCCTTCGAACGGCTGATCGAGCGCGCCGACGCGCTGGTGGAAAGTTACCGCCCCGGCGTGATGGCGAAGCTGGGCCTGGGGCCGGAGCGGCTGCGCACGCTCAACCCGCACCTCGTGCACGCCAGCCTGTCGGGGTGGGGCTGCACCGGCCCCTACGCCACGCGCGCCGGGCACGACATCAACTACATGGCCGTCGGCGGCGGGCTGGCCGCGTCGGGCCTGACGGAGACGCCGGTGATGGCCTACCCGCCGGTGGCCGACTTCGCCTCGGCCCAGCACACGGCGCTGTCCGTCGTCGCGGCGCTTCTGGGGCGGGAGCGCAACGGCAAAGGCGCCTTCCTCGACCTGTCGATCATGGAATCGGTGCTGGGCTGGCAGGGGCTGACGCTCACCGACGTGGCGCGCGGCACGATGCCGGAACGCGGCGAGGCGCTGCTGTCCGGCGGGGCCGCATGCTATGGCATCTACCCCACCAGCGACGGGCGCTTCGTCACGCTGGGGGCGCTGGAGGCCAAGTTCTGGCACGGCTTCTGCCACGCCGTCGGCCATCCGGAGTGGGTCGCCCGGCAGAACGAGCCGTTGCCGCAGGACGACCTGAAGCGCGCGGTCGCCGCCCTGTTCGCCAGCCGCACGCTGGCCGAATGGAAGGAGTTGCTCGACCCCGTCGACTGCTGCTTCGAGGCCATGCCGCACCTGTCCGAGGTGGCGAGCCACCCGCACATCGCGGCGCGCGGGCAGGTGAAGGTGCACGGCGGGCCGGAGCCGCTGGTGGAAACGCTGCTGGGCGTGCGCGCCGACGGCGCCGCCCCGCCGTCCCGCGCCCCGGTCGCCGAGGCGACGGCGGAGGCCGTGCTGGCGCGCTGGGGGTGAGGCGCTTCCGACGTTGGGTTTTCGCTGCGCTCAACCCAACCTACCGGAGCGCCGCGCGTAGGTTGGGTTGAGGCCAAAGCCGAAAACCCAACGTCGTCCCCTACACGCTGATCAGCGCCGCCTGCGGTTCCGGCGCGCCGGGGCGGTTCATGGCGCCGCGGCGCAGGCCGGTGGTGACGGCGTGCGTCAGGTCGAACTGCGTTTCGTCGCAGCCGCGCAGGTCGGTGGCGGCGAGGTTGGCGTGGTCGAACACGGCACCCGCCAGCTTGGCACCCGTCAGGCGGGCGCCGCGCAGGTCGGCGCGCGACAGCGTGGCGCCGCCCAGGTTGGCCGGCCACAGCCGGCCACTGGGCGTGCCGTCCGGGTTGCGCAGCTCCATCATGCCGAAATCCGCGTCGGGCGCCTGCACGCCCGTCAGGTCCGCACCCTCCAGGTTGGCGCCCGTCAGGATCGCGTGGTCCAGCGCGGCACCGCGCAGGCTGGCCCCGGCGAAGTCGGCCAGCGCCAGATAGGCGTGCGACAGCACCGCCCCGTCCAGCGTGGCGTCGCGGAACACGCCGCCGCTGAGGTCGCAGGCGGTGAGGTCGACGCCGCTCAGGTCCATGCCGGTGAAGTCCGCCCGCACGCCGCGCCGGCCGCTGGTGTTGATCCACACCCGGTGGGTGTCCAGCATGCCGCGCACCTCCGGCGGCAGGGCGCCGGGGTTGCGCAGGTAGACGGCGCCGTTGAGGTTGGCACCGCTGATGTCGGCCCCGCTGAGGTCGCAGTTGCGCAGCACCGCGTCGCGCAGGTCGGCGTTGCGCAGGCAGCAGCGCGTCAGGGTGGCGCCGCTGAGGATGGCCTGCTTCATCTTGGCGCCGCTGAAGTTGGCGTCCGACAGGTCGGCCCCCGACAGGTTGGCGGCGAACAGGTTGGCGTTGGAAAAATCGCCGCGCGCCAGCGAGGACAGCGACAGGTCGGCGTTGGACAGGTCGGCGTCCTTGAAACGCACGCCGTCCAGCTTGGCGTCCTTCAGCGTGGTGCGCTGCGATTCCTCGGTCTTGCGGCCGTTGCTGTAGGTCATCACCTGGCCGGGGCGCAGGTCGGCGCCCTCGAAATCGGTCTGGCGCAGGATGGCCTTGAGGAAGTTGGCGCCGCGCAGGTCCGCCCGCGCGAAGGAGGACCCCACCAGGGACGAGCGGCTGAAGTCGGCGCCGAACAGGTCGGTCATGGCGAAACTCACCTCTTCCAGGCGGCTGGAAGAGAAGTCACACTGCGTCAGCACCGCGTTCTTGAGATTGAAGCCCTTCAGGTGCAGGCCCGACAGGTCCATCGCCTTGGCCTGCAGGCGGACACCGCCGGGTTGCAGCTTGAGGTAGAGAAGATGGTCGCGAACGCGCTTGAGAAAGTCCAGGGTCTTGTCCGACATGGAGCCTCCTCCGCACGGCGATTGCTTCTCCAGTCCGAAAAGGGTACCTCGGAATCCTAGGATTTCAAATGGACTGTTGCGACAAATTGTCACAAAGCGCGGCCGTTCGCGACAGCGTGGCCGGAACGGCGACGGCTCAGGCCAGAACAACGCAGGGTGGAAACGCATGAGCACCGAAACGACCGGCCAGACGACCGGCGACGTGGCGTTCCTGCGCCGCGCCATCGCGCTCAGCCGCACCAACATGCTGGCCGGCGAAGGCGGCCCCTTCGGGGCGGTGGTGGTGCGCGACGGCCACGTGGTGGGCGAGGGGTGGAACCGCGTCACCTCCACCAACGATCCCACGGCGCATGCCGAGGTGGTGGCGATCCGCGACGCCTGCCGGCACGAGAACGCCTACCATCTGGCCGGCGCCACGCTCTACACCAGCTGCGAGCCCTGCCCGATGTGCCTCGCCGCCGCCTATTGGGCGCGGGTGGAGCGCATCGTCTACGCCGCCTCGCGCGAGGACGCGGCGGCGGCCGGCTTCGACGACGCCCACATCTACGGCGAGGTGGCGCTGCCCATCGCCGAGCGCCGCCTGCCCATGGTCTGCCAACTCTCCGACGAGGCCCGCGCCGTCTTCGGCGAATGGGTGGAGAAGGCGGACCGGATCCCGTACTGACGGGGCACCCTCACGGCGGCCCCAGTTCCACCACCGTGCCGGCGGGCGTGCGGATGCGCGCCGACAGAACCGGCACCGCCGCGGTTCCCGGGCGGACCGTCACCAGACCGTCCGAGCGGTCCAGGCCGATGGCGTCGAGCGCCGCTTGCAGGCGCTGGGGCTCGGGATGGGCGATGTCCAGGCCGGCGAGCCGGAAGCCCAGGTCCCGCATGCCGGACGCCGGATGCGGCCGGTCCTCCGGCCATTGGATCAGCGTGGGCATCGCCCCGTGGTCGGGCAGCCCGCCGTCCGCCGGGATGGTGATCAGCCACTCCAGTTCACCGCGGCTCATGCGCTCCGCCGGCCCCAGATCGACCGGCGACGCCGCGGCCGTCGCGCGGATGTCATCGGTGCGCGCGACCCACGTGACCAGGCGCGGGCCACGCGCGCGCAGGTCGGCGCCCAGATCCGCGTCGTCGAGCGCGAACCAGCGCGGCCGCCCCGGCGCGGGAGCCTGCGGATCGACCGCGATGACCTCGAGGAACAGCCCGTCGCCCAGTGTCATCAGGTGGTTGTGCGTTCCCATGCGCGGGTGCGCCCCGCCGGCCGGCGGGGCCACGCCAAGCACGCGGGCCGCGTAGGCCACGCCCTGGTCCAGCGTGGCGGCCGCCACGGTGACGTGATCGATCCGGCTGCGTGGCGGCATGCGCCCTCCGACCGTTGGGAATGGGGGAAATGGGGCGCGGCCGGGCACCGTGCCCCGGCACCCTTACTTCAGCCGGAAGGCCACCACCTCGCCCTGCAGCATCATCGGCACGACGGCCAGCCGCTGGCGCGGCAGCCAGGCGTGGTCGGCGCTGCCCTGCGGCAGGTCGACGAGCTGCGTGGCCTTGCCCGTGCGGTCGATGCGCATCAGGCCGCCGCTGATCCAGTCGGTCACCAGGAAGCTGCCGTCGCGCAGGAACTCCAGCCCGTCCAGGTTGCCCACCGCGGCGCCGCTGCCGATGGAGCGGATGGCCTTCGTCTTCAGCGACACCGCCTTCATGTGGCCCGCCGTCGTGGTGGCGAGGCCCTGGCCGGAGAACACGCCCCACGACGCCACGATCAGCTCGTCGCCGCGCACCTGCAGGCCGTTCGGCGACAACAGCTTCTCGTCCTTCAGCCACTGGGTGAAGCGCTTGCCCTCCAGGCGCCAGACGGCGTTGTCCAGCAGGTCGGAGACGTAGACGCGGCCCTGGCGGTCCACGGCGATGTCGTTGAGGAACTTGGCGCCCGGCGCCTCGTAACGCGCCGTCACCTTGCCCGACGGGATGTCGATGACGGCCAGCACGTCGATGTCGGAGACGTACAGCGTGTTGCCGCGCACCGCCATGCCCTTGGGCGCGTTCAGGCCGGTCACCCACTGCTCCTGCTGGACCTTGCCGTCGAAGCCCAGGCGCGAGATGTAGCCCACCCCGTCCTTGCCGGTCGGCTCCCCGGCGATGTTCGACACGTAGAGGACGTTGCGCCGCGGGTCGAGCGTCACGCTCTCCGGCAGTTGGAAGCCGCCGACGCGCCACGCCTCGGTCACGCCGGGGGCGATGATCCGGGTCGGCTCGACGGCCGCCGGCGCGCCGGACGCCACGGTGGTCTGGGTGGCGGCGGGGTCGGACGCGCAGGCGCCGAGCGCCAGCGCCGCGGCGGCGGCCAGGACAAAGGTACGCATGATGGTTCGGAACTCCCCTATCTCTCGTTGCCCCGCGCGCCGTCTCGGGGTGCGCGGGGATGGGGATCCTGGCATGATAATTATTGCACCGCCAACGCTTGCGGTGCAGCGCCCCACGTTGCGCCCCTACGCCTCGCCGTCCTTGCGGTAGGGGGACAACTCGCCCAGCGCTTCGATCTCGGCGCGCACGCTGGCGCGCTCCTGCTCCAGGTGGTTGGCCAGCACGCGGCGGAAGCCGGCGTCGCGGATCCAGTGGGCGCTGTAGGTGGGCACCGGCAGGTAGCCGCGCTGGATCTTGTGCTCACCCTGCGCCCCGGCCTCGACGCGCGCCAGCCCGTGCGAGATGGCGTAGTCCAGCGCCGTGTAGTAGCAGGCTTCGAAGTGCAGAAAGCGGTAGCGCCCGTCGGAGCCCCAGTTGCGCCCGTACAGCGCGTCCGTCCCCTTGAGGTTCAGCGCGCCCGCCACCCATTCCCCGCCGTCCTCGCACATCACCAGCACCACGTCGTCGGCCATGGTGGCGCCCAGGCGGTGGAAGAAGCCGCGCGTCAGGTAGCCGCCGCCCCACTTGCGGTCGGTGGTGTCCATGTAGAAGCGATGAAAGGCGTCCCAGTGCACCGGCTTGATGTCGCCGCCGGACAGGGCGTGGATGCGCACGCCGCTCTCCGCCACCTCGCGCCGCTCCTTGCGGATGGACTTGCGCTTGCGCGAACTCAGCGCCCCCAGGAAGTCGTCGAAGCTGCCGTAGCCGCGGTTGTGCCAGTGGTACTGCACGCCCAGCCGCCGCAGCCAGCCCGCCTCGCCCAGCCGGTCCCACTCCGCCTCGCGCGGGAAGGTGACGTGCACGGAGGACACGCCGGAGCGCCGCGCCACCTCCTCCATCGCCTGGATCAGCGCCGGCGCCACCCCTTCCCCCGCGTCGGGCCGCACCAGCAGGCGCGGCCCCGGCACCGGCGTGAACGGCACGGCGACCTGGAGCTTCGGGTAATATTTGCCGCCCGCCCGTTCATAGGCGTGCGCCCAGGAATGGTCGAAGACGTATTCGCCGTAGGAATGCGACTTCACGTACATCGGCGCGGCCCCGGCGATGCGCCCTTCGGCGTCCAGCGCCGTCAGGTGCATGGGCTGCCAGCCCGTGGGCGCCGCAGCCGATCCGGACTCCTCCAGCGCCGCCAGGAAGGCGTGGCGCAGGAACGGGTTGTCCGGCCCGGCGCAGGCGTCCCACTGGGCCGGGTCCGCCTCGCCGATGCCGGTCAGGATCTTCACGGTGATGGCGTCGCCGCCGTCAGGCATATCGGTCCTCCGCGTCTACCGCCCGAGGGAGGTAGGCCCGATGCCGCAGCGCGGCAAGCGCCCCATTGAGCGCCTTTGATATCACGCCAGTTCGAACACCGCGTCCACCTCGACCGCCACGTTGAGCGGCAGCGACGAGGCGCCCACGGCGAAGCGGGCGTGCCGGCCGGCGTCGCCCAGCACCTCCACCATCAACTCGGACGCGCCGTTGATGACCTGCGGGTGGTCGTGGAAGTCGGGGCCGGCGTTGACGAAGCCGCCCAGCTTCAGGCAGCGCACCACGCGGTCCAGGTCGCCGTCGCAGGCCGCCCGGGCCTGGGCCAGCAGGTTCAGCCCGCACAGGCGTGCGGCCTGCTTGCCCTCCTCCACCGAGAAATCCTTGCCCACCTTGCCGATGAAGCGCCGCTCGCCGTTCCACACCGTGACCTGGCCGGAGACGTAGAGCGTCTTGCCGGAGATGGTGTAGGGCACGTAGGCGGCCACCGGGGCCGCCGGCTGCGGCAGTTCGATGCCCAGTTCCTTCAGTCGCGCCTCGATGCGTCCGGCCATGATGTCCCTCCCTTGTTACCCTGTTCCGGGCCCGTCCTGGACGATAACGGGCGCGCACGGTGCGGCCAAGGGGCCAGCCGGGATAGGCCGGGACGCCCGCATGTGGAAAATTTTATCCACCGCTGCCGGGCACGCTTGCGCTTCCGACCCGGCAAAGTTTTCCACAAGCGGCCGGGCACCATTCGCCGCCTCCTCCCCTCCACACCCGTGCCAAAGCGGGAATTGAGGAATTTCAAGGGGTTGACGTCGTGCCAGACGAGTTGGCACGGCGTTTGATTATGGGAGGGCGACGATCAACAACGTCGCCTCGCCTGGCCCCCTCACCGGCCGCGAGGCCGGCCTCAGAAGGAGACTAGGAGCCATGGCCATCAACGACGTCGCCCTGACGGGTGCAATGCGTGCCAACCTGCTGCAGCTGCAGGGCACCGAAGCGAAGATCTCGCAGAAGCAGAACATTCTGGCTACCGGCAACAAGATCAACTCGGCGCTGGACGGCCCGACGGCCTACTTCGCGGCAAAAGGTCTGACGCAGCGCGCAGGCGACCTCTCGGCCCTCAAGGACTCGATGGGCCAGGCCGTCAGCACCATCAAGGCCGCCGACAAGGGCCTGACCTCCATCGAAAGCCTCGTCGAACAGGCCCGCGGCCTGACGACCGCCGCCTACTCGGCGCTGGGCAACGACGCCGGCTCGGTCGCCACCCGCAAGACGCTGGCCGCCCAGTTCAACTCGCTGAAGCAGCAGATCGACAAGCTGGCCGAGGACTCCGGCTACCAGGGCAAGAACCTGCTGAACGGCAACGGTCTGCGCCTCGACTCGACCAGCGCGTCCCGCGTCGCGGTGAACACCATCACCGGCCTCGAGAACGCCCGCGTCACCAACGTCGTCTCCACCGACACCTACACGGTCCGCGTCAAGGGCACCGGCAACATCGACGCCCAGGCCGGCGACATCGCCAACGCCGAAATGGCGCACGGCCTGACCGGCCTGAAGATGTCGGGCACGATGTCCTCGACGCTCGGCAACTTCTCCGACGTCAGCATCGAGGTCCGCGGCGCCGCTGGCCGCCAGCGCACCTTCATCGTGAGCGACGGCAACGAATCGCGCACCATCAGCTACTTCGACGACAACCAGACGATCGCCGCCAACCTGTCGACCGCCGCCAAGTCGGGCACGCCGCAGGTGTCGACGGTCGCCATCGGCGGCACGATCGAAGCCGGCGACATCTTCTCGATCACGGTGGAAGGCCAGACCTTCACGTACACGGCGACGACGGCCGACGTGAACATGACCACCACCGCCAAGATGTCGATCGCCTCGAAGCTGCAGGCGTCGATCAGCACCGCGATCACGAGCGGCCGCCTGTCGGGCACCACCTACGACATCGCCACGGCGACCGTGGCCGCGAACGGCGACCTGACGCTGACGGGTGCGACGAACGCCAGCCAGGCGCGCGAGATGACCATCAGCGCGTCGACCACCAACGCGCTGAGCAAGCACATCTCCGAGAGCTTCTCGTCGGGCACCGTGGTGTCGTTCACGGTCGACCGCAAGCTGCTCGAAGCGGCGGCCAACAGCGGCAACGGCGTGTCGGTCATCGAGAAGAAGGTCGACCTGTCGATCTCAGTCTCCAACCTGCAGGGCACCGTCGTCACCCGCGACGCCACCTCCAACCGCGGCGAAGGCAAGCTGAGTGGCGGCGAGCAGGCGTTCTCCTTCGACAGCGGCACGGTCCGCATGGCAGTGGACGCCAAGACCCTGAAGCAGGCCGCCTCGGCCGGTTCGGCGGCGAACCTCGTGACCGTGCAGGTGACCAACGCCAACACCTCGAACGACCTGACCGTCCAGCTGAACGAGCGCAACACCAACTCGATCACGGTGAACGCGCAGAACCTCAGCACCTCGGGCCAGGGCCTGCGGCTCGACTACGCGCAGAACGACTGGACCGACCGCTCCGACATCGACAAGGCGGTGGCCAGCATCGACTTCGCCAAGTCCAAGCTGCGGTCGTCCTCGCAGACGCTGTCGACGAACCTCAACATCATCACGACCCGCGAAAGCTTCACCAAGGAGTTCAGCGACGTGCTGGTCGAGGGCGCCAACAAGCTGACGCTGGCCGACCAGAACGAGGAAGGTGCGAGCCTGCTGATGCTGCAAACCCGGCAGCAGCTGGGCACCATCGCCCTCTCGCTGGCCAACCAGTCCCAGCAGTCCATCCTGCGCCTCTTCTAAGCGGCACCAGGATCTCCAAGACAAAAGCGGGCGCACCCCCAAGGTGCGCCCCTTTTCTTTTTCCGGCTACCGCAGCGCCGCGTCCACCATCGCCCGCACGTCGCCGGCCAGCGCCGCGCGCGAGGCGGCGTTGGCGTACATCATGTGCCCGCCGTCGTACACCGGCAGCGCGATGCGGCCGCGCTCCGCCTCCGGCAATTCCAGCCGCCCCGCCACCCAGTGCGAGGCGAGGTACGGCGTCACCAGGTCGGTGCGCCCGTGCGCCACCAGCAGGCGCAGGCCCGGCGTCAGCGACATCACCGTCTGCAGATCGTCGAGCGCGCTGGGGCTGCCCTCGCGCGGCCATTCCCAGCCGCGGTTCACCGTCTCGCTCAACAGCCGGTAGGGCGTCTCCACCGTCACGCCCAGCTCGCGCTGGGCATAGCCGGTGAAGGCGCTGGAATAGGCCGGCAGCGTGCCGATCAGGTAGGGATCCTCGCCCCCGCGCGGCGAGGCCGGGTCGGGGTCCGGCCCGGTGAAGACGCCGTCGTAGGTGCTGACCACCAGCCCGCGGTCGCGCAGCAGCTCGCGCGCGAAGACGCGGGCCGGCACCCGGCCGCGGTGGCGCGTCACCAGATCCGCCGGCAGCCCGGTCAGCCGCGCGACCTCGGCGAACAGGTCGCGCGAGGCGGCGAGCCGACCGACGTCGAGCGTGGCGAGGCCGGACAGGTAGCCGGTCAGCGCGAAGCGCTCCGCCGCCGCCGCCGCGTCGGCCGGGGTGCCGGGGGCGCGGCCGTGCGCCGCCGCCGCCGCCGCCATGGCCGGCAGCTTGAACGCGGCGGTGAGCAGCGCCGTCTCGCCGTCATGGATGGTGCCGAAGTCGATGACCGGCGACACCATGACGAGGCCGTTGAGCGCCACGCCGTCGGTGCGCAGCAGCTCGCGCGCCATCTTGGCGATGCGGAAACCGCCATAGCTCTCGCCGGACAGGAACTTGGGCGACTCCCAGCGCCCCTGGCGGACCAGCCAGAGCCGCACGATCTCCGCCATGGCGCGGGCGTCGGCGTCGACCTTCCAGAAGCGTTTCTCGGCATCGCCGTCGCCCTTGAGGACGCGGCTGTAGCCCGCCCCCACCGGATCGATGAACACGAGGTCGGCGAAGGCCAGCCACGTGTCCGGGTTGTCGGCCAGGGCGGCGGGCGGGCGCATCATGGTGCCGTCCGGGTTGAACGCCACCATGCGCGGCCCCGCCGTGCCCAGGTGCAGGTAGGCCGACGCGGCACCCGGCCCCCCGTTGAACAGGAAGAAGACCGGCCGGCGGGCCGGATCGGCGCCGTCCTGGGTGTAGGTGACGGTGAAGATGCGCGCCGCCGCCTCGTCCTTGCCGGCCTCGCGCAGCGGCAGGAACTCCGCCGTCGCCGTGTAGGCCAGCGGCCCCGACGGCAGCTTCAGCGTGTGCCGGGTGACCGAGCGCCGGGCGTCGAAGGCCCCCGGCTTGTCGGGCTTCTGGGGCTCCTGCTTCTCGGGCTTCGCGTCCTCCGCCCACGCGATGGCGGGGTGCGCGGCGAGGGAAAGGGCCAGCAGGCCGGCGGCCAGGGGGCGGAGTTTGGGCATGGGGAGCGGTCCCGTGGGGAAGGTGTCGTCCGCCCCATCTGGTGCAGCCCACGCTGTCTGTCAAATCACCGGCGGTTCATACGTTGTAGAGCGCGGCGTCGATGCGGCGCACCATCTCGACCAGACGGGGCGCGAAATCCTGCTCCAGCCGGACGGGGTCCACCAGGAAGGCCTGGCCGCCCAGGTTGAAGGCCACCACCGGGCCGCCGTCGCGCGGCACCAGCGGCACGCCGACCGCGTTCACCTCCGCCTTCCACGAACCGATCGAGGTGCAATAGCCCTTGGTCCGGTAGTCCTCTATGGCCTGCAGAAGGCCCTCGCGCACGCGCGGCCAGCGCTCGCCCTCGTGCTCCTCCAGCCGCTCGAACAGCGCGGCGCGCTCCGTCTCGCCCAAGGCCGCGATGTAGGCGCGGCCCATGGCGGAGGTGGAGAGCTTGATGTGCGAGCCGACGTCGAGCGCCAGGATGACCGGCGCGTCGCCGCGGCAGCTTTCCAGGTAGACGATGCTCATGCGGTCGCGCCCGCCAAGCGCCACCTGCAGCGTGCTGTAGTCGGCCAGTTCCTGCATGAAGGGCCGCGCCACCTGCCGCACGCCCATGCCGGCAAGGCAGGTGTAGCCCAGCGCCAGCACCGGCGTGCCCAGCCGGTACTTGCCGCTGAGCGGTTCGTAATCCAGGTAGCCGAGCTTGGACAGCGTGTAGGTCAGACGCGAGATGGTCGGCTTGGGCAGCCCCGTCCGCTCCGCCAGTTCCAGGTTGCCCAGCGTGGCGTCGCCGCGCCGGTAGGCGCGCAGCACCTCCAGCCCGCGGGCCAGCGCGCTGACGAACTTCGGGTCGCGCTCCTCGTCCGGATTGAGCACGTCGCCGTTCGGAACCTCCTCCCTCCTGCGCATTTCCTCTCCCTTTCCGATGTCCGGCGCCGGTTCGGCCGGGGCCGCGTTTCCTTATCCACACATCCTGCCAGCGGTTGACGATTGCGTCAACAAAAACGAAATAAAATTCCGTTCTTCGGAATTCACAGGTATGCGGACGCGCGCAAGCCGCCGGACGCGCGTGGGGCGCGCCGGACGGCTGCGGACAGGACCGGTTCGGGAAAGGTGCGGGCGGGCTTACTTGGCCGCGACGACCTGGATCTCGACGAGGTACTTGGGTGCGGCCAGCTTGGCCTCGACGGTGGCGCGGGCCGGGGTGTTGGCCGTGTCGACCCAGGCTTCCCAGGCCTTGTTCATGTCGGCGAAGGTGGCGATGTCGACCAGGTAGATGGTGGCCGACAGGATCTTGCTCTTGTCGGTGCCGGCCTCGGCCAGCAGGGCGTCGATCTGCTTCAGCACCTGCCGGGTCTGCTCCTCGACGCCGCCGGAGGTGTCGTCGGCGACCTGGCCGGCGAGGTAGACCGTGCCGTTGTGGACGACCATCTGGCTCATGCGCGGGCCGCTGTGGAAGCGCTGGATCGACATGCCTGTCTCCTTCGGGAGG
>NZ_DASPMG010000174.1:0-44690 GCF_035627195.1 Azospirillum sp.
GGGAGCGCTGGCACTCGTCCCTGTCCTCGTCCGCCGATGGCGCCGCGCTCGGCAAGGCGGGGAGGGGGCGCTAGGCTGATTTTTCCATGAGCGACGTTCTAACTCCCGACATTTGCGTGGTCGGCGCGGGTGCCGCCGGACTGACTGTGGCGGCCGGCGCCGCGGCCTTTGGCGTCTCCGTGGTGCTGATCGAGAAACACCGGATGGGCGGCGATTGCCTGAACACCGGCTGCGTGCCGTCCAAGGCGCTGCTGGCCGCCGCCAGGGCGGCGCAGGGAATGCGCACCGCCGGGCGGTTCGGCGTAACCGGTCCCGAACCGGCCATCGACTTCGCCGCCGTGCACGCGCATGTCCACCGCACGATCGCCGCCATCGCCCCCCACGACAGCCAGGAGCGGTTCGAGGGGCTGGGCGTGCGGGTGATCCGCGCCCCCGCCCGCTTCGTCGATGCCGGCACGGTGGAGGCGGGCGGGGTGCGGATCCGCGCGCGGCGCTTCGTGCTGGCGACCGGCTCGCGCCCGCTGGCGCCGCCCATTCCGGGGCTCGACTCGGTGCCGTACCTGACCAACGAGACGGTGTTCGAGCGCACCACGGCACCGGGGCACCTGATCGTGCTGGGTGGTGGGCCGATCGGCGTGGAGATGGCGCAGGCGCACCGCCGCCTGGGCGCCCGCGTCACCGTCGTCGAGAAGCAGAGCCTGCTGCCGAAGGACGACCCGGAGCTGGTGGAGGTCGTCCGCCACCGCCTGACCGCCGAGGGGGTGGACCTGATCGAGGGCACCGGCGTCGCCAGCGTCGGGCGGGCCGGCGACGGAGTCGCCGGGGTGCTGGAGGACGGCCGGCGGATCGAAGGGTCCGACCTGCTGGTCGCCGCCGGGCGGCGGGCCAACGTGGAAGGTCTGGGGATGGAGGCTGCCGGCATCGAGACGACGAAGGGCGGCGTCACCGTGGACGCCCGGCTGCGCACCACCAACCGGCGCGTCTACGCGGTGGGCGACGTCACCGGCGGGCCGGCCTTCACGCACATGGCCGGTTTCCAGGCCGGCATCGTCGTGCGCAACGCGCTGTTCCGCTGGCCTGCGCGGGCGGACCGTACGGCCGTGCCGTGGGTCACCTACAGCGACCCCGAACTGGCCCACGTCGGCCTGACCGAGGCGCAGGCGCGCGAGCGGCACGGCGACGTGCGGGTGCTGCGCGCGCCCTTCGCCGAGAACGACCGCGCCCGCGCGGAAGGTGCCGCGGAGGGACTGGCCAAGGTGGTGGCGTTGCCCGGCGGCCGGATCCTCGGCGCCTCCATCGTTGGCGCGCACGCGGGCGAGCAGATCGCTCTGTGGTGTCTGGCGCTGTCCAAGGGGATGCGGGTGCACGACGTGGCCGGGCTGCTGCTGCCCTACCCCACCCTGGCGGAGGCCGGCAAGCGGGCGGCCGGCGCCTTCTTCACGCCCGTCCTGTTCGGGCCGCGCACGCGGTTGTTGGTACGCTTCCTTTCCTGGTTCGGCTAATTTCCGCTCGGTCGCGGGGTGCATGTGTAACCCTTCCTTAAAGGGGGGCGCGCTTCACTGTCGCGGCGCAGGCAGAAGCCGCGCAGGGAGGCCGGATTGCGCATCCTGGTGGTCGACGATTCCCGCATGGCCCGCACGGCGCTGTGCCAGCAGCTTGCCACGATGGGCTACGACGCGGCCTGGGCTCCCGGCGGCGCCGAGGCGCTGGCCCGCGTGCAGGAGGAGGCGTTCGACGTCGTCCTGGTCGACTTCAAGGTCGCCGACATGGACGGCGTCGAGGTCTGCTGGCACCTGCGCGCTGCGCAGGGCGCCAAGCACCTGTACCTGATGCTGATGATCCCCGGCAGCATCACCAACCAGTTCTTCGAGGTGGTCGAGAACGGCGCCGACGAGTTCCTGCGCAAGCCGCTGGACTGGGCGTGGCTGCGCGCCCGGCTGCTCGCCGCGTCCCGCGTGGTGGACATGCAGCGCGAGCTGGAGCGGCTGGCGACGACCGATTCGCTGACCGGCGCCCTCAACCGCGGCCGCTTCATGGCCCGCGCGGCGGAGGAGGTGATGCGCGCGCGCCGCTATGGCCGCGAACTGTCGGCGATGATGCTGGACATCGATTTCTTCAAGCGGATCAACGACACGCACGGCCACGCGGCCGGCGACGAGGCGATCCGCATGAACGTCCGCACCACCCGCCACCTGATCCGCCAGTGCGACGTGCTGGGCCGGCTGGGCGGCGAGGAGTTCGCCGTGCTGCTGCCGGAGACGGCGCTGCCCGGTGCCGTTCTGCTGGCCGAACGGCTGCGCCGCTCGCTGGCCGTGACCGCGGTGAAGGCGCCGGACGGGCCGAGCTTCACCTTTACCGTCAGCATCGGCGTCAGCACCCTGCACAAGGGCGAGGACCACATCGACCCGATGCTGGCCCGCGCCGACGAGGCGCTGTACCGCGCCAAACGGGGGGGCCGCAACCGCGTGCTGCCGGAGGAGCCGGCGGCGGCCGGCTGAGGGGTCAAAGGCGTTCAAGACGGCGGCCCGGCCGGCGGGCCATCCTGGCGGGCGACGCAACTGGGAACCCCGCCATGCTCAAAGGCTTCACCCCGCCCTTCACGCCCGACGGCCGCTCCTCCCTCGCCCCGGCACCGCCCTGGCATTACGCCGGCTGGCTGTTCTCCATCGCCTACGAGCTGGACCCGGCCGTGGCGAACCTGTTCCTGCCGGAAGGCTTCGGGCGCGCCACCGGCTGTGCGGCCGCGCACTTCTGCGACTGGCAGGCGACCACCGATGGCAGCGAGCTGCTCGACCCCGTCTACGCCCAATACCGCGAGTTCTTCGTCCTGATCGAGGCGGAGCGGCGCGGCGATCCGGTCAACTTCTGCCCCTTCATCTATGTGGACCAGGACATCTCCATGGTGCGCGGCTGGCTGCAGGGCCTGCCCAAGAAGCTGGGCAGCGTGTGGCTCACCCGCTCCTATCCCCTCAATCACCCGGCGGCGGCGCCGGCGCAGGCGGGCACGCGGCTGGGCGCCTCGCTGGCGGTGAAGGACCGGCGGCTGGCGCAGGCGGCGCTGACGCTGACCGGCGGCGAGGGGCGGCGGCTGGGCCTGCTGGCCCGGCCGACCTACGGGCTGACCGGCCTGCCCAGCCTGATCGGCGGCCCGCAGGCGGCGCAGCCCCGGCTGGTCCGCATGGCGGCCGACGCCAAGGAGTTCGGGCCGAGCTTCGCCGCCGACGCCTCGCTTGACTTCTTCGACTCCCCGCGCGAGGAGTTGGCGGCGCTGGCGCCGAACCGGGTGGTGGACGCGTCGGCCGGATGCTTCGCGCTGACCATCTCGCGCGTCGCCGACGGGGAGGTGCCGTGACGGCAAAGGCAAGGCTGGAGACCGCCGAGACCCACCGGGGCGTCGAGGTGCGCAGCGGCACGCACCCGCCCATGCGCTTCGCCCCGCACTGGCACGACCGCTGGGCGCTGGGCGCCATCCGTGCCGGGCTCTGCAACTTCACCTGCTCCGGCGGACGCTGGACGGCGGTGCCGGGCGACCTCGTGCTGATCCCGGCCTACGCCGTCCATTCCGCCAGCGTCGGCCGCGCCGGGCTGGACATGCGCATGCTGTACCTGCCCACCGCCTTGGTGGAGGAGGTGCTGCGCCTGCAGCCCGAGCATGGGCCGCGCACCCCCCGCCCGGTGCTGCTGGACCCGGCGCTGGCCGGACGGCTGACCGACGACGACATGGCGCCGGGCACGCCGGCCTTCGACGACGTGGTGGCGGCGGCGCTCCGCGCCTTCCACGCCGACGGCGGCAGCGCGCCGCTGGAGCGGCCGGAGCGGCGCGAGCCGCGCATCGCCAAGCTGTGCGCCGCGCTCCAGCGGGCCGGCGCCCGGCCGGACGTGGAGGCGCTGGCGCAGGAGCTGGGCCTGACCCGCCCGCACCTCGCCCGCCTGTTCCGCCGCACGGTGGGCCTGGCACCCGGCGAGTACGCCCGGCTGATGCGGCTGGAGCAGGCCAAGCACCTGCTGGCCTCCGGCCACGCCCCGTCCGACGTGGCGGCGGAGGCGGAGTTCGCCGACCAGGCGCACCTGACGCGCTGGTTCAAGCGCGTCTACGGCGTCACCCCGGCGCAGGTCCGCGCTGCGTCGTAGGCAAGCGGCGCGCTCTGGCCTACCATTCCGGCCATGCCGATGCCGCCCCTTGCCCGCAGCCTGTCCGCCAAGCTTCTGGTGCTGACGGTGCTGTTCGTCATGCTGGCGGAGGTGCTGATCTTCACCCCGTCCGTGGCGCGCTTCCGCCTGACCCACCTGGAGGAGCGGCTGGCCGCCGGGCACCTCGCGGCGCTGGCGGTGGAGGCCGCCCCCGACCGCATGGTGACGGAGGCCCTGACCGCCAAGCTGCTGGCCCACGTGGGCGCGCACGCGGTGGACCTCGTGCAGCCCGATTCGCGCGTCTACATGCTGGCCCGCTCCATGCCCCCAGAGGTGGACGCGACGTACGACCTGCGCGACAGCGGCTTCGTCATGCTGATCGCCGACGCCTTCTCGGCCCTGGCCCGGACCGAGCGGCGGGCGATCCGCGTTGTCGGCCCGTCGCCCAAGGACGCCCGCCTGCGGGTCGAGGTGGTGATGGACGAGGCGCCGATGGCCGAGGCCATGCGCGACTTCGCGGTGCGCATCCTGGCGCTGTCGGTGGTCATCTCGCTGATCACCGCCGGGCTGGTCTTCCTGGCGCTGAACGCACTGTTCGTGCGGCCCATGCGGCGCCTGACCGCAAGCGTCGTCGCCTTCGCCCGCGCGCCGGAGACGGCGCCGCCGCCCCCGGCGAACGGCCGCGGCGACGAGATCGGCGTGGCCCTGCACGAACTGGCCGACATGCAGGACACCGTGCGCACCGCGCTGCGCCAGCGCGAGCGGCTGGCGGCGCTGGGCACGGCGGTGGCCAAGATCAACCACGACCTGCGCGGCATCCTGGCCACCGCGTCGCTGCTGTCCGAACGGCTGGGCGAGAGCGCCGACCCGGAGGCCCGGCGGGTCACGCCGCGGCTGATGGCGGCGCTGGACCGCGCGGTGGACCTGTGCGGGCAGACGCTGTCCTACACCCGCGACGGCGTGCTGCCGCTGCGCCGCCAGCCGGTGGAGCTGGCCGCCCTGGTCGACGAGGTCGCCCCGGAGGTGCAGGCCGGCCTGCGCGCCGACGGCGTGCGGGCGGAGGCCGCCTGGGTCAACGCCGTGCCGGCCGGGCTGACCGTCGCCGCCGACCGCGACCAGTTGGCCCGCGCGCTGGTCAACCTGGGCCGCAACGCCGTGCAGGCGGGCGCCGACCAGGTGACCGTGGCGGCGGCGCCGGCCAGCGGCCGGGTGACCCTGACCGTGGCCGACACCGGCCCCGGCCTGCCGCCCCGGGCGCGCGAGCACCTGTTCGAGCCCTTCGCCGGATCGGCGCGGGCGGGCGGCGTCGGCCTTGGCCTCGCCATCGCGCGGGAGATCGCGCGGGCGCACGGTGGCGACCTGCGGCTGGTCGAGAGCACCGGGGCGGGCACCACCTTCGCCCTGGACCTGCCGGCGTAGCCCCCCTCCGGCAGGAAATGTTACCCAATGATACGCGGCGATACGCCTTTCACGGGGGCGTCACATTCCGCCGGCGGCCCCGTGAGGGCCGGGCAAATGCAACCGGATGCAACAGGATGCAACGGATTCCGGCAGGTGTTGCATTGTCTCACCGGCGCCATTTTCGGCCGGGGTTCGGGACGGGCACGGAGAAAGCGGGGGATGGGGGCATTGTCGCATTCATCATGATCGTCAGTAGGAATTTTGTCAATCGGAGGGCCGTAGCCCCTCTCCCCTTGCGGGAGAGGGGTTGGGGAGAGGGGGCTGGCGACCGGCAGGTCGCAGAAGGTCTCATTTCCGGCCATCCGGCCGTAATCCCCCTCTCCCCAACCCCTCCCCCGCCAAGGGGGAGGGGCTTTCGAGCGATTGCCCTGCCGGCGCGTCGCCGATTGATTCATTCGTGGTCTTGCATCACTCTTCCTGCCCGAGGCGCCGCAACGACGGCGCGCTGGCGAGGGGAGAGCGGATCGTGGAAGGCGCGGGCAAGTGGATCACCGGCGGGGTCGTCGGATTCCTGGCGTTCATCGGGCTGCTGGCGGCGTCGCGGGCGCAGGACCAAGCGTTCTACTGGGGCGGGTTCCTGGTGTTCATCGGCTGCGTGGCGTACATCTTCTACATGATCAACAGCCACTACGACCGCCACGAGGCGGCCGGCGGCGGCCACGCCGAGCCCCCGCATTGATGGGCCGGCTCTGACGGCATCAGGCGGAACGCGGTCGCGAGGCTTGCGAGCGGCTGTGGAGGGCTTCACGCGCGGTGCGGGAGGGTGACCGGGGCGCGTCTTGTGCACGCCGGACGATACGGAGCAGCGCACCGATGGCATCGCCTCTGTTTCCGATGAGGCCCAATTCCGCTCCGGGCTTTCACGAAACCTGGGATTATTGGCGCCCGCCGGGCAGCAGCATCGTCGAACTGGGCGCGGTGCGCGGGCTCGACGTGGCGTTGCCGGCCCATTTCCATGACGAAGACCAGCTGACCTTCGTCCTGTCGGGAACGCGCCGGTTCGTCATCGGCGACGAGGTGTTCGAGGTCGCTCCCGGCCATGGCCTGCACATCCCCGCAGGAACGCCCCACGGATCGCTGTCCGAAGCGTCGGAGGTCGTCTGCATCAACCTGTACACGCCAGCGGGACTGCACGCGGCGCGCGACCTGATCGCCAGTCTGGCCCGTCACTGGCGGAGGACGGGGCATATCGGCTGGCATGACCTCACGGTCCTTGTCGACGATCATAGGTGTTCCGCCGGAAGCCTTGCGGGTCCGGCGGGCGGGCACGCGGAAAGCGAACCGTGGGAGGCCGTGGGCCAGGTGGCGCGACGCGCCGGTATGAGCCGCGAGGGCTTTTCCCGCCAGTTCAAGCGGCGCCACGGGATGCCGCCGCACGCGTTCTGGCTTCTGCAGAGACTGAACGACGCGCGACGGCTGCTGCGGGCGGGCGAGCCCATCGCGGCGGTCGCGGCGGAAACCGGCTTCGCCGACCAAAGCCACCTGGGCCGCTGCTTCCGGCGCGCGTTCGGCGTGACCCCCGGTCGATACCGGGCGGGGTAGGTCACATCCGTTCCAGACCGCGGCGGCCCTCGCCTGCTATCCGTCCACCCGAGAGCGGGACGCCGAGACGGTCCCCGCGCGTTGCCGGGGAGTGGGGCATGACGGTTGCGTTGTCCGCGTTTTCATACCTTCTGGTGATCGGCGCCGGGGTGAGCGTCGCCCTGCAGCAGGTCCTGAACGCAACCCTGCGGGCCGAGTTGGGGTCGCCCTGGTGGGCAGGCTTCGTCAGCTATTTCGTCGGCATGGTGGCGATGCTGGCCGTGGCGCTGACCGCCCCGGGGCCACGGCTGCCCGACCTGCTGACCGGGTCCACGTCGTGGCTGTCATGGACCGGCGGGCTGTTCGGGGCGATGTTCATCGCGACCGCCATCTTCATGGTCCCGCGCCTCGGTGCCGCGACCGTGCTCGCCTTGATCGTCGTCGGCCAGATGCTCGGCTCCCTCGCCTTCGACCACTTCGGCCTGCTCGGGCTTCCCCATCAGCCGGTGAGCCCGACCCGGCTGGCCGGCGCCGCCTCCCTGATCCTGGGCGTCGTCCTGATCCGCCTATAGCGCCTGGAAGCCATGATGGCGTCGGGATGCTCGCGAGGATCAGCGGCGTGTCGGCTGGCGATACAGATCCAGGTCAAGAAATCAGAGGCTCAGAGATTGAGAGATTTTGCGATCTTATCTCTTCCAAGGCTCCGCACAACACCATGGCGTCAACATGACTCTCTATATCTCTGAATCTCTCAATCTCTTATCTTTTGATCAGCGCCTTCGTCGCCAGCCGTTGCGTCGCTGATCCTTGCGGACAACCGGCCCCCACCCTTCCCACTTCGTGGGCCCCTTCCCTCCCCCTGCGGAGCAGGGGAAGGGAGAAAAAATGGTTATCCCCGCGCACCGCGCGTCCAGAAGGGCTTCGCGTCCTCGAAGCTCTCCCATTGCGCGACCAGCGCCGGCTCCGCGTCCACCATGCCGCGCGCCAGCCAGCCGATGACGATGCCGGCGGCGCGGCGCTCGCCCGGTGCCGCCGGGCTGCCGTCGTCGTGCAGGTCGCGCAGCAGGCGCGTCGCCGTCGCCACGTCGTTCAGGTGGCCCAGCGCGTCCTGGAAACCGGCCAGCTGCTGGATGTAGCGGCGGGCCGCCTTGTCGGAATAGAGCGGGCGGAAGAACTCCGCGGCGTAGCGCAGCTTCTTCAAGGCGATGCGCAGCTGGTGGCGGTCGTCCACCGACAGCGTGGCGAAGCCCTTGCCGGCCCGGCGCGCCTTGCGGTGGCGGCGGGCCAGAAGGTCGCCGGCCAGGGTGTCCACCGGTTCGAACAGGCGGGCGGACTGCTCGCTCACCGGCTGGCTGCGCCAGCGCCGCGCCTCCAGCCACGCCGTCAGCTCCAGCTGGAAGGCGCCGTAGCGGGCCGACAGGATGGCCTCGCGCGCACCCTGGTAGGCGCGCACCCGGCGTGCCTCGGCCGCCGCCTCCAGGGCGTGCAGTTCGGTGAGCTGGGCGGCGCTGTGCTCGCCGGCCTGGGCGAAGGCGTCGCGCACGGGGGCGTAGAGTTCGGTGAGAAAGACGTCCCAGTCGCGCGCCGGACCCAGGTGGCCGCCCAGCCACTTCACCTCGCCGACCAGCCAGTCGTACTGCTCGGCGGGCACGAAGGGGCGGAACAGGGCGAGCGCCGAGCGCAGGCGGCGCAGCGCCACGCGCATCTGGTGGATGCCTTCGGGATCGGCGCCCTTCAGCGAGCACGCCTCGTTGGCCGCGAGGTGATTGAGGCAGCTGCGCACGATGCGGCACAGCGCGCCTTCCACCGTCACGGTGGGGTCGAGGGCCAGCTTTTCCGCCCGCACCGGGCCGTCGGCGGCGCCGGACGCCAGCGCGTAGCCGCGCGCCGCCTTGGTGCGCACCTCGACACGCAGGGGCGCCACCTTGGCGAGTTCGAGTGCCACGGCGAAGAGGTCGGCCGGGTCGCCCTCGCCCTTCAGTTCCAGTTCCAGCTCGGCCACCGGCTGCACGGCGCCGGCCATGGTGCGGATCTCGCCCTCGTCGATGGCCAGCTCGATGGTGGAGGAGGCGCCGTTCAGGATGCGCACGGTGCGGCGGATGTGGCTGGCGAACACCGGCTCCAGGTCCGACGCGGCGAGCGTGCCAAGCTGCTGGAGGGCCGCCGGTTCGGTGATCAGCGACAGGTCGGGCGCCGGGCCGGGCACCGGCCATTCCCATTCGTCGCGCGACAGGCCGCCGTCGTCGGCCACCGCGCCCTTGACGGTCTGGATGTACTGGGCACCTTGGCGGCGCACGCGCAGCGTCACCCGGCGGCGCACCAGACGCAGGTCGGGCGTGTCGAAATAGGTGCTTTCCAGCTGCTTGGTGACCGCCTTGCCCTTGCCGCGCTCCTTCAGGACGGGGGCGCCGCGCAGCCGATCCAGATCTTCCGGGCGGACGGCGAGCTTCAGCTCCGTCTCGCGGTTGGTGTCCTCAGCCATGGCGCACGCGGGCCATTCCAATCCCCCACCCTATCCGGCAGCACAAGCGGTCGTTCGGTGTCGAACCTTGCGCACTCCTTGTACACCGACGACCGCAGCACTGCCTAGACAGGGTTGGTTTACAGTTTTGTTGCGGTTTTATGACGGCGCGCTCGGAGAATTTTTCGCCAGCACCATCACCTTCGACAGGAACGCCAGCGTGGAGGAGCGCACGGACAGGCCGGCCCCGGCGAACAGCGCGCCCAGGTCCTGGGCCGCGTAGTCGGCGTAGTAGGGTTCGTGGAAGGCCAGCGGGAACAGCTCCAGCAACCCGTCCATGGTGGGATTGTCGCCGCGCTGCAGGCTGTCGATGAACACGGCGATGCCGTCGGGTTTCAGCACCCGCGCGATCTCCGCCGCCGCGCGGGCGCGCACGCCACGCGGCAGTTCGTGGAACAGGTAGATGCAGGTGACCACGTCCTGGCTGGCGTCGGGCAGCGGCAGCGCCTCGGCCGCCGCCTGCACGGCGCGGGTGGTGCGCGCCCAGGGGGCGAGGCGGCGCCGTGCTTCCGTGAGGTAGGCGTGCGACAGGTCGATGGCGGTGGCGTCCAGGCGCGGCCAGTTGTCCTTGACGAAGGTGAGGAAGCGGCCGGTGCCGGCCGCCACGTCGGTGAGGCGGCAGTCGGCCAGCGTGCGGTGCCTCAGGTGCTCGAAGATGGGCACCAGGGCCTGCCGGCGCATGGCGTCGGCGCCGCCGCCGAACAGCACCTCCACCTGATGGTCGTAGAGGCGGGCACTGCGCGCCGACAGGTAGCCGTCGGTCTGGAAGTGGAAGTTCTGGCGGTAGTAGGGGGGCAGGTTTTCGGCACCCGGCGGCGGGTTCTCGCGCACCTCGAAGCCGATGCCGGCGCGGCGGCGGCGCGACACCTGCGGCAGGTCGCGGAAGAAGGCGGCGGCGTCGGCCAGCACCCGCGCCGGATCGGGCACGAGGTCGTGCGGCATGCGGTAGGTGCCGGCGGCGATGTTGGCGAGGTCGCGCTCCATCAGCGCGCGAAGCTCGGCCAGGATGCCGCGGGTGTCGGGGAAGGAGAGGCCCTGCGGCCGTTTGGCGCGGGGCACCGCCGGCCCGGACAGGCGGGCGGCCACCGCGTATTGCCCGAAGAACCAGGCCACCCGCGCCGCCTGTGACGCGGCGTAGGCGAAGCGTTCCACGGAACGGAGTCGATGCGATGCGTCGGTCATGGGAAGAAGATGGGACGGGGCACCGCCCGCGGCGATGCGCGCCTACCCGTTTGGAGGGGGCGTTACCCCTGCCGGCGGGCGTTGCAAAGCGGGGCGGGCTGTGCTTCGTTGCGCGCCGGATTCGAACCTTCTGGGGTCAGTGGCCATGAGCGACTTCAACACCATCGACGACCTGAGCGTGAGCGGCAAGACCGTGCTGGTTCGCGCCGACCTGAACGTGCCCGTGCAGGACGGCAAGGTGAGCGACACCACGCGCATCGACCGTCTGGCGCCGACGCTGAAGGAACTGGCCGCCAAGGGCGCCAAGGTGGTGATCCTCTCCCACTTCGGGCGCCCCAAGGGCGGGCCGGACACCAAGAACTCGCTGCGTCAGGTCCTGCCGGAGCTGTCGAAGGCCGTGGGCCAGGAGGTCGCCTTCGCCGAGGATTGCGTCGGCGACAAGGCCAAGGCCGCCATTGCCGGCATCCAGGCGGGGCAAATGGTGCTGCTGGAGAACACCCGCTTCCACGCCGAGGAGGAGAAGAACGACCCGGCCTTCGCCAAGCAGATGGCGGAGCTGGGCGATTTCTACGTGAACGACGCCTTCTCGGCCGCGCACCGCGCGCACGCCTCGACCGAGGGTGTCGCCAAGCACCTGCCGGCCGCCGCCGGCCGCCTGATGCAGGCGGAGCTGGAGGCGCTGACCAAGGCGCTGGAGAAGCCGGAGCGGCCGGTGTGCGCCGTCGTCGGCGGTGCCAAGATCTCCACCAAGCTGGACCTGCTGGGCAACCTGGTGAAGAAGGTCGACATGCTGGCGCTGGGCGGCGGCATGGCCAACACCTTCCTGTTCGCGCAGGGCACCGACGTGGGCGCCAGCCTGTGCGAGAAGGACATGGCCGATCAGGCGCGCGCCATCATGGAGACGGCGAAGGCCGCCGGCTGCGAGATCCTGCTGCCGAAGGACTTCATCGTCGCCAAGGAGTTCAAGGCCAACGCCGCGCACCGCGCGGTGGCCGCCGACGCCATCGGCGCGGAGGAGATGGCGCTGGACGTCGGCCCGGCCACGGTGGAGTTCCTGGGCCTGAAGCTGCAGGGCGCCAAGACCGTGGTGTGGAACGGCCCGCTGGGCGCGTTCGAGCTGGTGCCCTTCAACGCCGGCACCAACGCCGTGGCCGGTCTGGTGGCCGAGCGCACGCAGGAAGGCCGCCTGCTGTCGGTGGCCGGCGGCGGCGACACGGTGGCGGCCCTGGCCGCGGCCGGCGTGGAGGAGAAGTTCTCCTACGTCTCGGCGGCCGGCGGCGCCTTCCTGGAGTGGCTGGAAGGCAAGGACCTGCCGGGTGTGGCGGCGCTGAAGAAGTAAGGTTTGGACGTACGGTGAAGGAGCGGGCGGGGACGGTGGTTCCCGCCCGTTTTCGCGCCTGCCTTTTTCGCGTGGGCGTTGAGGCGGGGGAACCGGTGCGCGCCGGCGCTGTTAAGCGGGGTTGCCCCTTTTGGTCCCATCCCACCCGCGCAAAGGTGGGGTAGAGTGATGCACGCCCGGACAACACGCGGCACCCCCGATGCGCCCATCCGACCCCACCACCCTGCAGCGCCCCCTGGCCCCCGGCCGCGAGGCGCCGTCGGACGCGGCCGAAGCCGATCCCCTGCACGCAGGCCCGCGGCCGGAACCGCGGGAGGAGCGGCTGCGCGGACCCGGGCTGGTGCTGCTGTGGGGCGTGCTGATCGCCGGGTCCTGGGCGCTGGTCGCCGGGCTGGGCTATGGCGCGTGGCGCCTGATCGTTGCGGCGTGGTGACGGGGGCGCACGGAAAGGTGTAGTGTCCGCGCGGAACTCGCCCTTTCCGGACCCGCCATGACCGCCGACGCCGCCCCCGCCGACGCTCCCGACGCCCGAAACGACCTGCGGCGCGCGCTGGAACTCCACACCGCCGGCTGGGTGGGACAGGCGGAGGCGCTGTACCGCCGCTCCCTGACGCTCGACCCCGCCGATCCCGACACCCTGCACATGGCCGGCGTGCTCGCCACCCAGATGGGCGACCCGGCGGGCGGCATACGGCTGATCCGCCGGTCGCTGGCGGTGCGCGACGAGGGGCAGGCGCGCTACAACCTCGCCGTGGCGCTGAAGCAGGCCGGGCGCTTCGACGAGGCGCTGGCGGAGACGCGGGCGGCGGTGCGGCTGGCGCCCGGATTCCCGCAGGCGCACTACAACCTGGGCATCGCGCTGGCCGAACGCCGGCAGTGGCGGGAGGCGGCGGACGCCTACCGCGCGGCGATTCGCCTCAACCCCGGCTACGCCGCCGCCTACATCAACATCGGCAACGTCCTGGTCGACCTGTGGGAGCCGGAGCGCGCCGTCGCCGCCTACCGCAACGCCATCGCGCTGGATCCCACTTACCCGCGCGTCTATTCGAACATGGGCAACGCCCTGCGCGAGTACGACCGCTTCGCCGAGGGGTTCGTCGCCGTGCGCCGCGCCCTGACGCTGGACCCGGCGCTGGCCCCGGCGCGCCACAACCTGGGCAACGCGTACCTGGAGCAGGGCCGCCACGCCGACGCCGCCACGTCCTACCGGGCGGCCATCGCGCTGACGCCGGACCACGCCGCCGCGCACCTGGGCCTGTCGCTGACGATGCTGCACGGGGGGGACTTCGCGCGCGGTTGGGCGACGTACGAGTGGCGCTGGAAAACCGGCGACGCGTTCCTGCCGCCCGGCCCGGTGTGGCGCGGCGAGGAGGTGGCGGGCAAGACCGTGCTGCTGCACGCCGAGCAGGGCTTCGGCGACACGCTGCACTTCGTCCGCTACGCGCCCATGGTGGCGGCGCGGGGTGCCCGCGTGGTGCTGGAGGTGCCGGGGCCGCTGAGGCGCCTGCTGGACCGCACGCCGGGCCTGGAGCGCGTGATCGCCCAGGGCGAGCCGCGGCCGGAGTACGACGCGCACTGCCCGCTGCTGAGCCTGCCGCT
Source organism: Azospirillum sp. (assembly GCF_035627195.1). GTDB lineage: Bacteria > Pseudomonadota > Alphaproteobacteria > Azospirillales > Azospirillaceae > Azospirillum. The sequence continues at coordinate 13,755 of NZ_DASPMG010000174.1, forward strand.
GGCCTTCGGCACGCGGCTGGAGACGATCCCGGCCGGCATGCCCTATCTGCACGCCGACCCGGCGGCGGTGGAGCGCTGGCGCGCGAGGCTGGCGGAAGACGGCGCCCTGCGGGTGGGGCTGGTGTGGGCCGGCAACCCGCGCCGCAACGCCATCAACGCCCACGCCATCGACCGCCGCCGCTCCATGCGGCTGGAGCAGTTCGCCCCGCTGGCCGGCGTGCCGGGCGTGCGCTTCGTCAGCCTGCAGAAGGGCGAGGAGACCGCGCCGCAGGCCAAGACCCCGCCGGCCGGCATGGATCTGGTCGATTGGATGGACGAGGTCGGCGATTTCGCCGACACGGCGGCGCTGATCGCCAACCTGGATCTGGTGATCGGCGTCGACACCTCGGTCATCCATCTGGCCGGGGGGCTGGGCAAGCCGGTGTGGATGCTGTCGCGCTACGACGCCTGCTGGCGCTGGCTGGCGGAGCGGGAGGACAGCCCGTGGTATCCCACCATGCGCATCTTCCGCCAGCCGCAGCCCGGCGCCTGGGCGCCGGTGGTGGACCGGCTGGCGGACGAGCTGCGGGCGTGGGCGGGCGGACGGAAGACCGTGGCATGAGGCGCCTCGCCTGCCTGCTCGCGTCGCTTCTGCTGTTGCCGGCGGCCGCGGCGGCGCAGTCGCGGCCGAGCGGCGAGATGTTCACCAACGCCGCCGTCGCCGCGGGGATCACCATCCCGCGGGAGCGCTGCGCCGAGCTGGAGGCGCAGGAGACGGCCACCTGGGTCACCCTGGACAACGAGGGGGACAGCAAGGGGGAGTGCCTGCGCTACTACGCCGCCGGGCTGCGTCCCGGCGTCAACCCCATCGTGGCGGCGTGGATGCACGGCGACATCATGGGCTCCAGGCCGACGCAGATCGGCCACCAGGAAGGGCTGGGCGTCGCCGCCATGATCGCGCAGGAGCAGGCGCTGTCCGACCGCTTCCAGGTGCCCTTCGTCTTCCTGGCGCGTCCGGGTGCCTACGGCAGCTCGGGGACGTTCTGGACGATGCGCCACTCCCCGCGCGAGGCGGCGCTGATGAACGCCCACCTCGACGCGCTGAAGGCGCGCTACGGCATCGCGTCGTGGGCGCTGGGCGGGCACAGCGCCGGGGGCACGCTGACGGCCGAGTTCCTGGCCCGCCGCCGCGACGTGCGGTGCGCCGTGATCGCGTCCGGCGGGGCGGCCTACCGCGCGTACCTGGAGGCGCACCGGCACCCGGCGCTGGCCCGGCCGGAGACGTGGTTCGACCCCTACGACTCGCTCGACCGCATCCCGAAGGACCCGGGGCGGCGCGTGTTCGTGATCGGCGACCCGCGCGAGACCAACGTGTTCTTCCGCACCCAGCGCCTCTATTTCGACGGGCTGGCGGCGCGCGGGCACGCGGCGTGGCTGGTGCCGCTGGAACGCGCGCCCGCGCCGAAGTTCCACAGCCTCGTGGACTTCGGCGAGACCGCCACCGGCCTGTGCGCGCGGGGCGAGGGCACCGACGCCATCCTGGCCACGCTGAAGGCCATGCCCGACCAACGGGCGCGCATCAGCAACTGAAGCACGCCCTCACTCCGCCGGGGCCGGGGCCGGTTCCAGCTCGTCCGGGCGGTGCGGGAAGGCGACGGCGGCCAGGACGATGGCGAGGCCGAAGGCGGCCAGCACCTGGTACACCACCGCGAATCCGCCCGCCGCGTGCAGGCCGCCGACCAGCGGCACGGCCAGCGCGCTGGCCGCGAAGGACACGAAGTAGCGCACCGCGTAGGCACGGGCACGCCAGGACTCGGTCGTGTACTTGGCGACCATGGTGTCGTTGATGGTCACCTGCCCGAAGATGGCGAACATCATGAGCAGCGCGGGGGCCACCAGCGCCCATCCCTCCACCGTCGCGGCCAGCAGCAGGCCCGGCGCCTGCAAGGCCGCCAGCGGCAGGAATACGCGGCGCAGCGTGTAGCGGTCCAGCAGGTGGCCGATGATGAGCTGCGACGTCGCCCCCAGCGCGTAGATCGCCGACACCAGCGCCCCCACGCCCAGCGGCGTGCCGGCCACCGCCAGCAGACGCTCGTCGAACAGCTTGGGCAGCGACACGGTGGCCGCGTTGAACACCACGCCGCCCGCCACCGTGGTGACCGCCAGCACGGAGAAGGCGCGCACCACCACGCCGCGCGGCAGGTTGGCCGTGGTCCGGGCCGCCGCCCGCGCGGGGGCCGGCGCGTCCGGCACCAGCGCCAGGAACAGCAGCCCGACGGCGACGGCCACCACGCCCGGCACCACGAAGGCCATCCGCCAGCCGAACCACTGGGTAAGGCCGCCGGCGACCAGCGCCGCCGCGGCGATGCCCAGGTTGCCCCACACGCCGTTGATGCCGATCTCCCGTCCCAGCCGGCCGGCGTGCGCGGTCAGCATGGCCGTGCCGACCGGGTGGTAGATCGACCCGAACACGCCGACCAGGGTGATCCCGGCGGCCAGCTGCCAGGGCGTGTCCGCCAGCCCGGTGAGCGCCGTGGCGGCGCCGATGCCCAGGAAGAACACCGCCATCATGTTGCGCCGGCTCCACCGGTCGCCCAGCCAGCCGGCGGGGATGGAGCCCGCGCCGAAGGCGATGAAGCCGCCGAGCGACAGCGCCAGAAGCTCCCCATACGACAGGCCGAAGGCGTCGCCCATGCCGAGCACCGCGGTGGGCAGGATGAGCATGTGCAGGTGGTCGATCACGTGGCCGGCGTTGACGAAGGCGATGACCCGGCGCGAGGCGGCGGTCATGGCGGCGCTCCTTTCTCTTTCTGGGTTGGACCTGGACCGAGGATACGTGTGTCCGGTAGACTGCGTCCGGCCATAGATCGTCGCGAAACGGACACACCTGCATGTGCATCACCGATCCCGACGACCTGCCCGGCCGCGTCGTCGCCATGGCCAAGGAATACCCGCACGGCACGCGGGTGGAGCCGCACCGGCACCGCCGCGCCCAGCTGCTGCACGCCATCACCGGGACCATGCGGCTGGCCACGGACGAGGGCGCCTGGATCGTGCCGTCGCTGCGCGCGGTGTGGATCCCGCCGGGGGTCGAGCACAGCTTCCTGATCGCCGGCGACCTGTCCATGCGCACGCTGTACATCGACCCCGACGTGCCGGTGTTCGCCGACGGCGGACGCTGCCGCGTGCTCCAGGTGTCCGGCCTGCTGCGCGAGCTGATCCTGGCCGCGCTGGACGATTCCGATCATGGTCCCGGCGGGGACCCGGCGCCGGACGGCCGCGCGGCCCTGATCACCGCGCTGATCCTCGACGAGCTGGCCCGCGCGCCGGAAGTGCCGCTGGGCCTGCCGATGCCGCGCGACCGGCGGCTGGCGGCGCTGTGCCGGGCGCTGGTCGACGACCCGGCCCGGCCGGATTCGCTGGAGACCTGGGCGGAGCGCAGCGGGGCCAGCGCGCGCACGCTGGCGCGCCTGTTCCGGCGGGAGACCGGCCTGACGTTCGGCGCGTGGCGGCAGCAGGCGCGCCTTGCCGAGGCGCTGGCGCGGCTGGCGCGCGGCGATGGGGTGGCGGCCGCCGCGCGGGGCGCGGGATACGACAGCCCCAGCGCCTTCACCGCCATGTTCCGCCGCGCGCTGGGCGAGACGCCGCGCCAGTATATGGAGGGGATGATCCCGCCCCGGCGGATTCGCCTTGCATCCCGGGCCGGGAGTGCCGATATTGCGCCTGGGAGGTTGGCGGCGGACGGGTCCCTCGCCAACCCGGTCAGGTCCGGAAGGAAGCAGCCGTAACGAGTTCCGGCTCGGGTCGTTCAGTCAGCCTCCCACCCTCTTCCCCACAGCGTCGTTTTTGACTGACCGCCGGGCCGCGGTGCCGCTATGCTGCGGGCCGCCGACGTGACAAGCCGTCTCTTCGCCCGGATGCGCCCGCAGTGAACGACACCGTGACCGATACGCCCACCGCCGCAAGCGACACCGGAGCCGCCGGCAACGGCCTCGCCTACCGGGTGCTGGCGCGCAAGTACCGCCCCAGGACGTTCGACGAACTGATCGGGCAGGACGCGCTGGTGCGCACGCTGACCAACGCCGTCAATTCCGGGCGCATCGCGCAGGCCTTCATGCTGACCGGCGTGCGCGGCGTGGGCAAGACGACCACCGCCCGCATCATCGCCCGCGCGCTGAACTGCACCGGGCCGGACGGCACGGGCGGGCCGACCATCACGCCCTGCGGCGTGTGCGACAACTGCCGCGCCATCGCGGAGGACCGGCACGTCGACGTGATGGAGATGGACGCCGCGTCGCACACCGGCGTCGACGACATCCGCGAGATCATCGACGGCGTGCGCTATTCGCCGGTCGCCGCGCGGTACAAGCTGTACATCATCGACGAGGTCCACATGCTGTCCAAGAGCGCGTTCAACGCGCTTTTGAAGACGCTGGAGGAACCGCCGGCCCACGTGAAGTTCGTCTTCGCCACCACCGAGATCCGCAAGGTGCCGGTGACGGTGCTGTCGCGCTGCCAGCGCTTCGACCTGCGCCGGGTGGACAGCGCCGTGCTGAAGGAGCACTTCACGCGCATCACCGAAAAGGAAGGTGCAACCATCGAGCCGGACGCCGCGGCGCTGATCGCGCGCGCCGCCGACGGGTCGGTGCGCGACGGGCTGTCGCTGCTGGACCAGGCGATCGCGCTGGGCGGCGGGCACGTCAGCGTCGTGCAGGTGCGCGACATGCTGGGCCTTGCCGATCGTGCGCGCATCATCGACCTGTTCGACGCCGCCATCGCCGCCAAGCCGGCGGAGGCGCTGGACACGCTGGCCGACCTGCACCGCGTGGGTGCCGACCCGGTGGTGATCCTGCAGGACCTGCTGGACCTCGTACACAATCTGACGCGGCTGAAGGTGGTGCCGGCGTCGTCCGCCGACCCCTCGCTGCCGGAAGCCGAGCGCACGCGCGGGGCGGAGATGTCGGGCCGGCTGTCCATGCCGGCGCTGACGCGCGCGTGGCAGCTGCTGCTGAAGGGGTTGGGCGAGGTGCAGGCGGCCCCGGTGCCGCAGCAGGCGCTGGAGATGATCATCGTGCGGCTGGCCTACGCCGCCGACCTGCCGACGCCGGGCGACCTGATCCGCCAGCTGCAGAACGCCGGGCAGAACGGGGGCGGTGCGGGAGCGCCCGCGCCGCGCGGGCCCGGCGGCGGGCCGGTGGCGATTGCCGGCGGCGGGGTGCGCGCCGTGTCGAACGGGTCGGCCCAGGCCGCGGGCGCGCCGCGCCCGGCCGAGGCGGTGGCCGAGGGGGCCGAGACCCTGCCGATGCCGCGCGACTACCGCGCGCTGGTGCAGATGTTCGCCGACCAGCGCGAGGGCGCGCTGTACGGCCAGCTGTACGGGGCCGCGCATCTGGTGAGGCTGGAGCCCGGCCGGCTGGAGCTGCGCCCCGAGCCGCAGGCGCCCGCCAACCTCGCCAACCGCGTCGGCCAGTTGCTGACCGAATGGACCGGCCAGCGCTGGGTGGTGATGGTGAGCACCCGCCCCGGCGAGCCGACCCTGGCCGAGCAGGACGACGCGGAAGAACGCCGCGCGCTGGAGGAGGCCCAGGCCCACCCGGTGGTGCGCGCCGTGCTGGCGGCCTTCGAAGGGGCCAGGATCGTCGAGGTGCGCGACCTTACCAAGGCGGCGGCCGAGGCGCAGGCCGCGGCCGAGGTTGCGGATGAACACGACAGTGACGACATCAATATCCGCGACGCCCTGTTGTACCCGTTGGATGAAATTGGAGACGAATAAGCCATGAAGAACCTCGGCAACATGATGAAGCAGGCCCAGCAGATGCAGGCCAAGATGGCCGAAATGCAGACGAAGCTGGCCGAAATCGAGGTGAGCGGCCAGTCCGGCGCCGGCATGGTGAACGTCACGGTGAACGGCAAGGGCGAGCTGAGGAAGGTGAAGCTCGACAAGTCGATCGTCGACCCCGAGGACACCGAGATGCTGGAAGACCTCATCGTCGCCGCCTTCAACGACGCCAAGACCAAGGTCGAGCAGCACGTCGCCGACGAGACCGCCAAGCTGATGGGCGGCCTGAAGCTGCCGCCGGGCATCAAGCTGCCGTTCTGAGGCGGGGATTGGGACACGGACAGGGCACGGATACACACAGACATCTTCTTCATCTGTGTTTATCTGTGTCCATCTGTGTCAAAACAACACTCCGCCGCTGAACGCGCCCTGCGGGAAAGAGATTTTTGACACAGATGAACACAGATGGACACAGATGAAGGAAATGAATGTTCTTCTCTTCGTGTTCATCCGTGTCTCCAAGAATTTCCCGTGATAGGGAAAGCGGCTGGAATTCATGATCGGACCTGAAATCGAACGGCTGATCCAGCTTCTGGGCAAACTGCCGGGGCTGGGGCCGCGGTCGGCGCGGCGGGCGGCGCTGCACCTGATGAAGCGGCGCGAGAGCCTGCTGGTGCCGCTGTCGGAGGCCATGGCGCTGGCGGCCGAGGCGATCCGCACCTGCGAGGTGTGCGGAAACATCGACACGCGCACCCCCTGCACCGTCTGCGCCGACCCGACGCGCGACCGCTCCACCATCTGCGTGGTGGAGGATGCCGGCGACCTATGGGCGCTGGAGCGCACGCGCTCCTACCGCGGCACCTACCACGTGCTGGGCGGCACGCTGTCGGCCCTGCAGGGCGTGGGGCCGGACGACCTCAACATCGCCTCCCTGGTCGAGCGCGCCCGCGACGGCGCGGTGAAGGAGGTGATCCTGGCGCTGAACGCCACCGTGGACGGCCAGACCACCGCGCACGTGGTCACCGACCGCCTTGCGGCGGCCGACGTCACCGTGTCGCGCCTGGCGCACGGCGTGCCGGTGGGCGGCGAGTTGGACTACCTGGACGACGGGACCCTGACGGCGGCGCTGAAGGCCCGGCGGCCGTTTTGATGATTTGAGACGAGTTGCCGGATGTCGCCCACTGGGTTACCATCGGGCATGCATTCCGGCCGCCTGCACAGCGTCATCGAAACGCCCGCCTATTTGCGGAAAACAGAGCGTTTCCTGTCGGAACACGAGCGTCGGGTCATTGTGGACATGATCGCAGCCAACCCGCTGGCCGGCGACCTGATCCCGGAAGGCGGCGGCATCCGCAAGCTGCGCATCCCTGTCGCCGGAAGAGGCAAGCGCGGCGGCGCCCGAGTGATCTACTATCATCATTCGGAGCGGTTGCCGGTCTTTCTCCTGACTGCTTTCGCCAAGAACGAGCAGGCGGATTTGACGATGAAAGAGCGGCATGCGTTGGCCGCTGCGGTGAAGCAAGCCACCGTATCCTATGGAAGGCAGGCAGATGGCCAAGAGCGCGTTTGACGACATCATGGCCGGGATCCAGGATATGGCCGATATCCTGAACGGTATCGCCGATCCGTCCACCTACCGGGTGCATGTTCCGGAACGCATCGACGTGCGCGGCATCCGCAAGAACCTGGGCCTCAGCCAAGCCGAATTCGCGGCGCGATTCGGCTTTTCGGTCCACACGTTGCGGAAGTGGGAGCAGGAAGGGCGCCAGCCGGAAGGACCGGCGCGCGCCTACCTGAAGGTCATCGAACGCGATCCGGAAGCGGTGCGAAAGGCCCTGTGGGGCTCAGCCGAGTAGACGCACGGACGCGGTGCGGTCGCCTGAGGGCCGCACCGCGGAACCGCCGGACTACGGCTTGGCCGGGGTCGTCGGCACCTCGGCCGTCTGCGGGGTGGAGTCGCCCACCGGCATCATGATGTGGGCGTAGGGCGTGCCGCCCCACATCACGTAGGGCACCTTCGGGTTCTCGGCCGTGCGCGGGTGGCCCGGCATGCCGTCGACGCCGCCCAGGATCATCACGTGCGGGCCGGTGTCCACCCAGACGTGGCCGGTGGCCGGCGCGGTGGCGTAGGGGTCGTCGTTGCTGGCGTCCGAGCCGCCGGCCAGCATGTAGCCCAGGCCGATCCGGCCCTTTTCCGGCTCCTTGCGCCCCATCCACGCCTTCGCCCACTCCATGCCGTTCCTGTCCAGGCACATGGGGTCGTTGCCGGGCGTCATCGGGTTGTCGGGCATGCAGGTGAAGGTGCCCGTTCCTTCACGCAGGGTCCGCGCCTCCCCCTTCTCGTTCATGGCGATGATCGTCGCCGTTTCGGACACCGCGCGCGGTGCCGCCGACATGGCGTTGGTGATCATCTCGCCGTCGGTCATCGCCGCCGTCAGCGCGGCGGCGGACAATAACAGGGCCACCCTGTACATGGTCATGTGATGCCCCCCTGGAATGCGCAGCCGGGACGGCTGCCAGGGAAGCATGCACCCACGCGGGCCGGGGGCTTTCGATTACGACGGACGTATGCCGGACGAGGCCCTTGCCTGCCCCATCCGGCTAATCCGGCGGAGAAGCCCGCCCGTTGGCGGACGCTCAATCCACCACGGGGCAGCGGCCGTCGGCCCAGGCGAGCGGAATGGCGTTGTTGCGGTCGGTCAGGGTGTGCAGTTCGGTGAGGTTGCCGCCGGTTCCCTGGACCATCGATGCGGCGTATGCGGCATAATGCTGCATCAGAATAATGCGCGCAATTGTCGCATCCTCACCGTTACGCTCGTCCCGTTCGACCCGCCGTTCCAGTCCGGTGATTGCTTCGCGATGCCGTTCCGTTGCGGAGTTCATTGCCGCCATCATGCCGACACCTCTCGCGTCCGTGAGCGTTCCGTTTCAATATTGTTATCAGAGAAGTGACGTGGCGGCAATACTCACAAGTCCGTAGTACTTGTATTCGAGCCGATATCGTTCGCCTTGCATGCATATGGCTGGACGGACGGTGCAGCGGCGCTGTCCCATAAGCGCGCAAAACCCCGCCCCTCCCCGCCGGTGGCGGGGAAGGTGCGGGGTTCCGGGCGGAACGGGCGCTTACTGGGGAAGCGGCGGCGGGTTGTCGGAGAGGGAGCGCAGGTAGGCGATGACGTTGGCCCGCTCCTGGTCCTTCTTGATGCCGGCGAAGGTCATCTTGGTGCCGGGGGCGTAGCCCTTGGGATCGTGGAGGAACTTGTTCAGGTCCTCGTACGTCCAGTCGCCCTTGCCCTTGATGGCGTCGGAATAGGCGAAGCCGGCCACGTGGCCCTTGGCGGCACCCACGACGCCGTACAGGTTGGGGCCGACCTTGCCCGCCTCGCCCTTGTTGAAGCTGTGGCAGGCGGCGCAGGCCTTGGAGGCGGTCTGGCCGGCCGCCGCGTCGGCCTTGGCGAGCAGCGGGCCGATCGGCGCCGGGCCGCCGGTGGAGGCCGCCGCCGGCTGGGCGGTGCCCTGCCCTTCCGGCACGGCGACGACGTAGGCGGGCTTTTCCAGCGGCTTGGGGTGCACCAGCACCTCGGCGGCGAAGCCGGCCAGCATGGCGATCAGCATGCCCAGCAGCACGGCCCCGAATATCTTATTGAATTCCATCGACATTACGCCTCATCCCTCTCGTTCTTCGTCTTGTTTCCAAGCTCTTCGTTGCGGAACGGCCGCCGCCGGCGGGGCCGTCCCAACCCGTAAATTGGTCTTCGCGGGGTTGACGGAAAGTCTCGATCCGTGCTTCACCCGCCGGACCGCCCCTTCCCCGCACGACCGGTTGCCATGATGACCAACCCGCCCCCCGTTCAACGGCCAGCTTCCAACCCCGTCGTCGTGATCCCCGCCCGCATGGCCTCCACCCGGTTGCCGGGCAAGCCGCTGGCGGACATCGACGGTGCACCTATGATCGTGCACGTCTGGCGCCGCGCCGTCGAGGCCGATATCGGCCCGGTCGTCGTCGCCGCCGCCGAAGCGGAGGTCGCCAAGGCCATCGAGGACGCGGGCGGCCGGGCCGTGCTGACCCGCCCCGACCACCCGTCGGGCTCCGACCGCATCTTCGAGGCGGTGTCGCTGGTCGACCCGCAGGGCCGGCACGACGCGATCGTCAACGTGCAGGGCGACCTGCCGACCGTGGAGCCGGAGGTGGTGCGCGCCGCCTTCGCCCCGCTGGCCGACCCGGCCGTGGACATCGCCACCCTGGCCGTCGCCATCACGCGGGAGGAGGAGCGGACCGACCCCAACGTGGTGAAGGCGGTGCTGGAACTGGCCGACGGCGCGCGGTGCGGGCGGGCGCTGTACTTCACGCGCGCCACGGCACCCTGGGGCGAGGGGCCGCTGTTCCACCACATCGGCCTGTACGCCTACCGCCGCGCCGCGCTGGAGCGGTTCGTGACGCTGCCGCCGGCCGCGCTGGAGCAGCGCGAGCGGCTGGAGCAGCTGCGGGCACTCGCCAACGGCATGCGCATCGACGCCGCCGTCGTTGACGCGGTTCCGCTCGGCGTCGATACTCCGGCCGACCTGGAGCGCGCCCGGGCGATCCTGGCGCGCCGCCCCTCCGCTTGAGCCTTTCCATGCAGCCGCACGACCTCATCGCCTTCCAGGGCCTGCCCGGCGCCTATTCCGACCTGTCCTGCCGCTCCGTCTTCCCGGAGATGAAGACGCTGCCCTGCGCGACGTTCGAGGACGCCTTCGCCGCCGTGCGCGAGGGGCGCGCGAAGCTCGCCATGATCCCGGTGGAGAACTCCGTCGCCGGGCGCGTCGCCGACAACCACCAGCTCCTGCCCGAGGGCGGGCTGCACATCATCGGCGAGCATTTCCAGCGGGTGAACCACCAGCTGCTGGCGCCGAAGGGGGCGACGCTGCAAACCATCAAGACGGTGCGCAGCCACATCCAGGCGCTGTCCCAGTGCCGCAAGCTGACGCGCGAACTGGGCCTGGAGGTGATCCAGCACGCCGACACCGCCGGCGCGGCGGCCGAGATCGCCAAGCTGGGCGACCCGCGCCACGCCGCCATCGCGTCGGAACTGGCGGCGGAGATCTACGGGCTGGACATCCTCAAGAACAACATCGAGGACGCCGAGCACAACACCACGCGCTTCCTCATCATGTCGCGCGAGCCGAAGATCCCGCCGGCCGGATCGACCAAGACCATCACCACCTTCGTCTTCCGCGTGCGCAGCGTGCCGGCGGCGTTGTACAAGGCGATGGGCGGCTTCGCCACCAACGGCGTCAACATGACGAAGCTGGAAAGTTACATGATCGGCGGCCGCTTCACCGCCGTGCAGTTCTACGCCGACGTGGAGGGCCACCCGGACGAGCGCCCGCTGCGCCTGGCGCTGGAGGAGCTGGACTTCTTCGCCCGCGACGTGAAGATCCTGGGCGTCTACCCGGCCAGCCTTTTCCGTTACCAGGGCAGCCAGCTGCACGGTGAGGACTGACGGCCAGATATCTAGCCCATGCTGCACCGCGTCGGCGTTTCTTGTGCATCGCGGCAGACAAGGGAAAGAATCAACCGGAAGAAATGCGGCATCCGGTCGCAGAGGCGCTTATACGTCGTCTTAACCTTGTCTTGGACTGTCCTTAATTCCTGGCATGTGATACAAATGTGACTATCGAAGAGCCCGGAAAACCGGGCCTTCAGCCCCGGCGTGCGTCGGGCTCGACCCCGACGGCGTCCATGGCACCACTGGATGGAGGTTGCCATGCTGACTTACGAGGACTGCATCGGTCTTGCTGACCTTGAGAAGGACGAGGTGGCGGAGATCGCGGAGCACGAGCGGCTCCCGTACATGACCGCGCTCGAAAAGGGTGCGGCGCTGCTGATGCAGCCGTGGGGCGACGCCGCCATCCGGCAGATGGTCTGGGACAACCTGTGCAAGGCCAACCAGCGCCAGAAGGGGGACCGCTCCCTCGAACTGGCGGACCTCTACCGGACGACCTGCGAGCGGCACCCGAACCCGTGCGACCGGCGCAACTCGCCGGTGCGCCCCACGCACCCGATCTGGCGGCAGTGACCGCCCGACCGACCTTCCCCAAGCCCGGCCCGCCCTGAGCCGGGCTTTCCGTTGGTCGGGGGGCTGTTGGAACGCTATATTCGAGGCATGACGAAGATCACGGCATCACGGCGCATTCTCAAGGGAATGGCTCAGCCCCGGACGAGCAGCGCCACGCCGGCCGTTTCCGGGGCCGACGGCCTGTACGAGCGCGATCTGGTCGCGTGGCTCAATGTGCAGGTGGCGCTGATCCGTGACGGACAACTCGACCGCATCGACCTCGCCAACATCGCGGAAGAGTTGGAAAGCATGAGCCGCAGCGAGAAGCGCGCGATCTACAACCGCCTGATCGTGCTGCTGCACCACCTGCTCAAGCACGCCTTCCAGCCCGACCGGCGCAGCGCCAGTTGGCGCGCCTCCATCGTCGAGGCGCGGCAGAAGATCGCCAAGCGCATCGACGACAGCCCGAGCCTCGCCGGCTATCCGGCGGAGCTTCTGGAGGGCGGGCAGTGCTTCCAGGCGGCCGTCGAGCGGGCGATGGCGGAGACGGGCCTGCCGCGCGACGCGCTTCCGGACCGCCTTCCCTGGACCGCCGGACAGGTGCTCGACCGGGATTTCTGGCCGGAGCGCTGACGCCCCCTACCCCGCCGTGATCCAGCACCGTAGGTTGGGTTGAGGCGCCAGCCGCAAAACCCAACGTGTCCGCGGCGCGAAGGGCGTTGGGTTTTCGCCTGCGGCTCAACCCAACCTACGGGTCCCTACCCCGCCGCGATCCAGTCGTCGATCAGGCGGCGCGCGATGGAATCGCCGCGCGGGGGGCGGAAGCTTTCGTCGTCGGGGGCGCAGTCGCGCATGCGCTCGCGCGTCACCCAGACGGCGTGCTGGATCTCGTCGGTCAGCGCGATCTCGGTGTCCAGCGCGCGCGCCGTGAAGCCCAGCATCAGCGAGGAGGGGAACGGCCAGGGCTGGGAGGAGTGGTAGCGGATGTCGGTGACGCGCAGCCCCACCTCTTCGAACACCTCGCGGGCGACGGCCTCCTCCAGGCACTCGCCGGGTTCGACGAAGCCGGCCAGCGTGGAGTACATGCCCGGCGGCCACGCCGCCTGACGTCCCAGCAGGCAATGGTCGCCGCCGTCGTGCACCAGCATGATCACCGCCGGGTCGGTGCGCGGGAAATGCTGCGCGCCGCAGGCGGGGTTGCTGCACACGCGCACGTGCCCGGCCTCGGCGCTCAGCGCCGGGGCGCCGCAGACACCGCAGAAGCGGTGCCGGGCGTTCCACCACAAAAGGCCGCGTGCGTAGGCGCACAGCGCCGCCTCGCCGCGCGGCAGCAGAAGGCCCATGCTGCGCAGGTCGAGGAAGCGGCCCTGCCCGGCCAGAAGCGGGTGGGCGGCCATCGCCTCGGCCTCCGCCGCCAGGGCGGTGAGGTCGACGGCGAACAGCGGCACCTCGCCCATCAGGCCGAGCAGCACCGGCTCCACCTCAGCGCCCCAGTCGCACGCGGCGGGCAGCATGACGGCGCGGGGTGCCTCCTCCGGCCCGTTGACCAGCGAGCGCGCCTGCCAGAGCGGCAGGACCAGGGCGTCCGGGGCGGCGCGGGCGGCGCTGAGCCAGCCGGCGTCCTTGCGGCGGTGGGCGGCACGGTCGAGCGGCGCCGCCGCATAAACGTTTGGCCTTTCGATCATGCAGGAAGTGTAGGCGCGGCAACCCCCCGCGGCCAAGCGCCGCCCTTCATAAACGCGGCGCATGGCAGCCGCGCTTTCCCGTTTGCAGCGGTGCCGCGCGCCTTCTAGGATGCCGCCTCGTTCGTCTGCCGGCGGAGCCCCTTCCATGACCGAAACCTGTCCCGCCCCCCTGGTGGCGCTTGCCGAGCGTCTGGCCGACTCCGGCGGGGCCGTCGTGCGCCGCTATTTCCGCACGCCGGTGGCGGTGGACGACAAGGCTGACGCCTCCCCCGTCACCATCGCCGACCGCGAGGCGGAGCGCGCCATCCGCACCATCATCGAGGCGGAGCGCCCGGACGACGGCATCGTCGGCGAGGAGCACGGGACCAAGAACACGGACGCCGAGTACGTCTGGGTGATCGATCCGATCGACGGCACCAAGTCCTTCATCACCGGCCGGCCGATCTTCGGCACGCTGATCGCACTGCTGCACCGCGGGCGGCCGATCCTGGGCGTCATCGACCAGCCGGTCATCGGCGACCGCTGGATCGGCGCCGCCGGCCGGCCGACCACGCACAACGGCCAGCCGGCCACGGTGCGCGCCTGTGCGGGCGGATTGGCGGCGGCGATGCTGGGCACCACATCGCCCGACCTGTTCCCCGGCGGCGACGTGCACGCCTTCCGCCGCGTGGCGGCGGCGGCCAAGGTCACCGTGTACGGCGGCGACTGCTACACCTACGGCCTGCTGGCCAGCGGCTACTACGACCTGGTCGTCGAGGCCGGGTTGAAGCTGTACGACTTCGCGGCGCTGGTGCCGGTGGTCACGGGGGCCGGCGGCATCATGACCGACTGGCAGGGCCGGCCGCTCGACGCCACGTCCGACGGGCACGTCATCGCCGCGGGCGACGCCCGCACCCACGCCGAAGCGCTCGCCGCGCTGGCCGGCTGACCCCATCTATCCAGGTATCATGACGTCCATCCCGATCACCCGGCCGGTGCGCTCCGTCCTCGACGAGGCGCCGGACAACCTCAAGGCCTTCGTCGCCTCGCTGACCGGCATGGTGGCGCAGGGCGCCAACTGGATGGTGCGCAAGAAGACGCTGTGCGACACCATGCTGAGCCTCGGCGCCTACCTGTCCATGAGCCCGGAGGAGAAACGCCGGATGGCCGACGGCCTGGGCCGCGACCTGCCGCCGGACGATGACGCCGACGAAGGTGCCGATGAGGGGGAGGCGTCCCGCCGCTTCTCCGAGATGCTGCCCTTCTACGTCGGCGCCATCCTGGAGCGGATGGACGAGGACCGCGTGGCGAGCGCCGAGCAGGCCGCCGTCTACGTGCTGTCCATCCATCCCGAGCACCAGGCGGCGGCCGAGGCCTGGATGATGGCCGACCCGCGCAACGCCAAGGCGGTGCGCAGGATCGTGAAGGCCGACAAGCGCTTCGCCACCCTGTTGAAGACGGCCCGCGTGCCCGGCGGCAATGCCGTCCGGAGCCTGGCCCGGAGCCTGGAAGGAGAACCCGGATGACCGCCATCCCGAAGCCCGAGACGTCGCTGTACGAGTCGGCGCCCGACGATCTGAAGCCGACGCTGGACGAAATGGTCGAGCGGGTGAAGAACGACGCCAACTGGAAGGTGCGCAAGAAGACGCTGATGGACGTTCTGTCGGTGCTGGACGTCGCCACCGCGCTGACCGAGGAGCAGCGCCTGGAACTGGACCGCGTCATGCGCGGCATCGAGGACGGCACCATCAGCGCCGAGGAAGCCGAGCGCGCGCTGGAGACGCTGGAGCAGATGCCGGACGCCGAGGTGTCCGAGAACGACGACGGGGAGGACGAGGTGTCGGCCTCGGCCGACGTGCTGCCGATGTTCATCGGCGCCATCCTGGAGCGCCTGGGCGAGGAGCGCATCACCTGCGTGGAGCAGGCAGCGCTCTACCTGCTGTCGGCCCACGACGAGCACGCGCTGGCCGCCGAGCAGTGGCTGCAGGAGGACTTCAAGCACGGCAAGGAGTTCAAGAAGCTGCTGCGCACCGACCGCCGGTACGAATCGCTGTTCGAACTGATCCTGGCGCCGGAGTTCGAGGAGGACGAAGAAGACGATGTCGCGGAGGGGGACGAGGGCGGCAAGGCGTAAGGAGCGATAAATGACGTGTCCCCTCCCGCCCTCCGCTTCGCTCCGGGCTCCCTCCCCCTCTTCGAGGTGGAGGGTTTGTTGGCCGGCGGCGGCAGTTCCCTCCACCTCGAAGAGGGGGAGGGTTAGGGAGGGGGCAATAGTTTGCCGCTTGCTGCACGCCGCCGTCCTGCTCGCCGCCGCTTTCCTGGCCGTGCCCGCGCAGGCCGAGACCACGCGGGCGCACGCGCTGCGCCAGTTCGGCGCGCCGATGTTCGGGCCGGAGGTTGCGCATCTGCCGCACGCCAACCCGGACGCCCCCAAGGGCGGGCAGCTGACCATGGCGGCGCCGGGCACGTTCGACAGCCTGAACCCGCTGATCCTGCGCGGTGTTAGGCCACGCACGCTGGGCCTCATCTCCGACAGCCTGATGGCGTCGTCGGGGTGGGAGCTGGACGCCGCCTACGGCGCGCTGGCCGAGAGCGTGGAGGTGCCGGACGACCGGAGCTGGGCCGTCTTCCACCTGCGCGACGGCGCGCGCTGGCACGACGGGAAGCCGGTGACGGCCGGGGACGTGGTCTTCGCCTGGGACGCCATCCAGGCGCATGGCGCCCCCTTCATCAAGTCGTTCCTGGACAAGGTGGCGACGGTCGCGGCGCTGGACGAACGGCGGGTGAAGATCACGCTGAAGACCACCGGCGAGATCAAGCCGATCATCGACTTCGGCCTGTCCATGGGGCCGCAGCCCAGGCATTGGTGGACCGCCGGGGGGCGCGACATCTCCAAGACGACGCTGGAGGCGCCGCTGGGATCCGGCCCCTACCGGATCAAGGCGGTGGACCCCGGCCGCTCCATCACCTACGAGCGGGTGGCGGACTATTGGGGGCGCGACCTGCCCGTCGCCAGGGGCTTCTACAACTTCGACACGGTGAAGGTCGACTTCTACCGCGACGACGACGTGATGTTCGAGGCGTTCAAGGGCGGCGCCTACGACATGCGCATGGAGAACCGGGCGCAGCGCTGGACCATCGGCTACGACTTCCCGGCCGTGACGGACGGGCGCGTGGTGAAGCGCGTGATCGCCAGCGAGCTGCCGCTGGGCGCCCAGGGCTTCCGCTTCAACACGCGCCGGGCGAAGTTCGCCGATCCGCGGGTGCGCGAGGCCTTCGGCCAGCTCTTCGACTTCGAATGGATCCAGAAGAGCCTGCTGTACGGCCAGTATCGGCGCACCACGTCCAACTTCCCCAACTCCGACTTCGGCGCCAAGGGCCCGCCGGGGCCGGAGGAGCTGAAACTGCTGGACCCTTACCGGGGCAAGCTGCCGGACGCCGTGTTCACGAAGGCGTTCGAGTTGCCGAAGACGGACGGCACCGGCAACAACCGCGCCAACCAGCGCGAGGCGCTGCGCCTGTTCAAGGCCGCCGGGTGGGAGTTGAAGGACGGCCGGCTGCTCAACGCGAAGACCGGCGAGCCGATGAGCGTGGAGTTCCTGGACGGCAGCGGCACGCTGACCCGCGTCGTCCAGCCCTATGTCGAGACGCTGCGCCGCGCCGGCATCGACGCCAACCTGCGCATCGTCGACACCGCGCAGTACGAGAAGCTGACCGACGACTTCGATTTCGACGTGGTGGTGGCCAACTTCAACTTCTTCAGCCCGCCGGGGACGGAACTGCGCAGCTATTTCGGCTCGGCCGCCGCCGACGTTCCGGGCTCCGCCAACTACGCCGGCATCCGGGAACCGGTGGCGGATGCGCTGATCGAGACGATCATCGCCGCCAAGGACCTGGAAACGCTGCAGGCCGCCACCCGCGCGCTGGACCGCGTGCTGCTGTGGGGCCACTACATGGTGCCGCACTGGTACAACCCGGAGACCTGGGTGGCGGCGTGGGACAAGTTCGGCTGGCCGGAAAAGAACGCGAAATACGACATGGGCTTCCGCAACAACGGCTTTCCCATCAACTGGTGGGTGGACCCGGCGAAGGCGGCGAAGCTGGGGCGGTGAGGGAAGGCTATTCGGGGAAGACGGTCTTCAGATCGCGGGCGCCGTGCACGATGCGGGCAATTTCGACGCCGCCGCCGATGACAACATAAAAAAATCAGATAAGCGCCGACTGGAAAGCTCCTCAAGCGGGGCAGGAGATCATCACGAGACCTCCCCATAGAGCCGTTGCCGGCAAGAAGCCGGCAGGTGCCCTTGAGTTTCTGCACGAAACGTCCTGCCGCCTCCGGGTTGTCCCTGGCAATACGCTCACCGATCTCATGAAGGTCGGACAGCGCCGCAGGAGCAAAACGCACCCTTGCCATGCTCAGTTCTTCGGAGGCGGGTATTTGGCCTCAAGCATGGCGAAAACCTCATCGCCGTCGATGCCGAATCCCGCGGCAAGCTGGTCCAACCCTTCCTGAATATCCGCCCGCAGGGCGGCCAGCTTCTCCTCGTCCGTCTCCTCGACGGGTTCGGCGATGAGGCGGTAGCGGGTGCCGGGGATCGGACGCTCCGGGAACTGCGCGGCGACGGCCTTCGGCAGGTCCTCGGCGCGGACGATGGCGGTCACTTTCGTGGGCATGGGCGGCGCTCTCCCTGTCGATGCGGGAAGTCTACACCATCTTCAACGCCACGGCAGCCGGGGCGTTCGGCACGCCGTGCCTTGATATCGCCACGCGCGCGGGCTAAGTGCAGATTCGAAAGATCGCCTGCGCCCGCCGTTCCTTCGGGGTACGCCGCGAAGGGGTGGCACGGCGGCTGGCCCGAGCATCGTTATCCGCGCATGATGGCGCCCCCGGAGGAGTGAGGACACCCCGCGCATGCTGGCCTACATCGTCCGCCGCCTGCTGCTGATCGTGCCGACGCTGTTCGGGATCATGGTCATCAACTTCCTGATCGTGCAGATCGCCCCCGGCGGCCCCGTGGAGCAGATGATCGCCCGCGTGCAGGGCACGGCGGTGGACGCCACCGCACGCATCGGCGGCACGGGCACCGGCGACGCGGGGGCCGCCGCCCAGCAGCAGGGGCAGGCGTCGGGCGGCGGCAACGAAGGCAGCCGGTACCGCGGGGCACGCGGCCTGGACCCGGAGTTCATCAAGCAGCTGGAGCGCGAGTTCGGCTTCGACAAGCCGCTGCACGAACGCTTCGTCCACATGATCTCCAACTACGTCGTGTTCGACTTCGGCAAGTCGTACTTCCGCGACCGGCGGGTGGTCGACCTGGTGATCGAGAAGCTGCCGGTGTCGATTTCTCTGGGGCTGTGGACGACGCTGCTGGTCTATCTGGTGTCGATCCCGCTGGGCATCGCCAAGGCGGTGCGCGACGGGCAGCCGTTCGACGTGTGGACGTCGGGCGTCGTCATCGTCGGCTACGCCATCCCCGGCTTCCTGTTCGCCGTGCTGCTGATCGTGGTGTTCGCCGGCGGGCGGTACCTGGACTGGTTCCCGCTACGCGGCCTCACGTCCGACAACTGGTCGGAGCTGCCGTGGTACCGGCAGGTTCTGGATTACTTCTGGCACATCACGCTGCCGGTGACGGCGCTGGTGATCGGTGGCTTCGCGGGGCTGACCATGCTGACCAAGAACTCCTTCCTGGAGGAGATCAACAAGCAGTACGTGGTCACCGCCCGCGCCAAGGGCCTGAGCGAGCGGCGGGTGCTGTACGGGCACGTGTTCCGCAACGCCATGCTGATCGTCATCGCCGGCTTCCCCGGCGCCTTCATCGGCATCCTGTTCACCGGGGCCATGCTGATCGAGGTGATCTTCTCGCTGGACGGGCTGGGCCTCTTGGGATTCGAGGCGGCGATCAACCGCGACTATCCCGTCATGTTCGCCACGCTGTACTTCTTCACGCTCCTGGGCCTGATCATGAATTTGGTGGGCGACGTCACCTACATGCTGGTCGATCCGCGCATCGACTTCGAGGCGCGGAGGACCTGAGCCCATGACGCCCATGACGCCGCTGACCCGCCGCCGCCTCGCCAACTTCCGCGCCAACCGGCGCGGCTACTGGTCGTTCTGGATCTTCCTGGCCATCTTCCTGGTCACCCTGTTCGCCGAGTTCATCGCCAACGAACGGCCGCTGCTGGTGAAGTACGACGGCAACTGGTACGCGCCGGTGCTGCGCGACTATCCGGAGACGACGTTCGGCGGCGAGTTCGAGACGAACACCGACTTCCGCGACCCCTACGTCCAGGGCCTCATCGACGAGAAGGGGTGGGCGCTGTGGCCGCCCATCCGCTATTCCTACCGCACCATCAACTACAACCTGCCGGTCCCCGCCCCCGCCCCGCCGTCGGCGGAGAACTGGCTGGGCACCGACGACCAGGGGCGCGACGTGGTGGCGCGCCTGATCTACGGCTTCCGCATCTCGGTGCTGTTCGGGCTGACGCTGACGCTGTTCTCCTCCGTCGTCGGCGTCATCGCGGGGGCGGTGCAGGGATACTTCGGCGGGTTGACCGACCTGCTGTTCCAGCGCTTCATCGAGATCTGGCAGGGCCTGCCCACGCTGTTCCTGCTGATCATCCTGTCCAGCGTGGTGACGCCGAACTTCTGGTGGCTGCTGGGCCTCCTGCTGCTGTTCTCGTGGACGGCGCTGGTCCACGTGGTGCGGGCGGAGTTCCTGCGGGCGCGCAACTTCGATTATGTGCGGGCCGCCCGCGCGCTGGGCGCCACGGACGCGCACATCATGGTGCGCCATGTGCTGCCCAACGCCATGGTGGCGACGCTGACCTTCCTGCCGTTCATCCTGAACGGCTCCATCACCACGCTGACGGCGCTGGACTTCCTGGGCTTCGGCCTGCCGCCGGGCTCGCCCTCGCTGGGCGAGCTGCTGGCGCAGGGCAAGGCCAACCTGCAGGCCCCCTGGCTGGGCCTGACGGCGTTCTTCGTGCTGGCGCTGATGCTGAGCCTGCTGATCTTCATCGGCGAGGCAGTGCGCGACGCCTTCGACCCGCGCAAGACCATCGCGCAGCTGAACACCGCCGGCGCCGCGAACGAGGCACCGGCGGTGGCCGCCGCGCAGAAGAACGCCGCGGAATGACGCTACTGCGCCGTGGTCGGGCGGAAGCCCACGACGCCGCACTGCGGGTTGTACATGTAGTCCATGCCGGCCACGACCATGCGGCCGGTGTTGACGTGGAAGGCCGAGGGCGGCGGGGGCACGGTGCCGCCCGTCTCCGTCACGCAGTTCACGTAGGACGGCGTCATCGGCGGGTTGTTGGTGCCGCCCACGGTGAAGGTGAAGTTCAGGATCGCGTCCTGCGCCGAGGGGGCGGACAGCGTGACGGTGGTGCCGTTCGGGGCCACGCCCTGGCTGTCGCTGTTGGCCGGGCAGTAGCCCTGCGGCATTGTCAGGTAGAAGTGGTTGATGCCGGTGTCCATCAGCAGCGTGGCGCCGCAGAACGGGCCGGTCTGGCCGTTGGCCGCCGTGTAGCTGATGCAGGTCTGCGGCGGGGTGGCGTTGGGGGCCGGCAGCGTCTTGAAGTTGGCGGTGTTGGTCTGGTTCAGGCCGACCTGGATGCCGTCGGCGGTGATGACGTAGCCCTGCGTCTCCACCGGCAGGTTCATGAACAGGTTGGTGTTGGGCACGGTGACGCCGGCCGCGAGCCCCGGCACGGTGAACGGCTTGAAGCCGATGCCCACCATGCCGAAGGTGTCGATCTGGTGCTGGGTCAGCGGCTGGCAGTTGTCCTTGTTCTGGCAATACTGCGTCGCGCCGAACACCGGGATGGGCGCCGTCGTGGTGGCCGAGCCGCCGCCCGCCAGGGTGACGGAGACGTTCGCCAGCACCCAGTCGCCCATGAAGTAGTTGCCGCTGCTGACGTAGCCGTAGGTCTGGTTCTGCGACAGCACCGTGTAGTTCGACCCGATCTTGGACAGCGCCATGGCGATGGCCGGCGATCCCGTGTCGACCAGCACCTGGTGCGCGCCCCCGCCGCCCACCGCGACCTGGGCGTAGAAGGGCGTGGTCATCAGGTTCGGACCCGGTGCCTGCGGGACGAGCGCGATCGACAGCGCGGCCCCCGTGCCGTAGCTGCAGGTCTGCGCCAGCGCCGCGGCGGGCGTCGAGACGGCCATGACCGCGGCCGTCAGGCGCGCGGCGAAACGAAAGGCGTGCATTGGTATTTCCCCCATGCATATACCAATAAAGAGATTTTCCGCCTAACACACGCAACCTTGTATTGTCGAATAGTATAAAATGCGTCTTGAATTTTCGCCGCATGCGCCGCATCCCCGGGCGAACGCGGAGGCTGCCGGGAAATCCGTCTGGAAATCCGTCTGGAATTGCCGGCGGCCCTGCGGCAAACCATGTAAGCGATCGTTCTCCGGCAGACTTGGCGGTGTCCCATGACCGAACTCCTCTCCGTGCGCGACCTGTCGGTGTCGTTCGGGTCCAGCCCGGCGGTGAAGGGTGTGTCCTTCGACATCGCCAAGGGCGAGACGCTGGCGCTGGTCGGCGAATCCGGGTCGGGCAAGTCGGTGACGGCGCTGTCCATTCTCCAGCTGCTGCCCTACCCGATGGCGCGCCACCCGTCCGGCTCCATCGAGTTCAACGGCACCATGCTGATGGGTGCGGAGGAGCGGGTGCTGCGCGACGTGCGCGGCAACCGCATCGCCATGATCTTCCAGGAGCCGATGACCTCGCTGAACCCGCTGCACACCATCGAGCGGCAGGTCAACGAGACGCTGTTCCTGCACAAGGGCCTGGACGCGGCCAAGGCGCGCGCCCGCACGCTGGAGCTGCTGCGGCTGGTGGGCATCCCCAACCCGGAATCGCGCCTGGGCGCCTACCCGCACGAGCTGTCGGGCGGGCAGCGCCAGCGCGTGATGATCGCCATGGCGCTGGCCAACGAGCCGGACCTGCTGATCGCCGACGAACCCACCACGGCGCTGGACGTCACCATCCAGGCGCAGATCCTCCAGCTGCTGAAGGACCTGCAGCAGCGCTTCGGTATGGCGCTGCTGCTGATCACCCACGATTTGGGCATCGTGCGCAAGATGGCCGACCGGGTGTGCGTGATGAACAAGGGCGAGATCGTCGAGCAGGCCTCGGTCGCCGACCTCTTCGCCCGCCCCCGCCACCCCTACACCCAGAAGCTGCTGGCAGCCGAGCCGAAGGGCGACCCGCTGACCCCGCCCGCCGACGCGCCGGAGGTGATGGCGGCGAACGACCTGAAGGTCTGGTTCCCCATCAAGAAGGGCATCCTGCGCCGCACGGTGGACCACGTGCGCGCGGTGGACGGCGTGTCGCTGGCCGTGCGCGCCGGGCACACGGTGGGCGTGGTGGGCGAGTCCGGATCGGGCAAGACGACGCTGGGGCTGGCGCTGCTGCGCCTGCACGCCAGCCAGGGGGCCATCCGCTTCGACGGCACCGACATCCAGGGCTGGCAGACGGCGCGGATGCGCCCGATGCGCCGGCAGATGCAGGTGGTCTTCCAGGACCCCTATGGCTCCCTCAGCCCGCGCATGTCGGTCGGCCAGATCATCGGCGAGGGGCTGAAGATCCACGGCATCGGCTCAGCCTCCGAGCGCGACGGCATGATCGCCCGGGCGCTGGAGGAGGTGGGCCTGGATCCGGAGAGCCGCCACCGCTACCCGCACGAGTTCTCCGGCGGGCAGCGCCAGCGCATCGCGATTGCCCGCGCGCTGGCGCTGAAGCCGCGCTTCGTGGTGCTGGACGAGCCGACCTCGGCATTGGACATGTCGGTGCAGGCGCAGATCGTCGACCTGCTGCGCGATCTGCAGGCGCGCCACAACCTGGCCTACCTGTTCATCAGCCATGATTTGCGGGTGGTGCGGGCGCTGTCGAGCCACGTCATCGTCATGAAGGACGGCAAGGTGGTGGAGCAGGGCCCGACGGGGCAGATCTTCGACGCCCCCCAGCAGGACTACACCCGCGCCCTGCTCGCCGCCGCGCTCAACCTGGAGGCGGTGAAGACGGACGCGGTCCGGATGTGAGGCGCCGAACTGGAATGTCGGGTTTAGCCCCTCCCCCGGCCCCGCCGGGGGAGGGGCTGTGGAGCTTTGGAAAACGACTTGGCGACTGCGCAAGGCTTGGTATCAATCCCGGCCTTCAGGCTGGTGCTTGTTGTAGAGCACCTCTCGGTTAAAGCGTTCTCCTCTGAGATCTTGTCCTTGTTCGAGCCGTGTCATCAGGCGCGCGTGGGCAGCGTTGCGATCTGGCACATGCTCCGCCACCCCCATCGCGAACAGCCGCTCGGGCAGGCGCACGTCGTCGGGCAGGATCAGGCCGAAGTGGTCGGCCAGGGCGGCGCGGGCCCCCGCCTCCGTCGCGATGGGGTGTTCGGTGCGGCCGTCGGGGCGCAGGCGGACCAGCGTGTTGTCGCGCAGGATCGTCCGCTCCTCCCGCCGCACGCGCTGCGCCGTCAGCGCGCGCCGGAAGGGGGAGCCGGAGTGCGTGGCGGTGTAGAAGTTGGACATCTCTATGTCCGCCAGTTCCTGCCGGTCCAGGTTGAAGGTGTGGAGGTCGCCCCAGCCGGTCCCGTCGTCGCCCTGCAGCACCCAGGCGTCGCCCTCGCGCAGCAGGCGGAAGGACACCAGGGGGAAGGCGAAGACCGTGTCGGCCTGCAGGGGCAGCGGTTCAAGCAGGCCCAGGCCGCCGAAGCCGACGTCGGCGATGAAGGGCCGGCCGGCGATTTCGACCAGCAGCAGCAGGTGCGTGCGCGGCATCACCGCCCCCGGCGGGCGGCGGAAGCGCACGCGCGCCAGCAGCGGCCGGACGGTGAAGCCCAGCGCCCGCAGCGCCGTCAGGAGAAGCAGGTTCTGTTCGTAGCAGTAGCCGCCGCGCCGGCGGCGGACCAGCTTGTCCTCCAGATCCGCCGGGTCGAGCGACGGCAGGCGGCCGACCAGCACGTCGACGTTCTCGAACGGGATGGCGGCGGCGTGCGCCTCGTGCAGCGCGGTCAGCGTGGCGAGCGTCGGCGCCGTGTCCCCGGCGTGGCCGATCCGCGCGAAGTAGGCGGCGAGGTCCATCTCTTCCCCTCGGGTGTCTTGTCGTCGGCGACCTTAGCACGGGCGGGCGGCGCCTGCACCGCCACCTCCCGCCACGCGCCGGGCGCCAGACCGTCCAGCGTCCAGTCGCCGATGGCCCAGCGGATCAGGCGCAGCGTGGGGAAGCCCACCGCCGCCGTCATGCGGCGGACCTGCCGGTTGCGGCCCTCGCGCAGCGTCAGCTCGATCCACGCGGTGGGGATGGAGGCGCGGAAGCGCACGGGCGGGTCGCGCGGCCACAGGCCGGCGGGCTCCGCCATCAGCCGGGCGCCGGCCGGCAGCGTCGGCCCGTCGTTCAGTTCCACGCCGCGGCGCAGGCGGTCCAGCGCCTCCTCGGTGGGCACGCCTTCCACCTGCGCCCAGTAGGTCTTGGGCAGCTTGTGGTGGGGGTCGGCGATGCGGGCGATCAGCGCGCCGTCGTCGCTCAGCGCCAGCAGCCCCTCGCTGTCGCGGTCGAGTCGGCCGGCGGGGTAGACGCCCGCGACCGGCACGTGGTCGGCCAGCGTGGGGCGCCCCTGCTCGCGGTCGGTGAACTGCGGCAGCACGCCGTAGGGCTTGTTCAGGAGGATGAGGCGCGGCACGATCACCAACCGGGAAGCTTGGGCAAGAGGGGGCGGGACACGACATGGAGGAAACACCCTTCTTCGATCAAGGGGCCGTGCGCAAGGATACGACACCATGACGCTGCTGTTCTGCTCCGCCCACGACGACGCCGGGGCCTGGAAGGCCGAGCTGAAGCCGCGCCTGCCCGACCTGGAGGTGCGCGTCTGGCCGGACGTCGGCGACCCGGCCGACATCACCTACGCCCTGGTGTGGAAGCCGCCGGCCGGCATGCTGGCCGGGCTGCCGAACCTGAAGGTCGTGCTGTCGCTGGGGGCGGGGGTGGAGCCGCTGCTGCTGGACCCCACCCTGCCGGACGTGCCGCTGGTGCGCATGGTCTCCCCCGGCCTGACCGACGACATGGCGGGATGGGTGGTGATGCAGGTGCTGCGCTGGCAGCGCAAGCTGGACGCCTTCGCCGAACAGCAGCGCGCGGGCGTGTGGAAACAGCTCGTCCACCGGCCGGCAGCCGAGGTGCGCGTGGGCATCCTGGGCCTGGGCGTGCTGGGGGAGGCGGCGGCGCGCGCGCTGAAGCAGCTGGCCTTCGACGTGGCGGGGTGGAGCCGCACGGCGAAACCTCTGGACGGCGTCGAGACGGTGCATGGAGAGGACGGGCTGGTGGCGCTGGCGGCGCGCAGCGACCTGCTGGTCTGCCTGCTGCCGCTGACCGACGCCACGCGCGGCATCCTGGACCGCAAGCTGTTCGCCACGCTGCCGCCCGGGGCGGTGGTGATCAACGCCGCGCGCGGCGGCCATCTGGTGGAAGCGGACCTGCTGGCCGCGCTCGATTCGGGTCACCTTGCCGGCGCCAGCCTGGACGTCTTCGCCGAGGAGCCGCTGCCGCCGGGGCATCCGTTCTGGAGCCATCCGAAGATCCACGTGACGCCGCACGTGGCCGGGATCACCCACCCCTCGCAGACCGCCGACCACGTGGCCGAATCGATCCGCCGCCACCGCGCCGGCCGGCCGCTGACCAACGTGGTGGACCGAACGCGCGGGTATTGAGTGGAGAAAGAGGACTGGGGACACGGATGCCGGCAAGGCCGGCCACGGATGGACACGGATGAAGAGAGATCATTTTTTCATCCGTGTTCATTCGTGCGACATCCGTGTCCATCCGTGTCTCGAAGGCCGCCTTCCTCATGGGCGGCTTGCCACGGATCCGACCGTCCTTTGATTCACACGCGAAGGATGTTAGAAACACATCCGGACGCGTTCGGCGGCGGGAGCCCCTTCCCTGCCCCGCCCGGCGTGCGAGCGAGGCCATGGCCACACCCGTCTTCGTCATCGCCGGCACCCCCTACAACGGTTCGGGGGGTGCGGAACTGATCATCGGCACCAGCGCCGGCGACACCATCCTCGGCGACGGCGGCGCCGACACCATCTCCGGATTCGCCGGCAACGACGTCATCGTCATCGGCGGCCCCCAGGGCGCCCTGGCCTGCGGCGGCGAGGGGCACGACGTCCTGTCGGGCAGTGCCGGCGCCGACGTGCTGTACGGCAACCAGGACAACGACCGGCTGGACGGCGGCGGCGGGGCCGACCTGCTGTACGGCGGGGCGGGAGCCGACACCATCGTCGCGGCGGCCGGGGCGGACACCGTGTTCGCCGGGGACGGCAACGACGCCGTCGTCGGGATCGGAAACGCGGCGGCCGTCACGGTGCAGGCCGGCGCCGGGAACGATTCGGTGGCCGGCGGCAACGGCAACGACCAGCTGTACGGCAACACGGGCGACGACGTGCTGTCGGGCGGGGCCGGGGCGGACGCGCTGTTCGGCGGCGGCGGCGACGACGCCCTGTTCGGCGGCGACGGGACGGACCTGCTGGCCGGCGGCGTGGGCGCCGACACGCTGTACGGCGGCCAGGGCGGCGACGCCCTGTTCGGCGACGCCGGCAACGACCGGCTGATCGGCAACCTGGGCAACGACACCATGGCGGGTGGGGCGGGTGCCGACGTCTTCCTGGTCGGGCGCGGCATCGGCCACGACGTGGTCACGGATTTCAACTGGACCGAGGGTGACCGCCTGGGCGTGGCGGCGGGCACGGGATGGACGCTGACGACCGACGCCGCCGGCAACGCCGTCGTCGGCTTCGGAACCGACAGCGTGACCCTGGTCGGCGTTCGTATGACCCAGGTCAACGCCGGATGGCTGACGGCGGTGTAATTCCTTTGGGGAAATCATTTCCCCATCCGAAAATTTCTACTAAAATGCAAAACTTCGGACGAAAATTCCACCGCCGCCCGTCAAGTCATCCCTCTCCAGGTCACCCCCCTCCAGGTCATCCATGCCGAAATCCATCCTCATCGTCGATGACAGCCGGTTCGCCCGCCTCTCCCTGCGCCGCATCGTGGAGCAGCACTTCCCCGACTGGTACGTCGCCGAGGCGGCCAACGGCGAGGAGGCGCTGGGCATCCTGGGCGACATCTCGGCCGACCACATCCTGCTCGACTACAACATGCCGGGCGACGACGGGCTGACGGTGGCGGAGAAGATCCGCGCCAGGGGCATCACGGCGGCCATCACCATCATCACCGCCAACGTGCAGGACGCGCTGTCCGAGCGCGCCCGCCAGCGCGGTCTGGCCTTCCTGCGCAAGCCGGCCAAGGAAGAGCAGATCCTGGCGCTGCTGAACGCCGGCTGAAGGCCACGGACATGCTGGAACTGACCGAGGACGAACGCGACGTCGTCACCGAGCTGATGAACATGGGCGTCGGGCAGGCGGCGGCCGCCTTCAGCCAGATGATCGGCGAGGAGATCACCCTGTCCGTCCCCTCGGTCGAGGTGATGTCGCGCGAGGCGGCGGCGGCGGCGCTGGCGCGCCTGACCAGCGACCGCGCCACCGGCATCACGCAGAGCTTCGAGGGCGCGCTGGCCGGCGTGGCCGCCCTGGTGTTCCCGGAGGCCAAGAGCCTGCACATCGTGCGCTCCGTCCTGGGCGGCGCCTATCCGGTGCAGGAGATCACCGAACTGGCGCAGGAAACCCTGCTGGAGATCGGCAACATCATCCTGAACGCCTGCCTGGGGACCATCGGCAACTTCCTCCACACGGAGGTGGTGTCGTCGCTGCCCGCGCTGACCAGCGAGGTCAACCGCGACCTGTTCGCGACGGCCGGAACGCGCGAGAGCGGCGGCGGGCCGGACGATTCGGTGGTGCTGTTCCTGCACATCCGCTTCCTGATCCGCAGCGACGACGTCAGCGGCTACCTGATGTTCGTCATGGACGTGGTGGGCGTAGAGCGGTTCCGCCAGCTGGTCTCCGCCTGCCTGCGGGCGGTGGGACGGGAGTAGGCCGATGCGGTACGACACCTGCGCCGGCCTGTTGGGGGCCCTCAACTGCGGCGTCGTCCTGATCGACGCGGACGAGCGCATCGTGCTGTGGAACGCCTGGATGGCGGAGCGCTCGGGCATCCCCGAGACCGGGGCGGTGGGCCGCACGCTGGCCGAATTGTTCCCGCACCTGGCCGACACGCGGATCGAGCAGGCGGTGCGCATGGCGCTGCGCTCCGGCCTGCCGACGATCCTGTCGCACAACCTGCACCCGCGGCCCTTCCCGCTGTTCACCGCGCAGCCCGGCGGGTCGGGCCGGCGCGGCGCGCCGGTGGAGCAGTCGACCATGGTGCGCCCGATCCGCCCCCCCAAGCCGGCGGCCGGCGGCGGGGCCGGCGGCACGCTGTGCCTCGTCCAGGTCACCGACGTGACGGCAACGGTGGTGCGCGAGAACCGCCTGCGCGAGATGGCGGACTACGCGCGCAGCCTGATCGAGGCGAGCATCGACCCCTTCATCACCATCGACACCAAGGGCACCATCACCGGCGTCAACGCGGCGGCCGAGCAGGTGACCGGGCTGAAGCGCGACGCGCTGATCGGCTCCGGCTTCGTCGAGCACTTCACCCAGCCCGAGCAGGCGGCGACGGGACTGGAGACGGCGCTGGAGCAAGGCGTGCTGCGCGACTTCCCGCTGTCCATGCGCAAGGGCGATGGGCCGCTGACGGAGCTGCTGTTCAACATCTCCATCTACCGCAACCCGGCCGGCGAGATCGGCGGCATCCTGGCCGCCGGCCGCGACGTGACCAAGCAGAAGGCGGTCGAGCGCGAGTTGGCGCGGCTGGCCACCACCGACACGCTGACCGGCGTCGCCAACCGCGGCCACTTCATGGAACTGGCCGAGCGCGAGATCATGCGCGCCCACCGCTATCGCCACCCGGTGGTGCTGTTGAGCCTGGACGTCGACCATTTCAAGTCGATCAACGACACCTACGGCCACGCGGCCGGCGACGAGACGCTGCGCCGGCTGATCGCCGTGCTGCGGCGGCAATTGCGCGAGACCGACACCATCGGCCGCATCGGCGGCGAGGAGTTCCTGATCCTGCTGCCGGAAACCGTGGCGGCGGACGCGCAGGCGGTGGCGGAACGCGTGCGGCTGGCGGTGGCGCAGATGGCCGTGCACGCGGTGGGGCATTCCTTCACCATGACCGTCAGCATGGGCCTCGCGGCGCTGGCGGAAGGGGAGTCGCTGCAGCGTGCCCTGGTCCGCGTGGACGGCGCGCTGTACGAGGCCAAGCGCAGCGGCCGCAACCGCGTGTGCGTCGCGCCGGTCTAATACCGCCGAGCCTAAGCATTGACACATGGGAGCCACGGGTAGCTGGTGAGGGAGCGGAGGCGGTCGGGTGTGGCGGTGAGGGCGTTCCAGGCGTCGCAGCAAGCTTCGACGACGGCGTTGTAGTCGTCGAGAAGCCGGTGGGACAGAAAGCGTTCACGCAGGTACAGCCAGACGCGCTCGACCGGGTTCAGCTCGGGACTGTAGGGCGGCAGCGGCACCAGCGTGACGTTGTCCGGTACGACCAGCGCCCGCGATCCGTGCCAACCGGCTTGGTCGAGCACGAGCACGGCCTGGACGTCCGGTTCCAGGCTCCGGGAGAAGCCGTCCAGGAACAGGCTCATGGCGGCGGTGGAGACGGTCGGCATCACCAGCGCGAAGTCAGCGCCGCTGGCCGGGCAGACGGCGGCGTAGAGGTAGGCCGAGGTGAAGCACTTGTCGCACAGCCCGGCCGGACGCTGCCCGCGCTCCCACCAGCGATGTGCGGTGCGGCCCTTCTGGCCGATCCGGGCCTCATCCTGGAACCAGAGCTGAAGGCGGCGTCCAGGGTGCGCCGCGGCGGCCGCCTTCAGCGCTTCGCACAGCCCCTTTTTTGGAAGGCGGTCTGGGCCTTGGCGTCGGATTGCGGGTGGCGGGGCCGCGTCTTCTGCTTCGACAGGTTCAGCCGTCGCACGATGCGCGACAGGCTGGCCGGATGCAGCGTCTTGGCGAAGCGCTCGGCGATCACCTCGCACAGGATCGCCAGGGTCCACTCCACACAGCCATGCTGCTTCGCATCGGGGCCGGCGAGGATGATGGCCTTGAGCGTCGCCTGCTCCCCCTCGCTCAGCCACTCCGGCCAACCGGGCAGCGGGCGGTCATAAAGCCCGGCCACGCCTTCGGCGTTGTAGCGCACCACCGCATCGCGCAGGGCTTGGCGGTCCATGCCGGCCAGCCGCGCCGCTTCCGCCCGGCTCACCCCATCGAGGGCATGGGCGATGGCGAACATCCGTGCCGCCACACGCCCTTTGCTCTCTCGCCGCGCCAGCGCGCGCAACTCGCCGGCGCTTAAGTCTTCCCGGATCGGCAACGCCGCTGGCATCCGCTCCTCCCCGACGTGGACGGGGAATCGAATCACGGATCGCTCGCCTTGGGAATCCCCCTCAGTGAGTCAGCGCCTCCGCTCGCCGGTAT